>LADT01000087.1 GCA_000961765.1 Clostridiaceae bacterium BRH_c20a | reverse complement strand
GCAAAGAAAGCTTGCGGAAAATGGAGATTCCGTTTTCAAGGATGATGTTACATTTAAATATGCAGATGATGACGAAACATTAAGAAGACTGAGTGGGCTGAAATAATAATGCCGATATTTGCCGTAAAGATAACGTATTTTTACGGCAAATATCAAAAAGTCGGCATTTAAAAAATATCGGCATAAGGGATATTGAAGTTTTTTTCAAGACGACTAAATCTTTATTGAAGCTCCAAAAGGAGTTTCAAGGTCGTTCTTATGATACTTTAATTAGCCATACAACCATTGTCTTTGCTAGATATATTGTTCTTTCATGGCAAAACCGCTGCAGCAGTGATCAACGAACACTGGGTGGTATGTTTTATGAACTTTGTGATGAAATCAATGACCTTGATTGGGCTGTTGCTCTACAGCAGTTACTTGAGCTTATTGAAGATACGTTAAAGAAGAGCAACAAAAATATGCAAAGATTAATTAAAAGTCAACTACAACAATGGTTCGCAGACTTACCTAACTACATCAAGGCTTACCTGCCTATTTCAGTCTGCGAAAGTTGAGTTAATAATAAAAAACTCTAATTTTTAATTGTTCTTTCTCGAATAAGAAAACCCTTCAAATAAATCATACATTTATACAAAACTCCCATTATGTTTTGCGCCATAGTATATTTCTGCGTAAAAGTAGACCCCCAGGGGTTCAAAAAACCCTCAAACTATCCGTCTGAGGGAACATAAAAGACACTCTCGTTTTTACTTAAAAACCTCTAAATCCTTTGGTACCAAGCTATTCCTTCCCTATCAACACGACTGTCTCAACGTGCGACGTCTACGGAAAATATCCAAATATTATCTAATGACCCCATTGAACGATTAGCTAATTTTTAACGATTATCCCTATCTTTTAACGATGCCTTTAGATATGCGCACCCCTGCCTAATTTTCAACAATTATTCTTGCCATGACCACTGAAAAAGCGTGGCTTAATCCAATCACCGCCAATAATATTCCGTTCAAAACAGCACTAAACAGTAAAAGCCGCTCCTCAAAATTGGCAGGAACGGCTTTATTACCGGGACATCCAGGGCAAAATAAAAACCATCTATTGACAAATACTTCTTATCAATAGATGGTAGATTATTTGGCAAGCTAGGTGAATATAGATGCCACTCACAATGGATTTCTATTATGATGTGAGTTACTTCCTCTGACGGGTATCCAGAATTTTACTGACGTATTTTTCATCGTCCATGTTGCTTTCGTAATACGTCTCCAAGTCAATTCCGTGAACAGGGCGATATTCCCAAGTGGGGAAGAATTCAGCATAGGTCCGGTGTCAAAGAGCTGAATAGCTCAAGGTATAGCGCCCGACGCATCTAAAAAAGATGCCTCATCATCTTCCTATTTGGTTTTATAAAATATTCTGCCACTCTCTGCGGTTATAGAGGATACGCAGAACGTGTACTTCGCACTTTGCTTCATTAATAATATAGAATGCGATATAATTTTCAACCAACAACCTGCGGACTCCTATTGCAGCATACGGTTGATCCTGAACAACGCTGTGCCGCAACGGCATTTGACTCAGCATCAGAATCTGCTCCTTGATTGATGTATAAATTCGCCTAGCAACAACAGGCTCTTTCAGCGTGTCCGTTATATAACGGAGAATACCTTGCAAATCTCTTTGAGCGGGGAGTTCGATGACAATCTTATACTCTGTCAAAGCCAAATTCCCTCGCTATCTCAGCAAATACTTCCTCCGCTGGACGGCCTGTTCCTTTTTTCATGGATGCCAGACCTTCGTCAAGTAGGCGGTACAGTTCGTATTTTCCGCTCAAACGCTCATATTCCTCATTTGACAAGACAACGAGATCCCCTGTACCATTCTTAGTGATAAACACTGGTTCATTATATTTATTGCAAAACTCTGATATTTCATTGTATTTATTGCGTAAGTCCGAACTTGGTCTAATAGTAGCCATTACAACACCTCCATTCGGTTTGTACTCACATTTTATCAAAATATTGATACGTTGTCAAAACGAGTATATATGTTTTTGTATTCTTTCTTTCAGGCAAGAGTCTATCATTTTAATTCCGCAAAACGAGCGTATAATTGTCTATATTTTTTTATGGGAAAACAAAAGGACTTAAACCACGAGGGTTCAAGTCCTTTTGTTTCAATTTTTTATGTATTGTTTGGCTAATCTAGATGCAGGCATCTTTCTTCCAAAACTCAGTTTTTTTCATGAGATCAAAACTAAATTAGTAGAAATCGTATGATATATTCCACTCTTGCTTATCATCCTTGTCACCCCCATATAAAATTTTTCTTAAACTCTACGGCATAGCGGCGGCTTACAGGAATTTCCGTGGCGCAGTTTTTTAGTCTGATGGCAAAGGTATTTTTAAACATGGGACTTATGACAGCTATCTTATCTATATTGATAAGATAGCTTTTATGACATCGAAAAAACCCTAATTTTTTAAGACTTTCCTCCCAACTATTTAGTGTTCCCTTGACCTTGTATGTATCACCTTCGGTAACCACCACAGCTTCCCCGTCCATTAACGTAAAATACAGTATTTCCTCCGTACCAAAAAGAAATATCCGATCATTTTTCCAGGCTATCACCTTGTCAATTTTAAAATCCAACATACCCGAGGCATTCCTGATTGAACTCTGATATTCTTCTAAGGATTTCCTAATACTATATCTTTCTCTTATTTTCTCTAATGTGTGTTTTATCCTTTCTGGCGATGCCGGTTTTAGAATGTAGTCTATAGCATTTGTTTCAAATGCTTTGACTGCATATTCGTCATAAGCGGTAACAAAAACAACTAAGGTTTGTGCCGAAACCTTCAGTATTTCCTCGGCCACAACAAATCCGTTTATTCGAGGCATTTCTATATCCAAAAAAACCACATCGGGCTTAATGCCCCCAATTTTCACCAGAGCCTCCAGGGGATTAGCAATACTTGCTTCAATTACTATATCTGCAAATTGACTTAATACAAACTTTAGATTTTTTAATGCTAAAACCTCGTCATCTACTAAGATTGCCCTAAGCAAAATTCTACCTCCTCCCTTAAGGTAAGTAATCCGGAATCTTTAGATAAATTTTAGTCCCTTTGCCGGGAGAACTTTCAATAATAAGCCCTTGCCCGTAGTAAAGCTTTAACCGTTCATCAACATTTTTAAGTCCTATTCCTTGCCCAGAGCTAGAACCTGTAAGTATAGCGGTAATTCTTTCCCTGGACATCCCTATCCCATTATCCTCCACTGAGATTATAGTCTCTTTCTCCTCCGTTTTCGCCGATATTACAACCTTTCCTCCATCGGGTTTAGGATAAATCCCATGCTTAACCGCATTTTCCACAAGGGGTTGAAGAATCAAAGGAGGTATAAGCAAATTTTGACCTGCCTCTATGTTGAGCTCAAATTCAAGTTTGTCTCCAAATCGCGCTTTCTCAATACTCATATAGGATTTAATAAAATCAATTTCTTTCCCCAGGGAGATAGGACTATCCATACTTTTCAGTCCAAATTTTCCTCTAAGGTAGTTGCTAAACTCACCCAAAAGATTATAGGCTTTCTCAGGCTGGTCAATGCACAACCCCATAATACTGTTCAAAGCATTATATAAAAAATGGGGTTTTATTTGGGCCTGTAAGAAACCTATCTGGGCTTCTAAAGCCTCTCTTACAGATTTTCTCATCATAATAAGGGTTTTTACTCTAGCCAATAATTCCTTTTTGTCAAAGGACCTAGATAAATAGTCATTGGCTCCAAGTTCTAAAATCTTTATAATATCTTCTGTTCTATTTTTTACTGAAATAACCAGTATAGGCAATTCAGAAAGGGTATGTATCTTCCTAACTTCCTGACAAACTTCAAACCCAGTCATCTCTGGCATCATAATATCAAGAATAATAAGGTCGTAGCCTTTGCCTCCCTTGATTAGACTAAGGGCCTCCCCACCACTGGCCAAAGTATGGACAGTATAGCCTTCATGGGTGAGATGACTTTCCAGAACCTGTCTGTTAACAGCTTCATCATCAACCACAAGAATCCTATAGGTTTTATCCTGCTCCATCTCTTTATTTTGTGCCCAGTGTGAATTTAAATGATTGGCAGTGGTTAGGTGGAGATTGTCCTTGCTTTCAATGGGTTTCTCTCCCCCAGGGAATGAAAATACAAACTTCGTACCTTTGCCTTCTTCAGAGTGTACCTTTATCCTTCCTCCATGTAACTCTATAAGATTTTTAGTAATAAATAGTCCCAACCCAAAACCACCATAGCCTATGTTCTGACCTTCAGAAACCTGAACATAGGGTTCAAATATGGTATGGAGCTTATCTTTAGGTATTCCAATACCCGTATCATATACTGTAACTTCCACATCCTTACCCTTTTTAGTTGCGGAAATACCTACTTTACCGGAAGTTGTATACTTAATGGCATTCTCAACAAGATTAAAGAAGATTTGGTAAATTCTAGTCTCATCTGCTTTAATATAAAACTCATTTGGGGATATTTCATTTACCAATTCTACCTTGGAATTATCAACTAAGGTTCTACATATGGCCATAACCGATTCAGACACATAGTTTAAATCTAAATTATCCATTTTAAGCTCAATGTCCCTGTTTTTCAACCTGGAAAAGTCCTGTATGTCCTTCACTAAGTTGCCAAGTCGTCTACCATTGGAAATTATAAGCTCTAGATTTGATTTTTGCGCCTCATTCAATCCTCCATCCTTACCATCGTAAAGGGCTTCGGCTATACCCACCATACCATTGGTAGGCGTTAGAATCCCATGGGCCACATCGTCAAGAAATTCATCCTTTAATTTATCCTTTTCAATAAGTTTTGTATTTAAGATTTCCACCGTTGAAAAGGCATTGGTAAATCTTTTTAATAACAACAGGGCTTGGGTAAATACCAGTGCCAAAAGACCCAGTGGATATAGGTTACCTGTATTGATTTTTTCATTATAAAATAGCATGTCATTAACAGCTGTGCCAAAGAAAATAACTCCACTTATCATAACCAGCCATGCTTCTTTTTTTCCTCTTACTGCTGCTTTAATGATAATAAACACTAAGTAGGCCAGGAGAATGACTGCAAAAATTTGATATATGTATAGTATCCTGGAAAAGAAGCTGGGTGAAGTAAATAAAACCACTAGAGTCTCAATAAGGGTTACTACCCCAACCACAAACCAGACTTTTTTTGATGCTTCTTTTGGAAACATAGAATAAACAAACCCTGTGTATGCCACCATACCTCCATAAAAGGTCATATACTCCAATCTTAAAACAGCTTCTTGGGGTATGGTTTCAAAAAACCTAACAATCAAAATATTGCCCACTGAAATAATTCTAAAGGACATAATCAGAGCAAAAATACCGAAGTATAGGGCACTTTTTTCCCGTCTTCTTATAAAGTAAAATGCCATATAGAAAAATCCCAGTACAAATAGGATACCGAAAAGAAATGCATCAGAAACCGTACTCATATCATAGTTATTTTTTATGGTATTGTAGTCGCCAATGAGTATTGGCTGCCAGATTCCTCCCATTCTGTGCATAAAGTTAGAAACCTGAAAAACAAGAACAACCTCACCATTCTCTGGTTGAATAGGCACTACTTTACGATAGTGCCTTGCCCTAGCTTCTTCTTTTGATTGACCTACCTCTCCTTCTTCACTGACTAACTCCCCATTCACCCATAATTTATGGGCTGTATAGATAGAAGGAAGCTTCAAGGCTAAAGCCCCTGCATCTTCCGGCAGTTTTATCGTCAGCCTGAAAGTAGCATATCCGTCTCCCCCTATGGGCTCACCGTCAACTTCAAAGCTGTTCCATGACCCGGGGATAGAGATATATGATTTTTCCCTGGGCTTGTCCAACTCCTCGGGAGTAAATAATTCATTCCAATAGAATTCCCATTGACCGTCGAGCTTGATATTTTTATATGTATTTTCCGTAAAGTCACTTAAATCAATAACACCATTCACTGCCCTTGGCTCAGATTCATTAGAAGAATTATTTTGTCCATAGGCATTAAAGGGCGGGAAAATATTTAGGAAAAAGATTAATAGTATAATTTTTATGAAAGTTTGTTTAAATTTTTTGTCTCGCTTCATGGAGCCTCCAGATATTTTTTCTTTATACTCTATTACGACAAAGTTCTTTTAAAAACCTGCAGTAGGTTATGACAGTTTCTTGCAATAAAAAAAATCCTTTCTCCATTTAGTTACGGAGAAAGGATTTTGATTATTTTATTTAGTTTCTACTAATATAGCGACCATAAATTGTATAACCTTCTGCTTCATTCCCAGCTAAATCCTTGATATTAGAAGAGCTTCCTCCTTCATCCGGAGAATAAGCAAACAAACTATCTCTTGTAATCTCCGATGAAAAGGCACCTGTAAATGTGACGAGTACTTCTCTGTCAGAAATAATATTAGGTGGAGCATCTTCATCTAGCCGCGTCGAACCTGGACCACCAACAGGATCATATTGGAAGCGGCCCTTTTCAGGATTATCAATTGTTATCCGTTCAGAAAAATATATCCTTGCTGTATCATCAGAAACAATCACAGCATGTGACATAGCTGGTTTTACTTTATCTTTAATATTCACAGGAGCACTAGCCACTGTATTACCAAATGAGTTGGTAATTGCACCTTCAGCAGGGGTTACTGATACAACACCTGTATAATTATCTTCATCCAACGTATCGAGGGTTAAACGAACTTCATCGAAGCTTATTGATGTAACATTTTGTACCGTAATAGACTGACTATACACCGCATCAGCTACTGTATAATCAGCTACACTTGTGCTATATGTAACTGGTTCAGAGAACTTAACATTGACATATTCAATTTTTCCAAATTGACCAGTTGTGTAGGATTCATCTGCGAGGATTTTAGGGGTAAGGACTTGAAAAGGTTCGGATTCAACCGGTGTCAAATCTACCCCACTAAAAACAATGGTTGCATTTAAAACATCTGAAGTCGTTTTAGGTGTTAAATCTCCAAATGTAGCTATTCCTCCTAAGGCTGTTACAGGGGTTGTTCCTTCTAATGTCCAGTCTCCTACTCCTACTCCTACTGCTGCTGTAACCTCCAGATTAAAATCGGTAACAATGTTGCCATACTCATCTAGCACATGGATTATAGGCTGAGGATTATCCTTATCAGCAAAGGGCTGGCGTGCTATACCAAGCTTTGCTGCCTCTCCGCGAGTTACTTCTATGCTAAAGGTATTCCCTATTGTGCTCCATGTATCTGATGCCGTCTTTAATTCTACCTTTGCATCATTATAAGTACCTGCTGTATGTATAGATAGATTAATAGTTGCTTCACCTTGAGAGTTAAAATGAACTTTATCAGATTCCTTGAGCATCACAGATGACTGTCCTAACTGACCTGATACACAAATATCGTAAGTCCCCCCTAAGGCATTTCCCTGGCTATCTTTAAGTTGGATAGCTATAGTTACATTATTATCCCCTGCCTGTACTGATTGGGCAGATGTTAGGCTGGCAGTTGATACTGAAGTATCAGGCATTACCTTGGTCCAAGGTCCTGTTTGAGTACCTGTATAGGTGCCGGCACCGTTATACACATCAAGGAAGTAATCAGCAACGTTATCATCGTTGTTATTAATTATTTTATTTCCTAACTCTACTCCTTCACCTATGGTGATGCTAGTAATATTATTATATTGAAAAGCAAAACTACCAATAGATTTTACACTATCCGGTATTTCAACTGCAGTTAGCTTATTCCAAGCAAAAGCACTACCGCCAATGCTAGTTACGCTATTAGGTATATTAATAGAAATAAGTTTATTATAATTAAAAGCATTAAATCCAATATCAGTAACACCATCTGGTATCACTACTGTTTCAAGGCCTGAGCTTTGGAAGGCCCCATGGCCAATCTTCTTAATATTGCTAGGTATGCTTAAATCGGTTATTTCGTTATTGCCTTGAAACCAGTTTTCTATAATTGTGATGTCATGAGGCATCTCTATGTTGGAAAAATTAGTAAATTCGTTAAAAGAAAAAGCATTTCTTCCAATGTTTAGGCTTGTTTCCCCATCTTTTTCTATCTTGAGGCTATCGGGTATCACTATACTGGTAAGTGCATTGTATGCGAAGGCTTCATTACCGATACTTTTTACACTGTCAGGTATAGATACACTTTTAAGCCCGCAGTTTTGAAAGGCGTTGTTTCCTATGGTGGTTATACCCTCTGGTAAATCTAGGCTAGTAAGATGCTCATTATTACTAAACCAGTCTTCTATGATTGTTATTCCATCAGGTAGCTTGATATTTGCAAAGTCAGCAAAGGAATTGTACCCGAATGCCCCAGGACCTATATTTAAGCTCACTATACCGTTGGATTTATCGATTTTAAGGCTGTCTGGTATTGTTATCCCAGTAAGTTGGTTATTTTCAAATGCTTCTTCACCAATGCTAGTAACACTATCGGGTATTATAATACTAGTAAGATTATTGTAGGAAAAAGCCCAATACCCAATCTCTGTCACACTGTCAGGTATTTCTATATGAGTAAGGGCATTTCCTGAAAAGGCACCCTCTCCTATAATTTTTACACTGTCGGGTATGGTAAATTTGGTTTTGGGTACAGCTGGATATGAAAGTGCCCAATCGCCGATTTTTGTCACTATCCCTACTTCATCAGCTCCCAAGGTTTCTGCTATTGTGAAATCAATAGTATCTATTTTACTTCCTTCTATAAACTTCGGTATTACTACCTCTGTTTCGCTACCTTCGTAACCGGTTATTGTTACAGGCACAGCTTGAACTACAGTAACAGTACAAGTAGCCGTCTTATTGCCATCTTCTGTTGTTACAGTAATAGTAGCCGTTCCGACTCCTACTGCTGTTACTACTCCATTACTATCTACTGTGGCTACATCTTCCACGTCGGAAGACCATGTTACACTTTTATTGGTAGCATTATCCGGTGTCACCGTGGGTATCAGCTCTAATGTTTCTCCTCCCAGGATCATTGTTGCTGAGGAATGATTCAAACTTACTCCTGTAACGGGTTTAGTAGAGCTTCCGCCACCGCCACTGCTACCACCCGTTGATGGCTGGGAAGCAGGGGTTTCCACCTTAGGTGCTTCCTTTACTTTTTCTGATACAGTTTGCTTTTCTGGCTTTTTCTCAAACTGTACCCCGTCCGCCTTTATCTCGGCTTCTTTAATGGTACCTGTACCTTTCACTTCTGTCTTACTGTCCAGTACCACCTTTTCAACAGTTGTGTTTTTAGCCAGGTTTAGCTTAGTTTCTTTGGCTGTTTCTGAAACTATGATTTCTTTGATGGTTGTATTGCCTTGGGTTGAAATATTTATTCCTTCTGCCTCTACTTTTACACTGGAGAAATTACCCTCCAAAATTATTTCTTCTCCTTTAGCATCTTCCGAGATGACTACAGGGAGATTGTTTACGTCCTTGGCTACTACTCTAACTTTACCATTTACATTTTGCACGGTAATATTTTTGTATTGACCGCCATTGATATGGATACTGTCTTTACCGCCTCCGCGGATATAGGTCTCACCATTTACTGTAATATTGTTCAGGGTAACATCACCATCACCTACTTCTTCAGCGATGGTGAGATTGCCTTTGATAACTAGGTTTTGTAATATAACTCCATCGGCTTTTACCACTACACTGCCATCTATGGTCTCAAGCCCTGATTGGGGGCCAAAGGTTCCTTTTTCGCTATAGGTTTTTGTATAGCCATAGAATGATACTGTTCTACTAATAGGTTCCCATTGATAGGCTACTTCCAAGGCCTTGGCTATAAAGGATATAGGCAGCATAGTTCTTCCCCCGGTGCCATCCCCTGTATCCTTGATCTCTGCTTCCACATCCATTAACAGTTTTTTGCCGTTTATCACTAGTTCTTTGCTGCCAATGGTTATAGAGATAAGGTCATTACCCTTTTTGATGGTTACCCTTCTCTCTTGAGGATGCCAAACCGCCGGCTCCGTTCCTAAAGCTGGGGCTAAAAAGGCTACCGGCACCATGGTTCTACCACCGATAGTACCATCCCCTAGGCTTTTTATATATGGGGCTACATCTGTTTGGACTATGTTGCCGCCACTTAGATAGTTTTTTTGATCAATAGTAAAAACAACGGTTTTTTCACTACCTTCGTTACCCTCATTACCCTTACTTGCGGCAAAGGCTCCCACTGGCAGTAAGGAAAACATCATTAAAAATACTAACATAACAGCTAAAAACCTCTTCCCCATGCTTTACCTCCTCCTGTTAAATAAAAGAATCCTGTAATAATATCTGATATTACTACAGGATTCTGGTAAAAATCTATATTTTGGGGTTAACATGTTCTATTTTCCAATTTAGCGGTAGGTTATTCCGGGTCAGAGGTAGTGATACTTTCGCATAAATAAATAAAAACGCTTAACAAACATTAAATTTCGTTTTCATTTGGTGGAGCTAAGGGGGATCGAACCGCCTTACCAAGGGCAAGGCCCTTTTCCCGGGGAACCCATGCGTTCCCCAGGACGCTTCGCTGTGCCCCTCCTTATTATAATGGGGGAGCCTCTCCCCCAATCCCCCTCAGGTCATGGGTTCGCCCATTAAAACCGTCAAGAAACAAAAAACACACCTTGCGGTGTGTGTTTGGTTTCTTGTGTTGTTTGGTTAATTTAGATACACGTTGTTTTACCCCACAAAATTTGCTATAGCAAATAATTTCCAATCTAAACGGAAAACTTAAATCATATAGTAATCAAATACTACCCTTTTCATATTCTTTTGACCGATAAGTTTTGTCTATTGTCATTAACACTTGTTAAAATAATACATTTTCTGGTGTTAGCATATTTCTATTTTCAGGATTTTTGGGGTTAAGGATACCGTATTCGTGAATATTCTTCTCAATGTTTACCAAGCTACACTATAAGTTTATAATCCATCCTTTCTGATGTTTTCATCAAACTAGTAACCACTATTTGGTCAATGAAGGTTAAGCAACAATTAAATTCAATCCATGATTTTCTAATTGTTTTTTAACGGTTGGATTGCTTTATCTTTAAATAAAATTAGCTTATAATCCTTTTTATCCATTTTTTCAATTAACTTAACTATTTTTTCATCCTTTAAAGTGATACCTATAAAAACTTGACATCTTGGTTTGAGAGTAATCAGACTTTTAATAAACTTCTCCATATGTGCATATTCAATACTTTGTTGATCAGGCTCATCAAAAATTAATATGTTAGGGTGATTGCCTGAAAAATAATTAGAGATATTAAGGATTGAAACTGTAAAGGCCCATATAGCTCTAATATTATCACTCGCTGAAGAATCAAATTTCATGTCAAAACCTTCTATTGTTGGTAGATATTTTTCCTTAGATATCTCAACATCCTCAGGTTTAGTACTGCTAAATCCATATAAACTAAGACTATTTTTAAAAATTTCTTCAAAATACTTTAATTTTTTTATGTCTAATTCAGTAAATTTTTCTGGTAACTGGCTTTTTTTAATCTCCAATTGTTTCCACTTACTTGATAATTCACCAAGCTCTTTGATTTTGGATTCAATATCTTCCACTAGATCATTGAATTTCTCAATTTCATTTTCTAAATAGATTTTTCTACGTATATATGTTTCCGATACATTCTGCTCATTGGAAGATAAATCAGCTTTTAAAGATCGTATTATTTTTCTATTAGCTATCATTTGTGATTCGACAGTAGCTATATTGATTTTGAGTTTTTCGATAAGAGTTTTGCTATTTCCGATAGTAAATTCTAACATTTCTTTCTGAGCAACTAAATGCTTAATGTTTTCTTCAATAGTCATTAGATTATACTCTATATTCTGCGGAAGTAAGCTATCATGTATTTTTTGATGACAGGTCGGACAAAAGTCTTTATTTATTTCCCACCCTTGAGTAGAACCCAGATTTTTAATCTTTAACGCATCCTTATTATTACTTAGATCATTTTTTATTATTTCTAACCTTTCTTCTAACACCTCAAGATTTTCTATCTCAAAAACAACTTTATTATTTGCTTCTACTAACTCGTTTTCTAAAGTTAATAATTCCTCATTCTTATAAGATAGTTCAATCTCCAGTTGATCCGAAGTTTCTCCAACAGCAATATTTTCTTGTACATTTAGTTTATCAAGTTCAAGCTGGCATTTCTGAATATATTCGGCTAATAACATATCATTTTGTTGCCCTAATTTTTTAATTAGTGATATTTTACTTTCAAAGTTACTATCTAGTATCTCCGGGTTTTTAGGCAATCCATATATTAAGCAATTGCTTCGAAAAAGAGTAGACATAATATATTTTATATTCTCGTCCCATAAATTTTTTAACTTTTTTTCAGTAGTCTTACACACTTGTTTCTTTTTTTTTGTCTCTAGAGTTTCCAGATTTATTAGGAATTCTATTACCCTTTTTTGTACATCTTTAATTTTAAATTTGGTAGGTATAGTGGCTAAAACATCTGACCATCCACGCTTTTGTTCAATAAACAGTGCAGAAAAAATAGTTTGTAAATATAATTTTCTCTCCTCTTCTTCATATGTGGGTACTAACGGTAAATCCCATTCTATGAATTCCTCCAAAAATTTGTGAAACCCCTTTTCATTGGTTGCCGAACCAGGGGAGTGCACATACATATCCTCATAAAGAGCCTTTCCTTCTAATGATTCTATTAAATTCCCATTATAAACTGAAATCAATGCAGGTTTTCTACCCTCTTTATTTGCACTTCTACGTAAAGTAACACACTCGGATATACTATTTTCTATTTCTAAAAAAAAATCAGTTTCAATAACTGCTAATTTAGCATCCAGATATTCTAATTCCTTCCTAAAAACAGGTCTTAAAGCGTGGTCATTTATTCCACCAAGTAACTCCTCCAACCCTAAACAATAATATATAGCCTCGATAACAGAACTTTTACCTCGAGTATTTTTATAACTTGCGATAAAATTAATCTTATCATTAAAGGTCTCTCGTATGCCAAACTGCCCCTTCTCAGATTCTATAATAATTTTAAGAGCGTTTATTTTAATCATGTATAAATCCTCCAGTCACCTAAAATACTATGGATTTTATTTTCGGGTAGTTTGGTTGAGATACTTGCTAAAAAATTTTTTTCAATCTTTAAAAGATCTTGATTTTCAATTAACTCGTCAAAAAATTTCTTCCCCTTTTCGCCTAATAAGTATTTACCGTTAGATTGTTGTAGAATTATTTGCTCAGATACTGCAAAAGCAAGCGCTCTATTTAAAGCTGGATCAAACTTAATATAAGGATATACACTCCCCTTTTTTTTATTTGCGAAGTAGGCTAAAGCATCCATTTCTTTTTTAGAAGTTAAACCCCAAGAAATAAAGTGTAATTTTAATAATGAACAAGAGGAACCCTTACGGCAGCAAATACCAATAATCAAAGTTATTTGAGCTACTTTATACATTATTCTATAATTATATGGTACAGGCATTGGTCTTTTTGTAAAAGTAAAGCTATTAATATCTTCAAATAACAAATTATCATTCATTTTATCACCTAAAATCCATTGGACAGTATAGTAACCAACTACTAATTATCTGATTTTTTAATTCCTCGATCATGTTTATCGACATTACATTTCCAAATTCAGTCATCAACGTTGTTTGGAATTCCTTAATAATTGTAGTGAGAACAGCTTTGTTATTATCAATTCCTGCTTCATTTAAACAACATTTAACCTGAACATCACTTTCACATACATCCTTTATTTCAATTAGCTTTTCATAATAATCGGGGAATTCTGTCTGTAGTAGGTTTAATATTTTAATGCCTTTGAGGTAATAATCCATATATATCGATACAACCGTATCAACACGCTTTTTGCCGTCTTCGGTTTCTCGCTCAGGTGTAACAGCTGATATTTTTCTAAATAAGTTCTGTACTAAGGGGGAGGAGCATTCACGCCAACTCCTATTAGACCTAATATGCTCTACATTAATATTAAGCTTGTACTTTTTTAAGTTAATTAAAATCCCTATCTCCTTTAAAAAGTCATCTGCCACCATCACCACTACATCAAAATTAACATCTAAGTAATCAAGTCTTTTCTTAGTTATTTCTAGAATTATTTCTTCTTTTTTTGTATTAAGATGTTCTAGCAAGTCTTTGTTTTTATAGTAAGGAGTTATAAAACACCATTTTTTAATTTTAATCTTTGGGGTCAGGCTTGAATAATTCCCTTATTCTCAATTTCTTGCAGCAGTAATTCCGCACTCTGAGACAACTTACTATCCCCACTTCTAATTTTGGATACCATCGACAGAGGAATGTTTAATTGATTGGCTAAAACCGAGGAAGAAATACCGCTATATGTTTTTCATGTGTTCAACACACAATCTGCACTGGGCAATATTTACAAACAATTAAAATCCATTAGCTATGTATAGATTAATTGTTCTCCAATATATTTCCTTCCGGATCATAGTAGGTCCCTTTCCCTGCCGGCATGCCATCCTTCAACTCTCCGTTATAAAACACTGCGCCGTTGGGATAGAGGATTTTACCTTTGGCGGCAAAATCCACCTTGCTGCCTTTTACCGATACCTCTCCCTGGTAGACCGGTTCTTCCTGTTCATTATAAAGAGTGCCCGTTCCTTGGTAATTCTCTCCGTCGTTTTCTGTAATAGTCCCCTCAAACATTTTCTTGCCAGCCTTACTATAAATTATCCCCTTTCCTAAAGCCTTAGCATCCTTAAATTCACCTTCATATTTCAGTACATTGTTCTCATATAGTTTACCCTGACCATGAATGATACCGTCTTTGAACTCCCCTTCATAGATTAAAGCTCCTTTTTCATGCATAGTTCCGTAACCGTGAGCTAGATTACCCTTTAGTTCTCCCTTATAATCATATTGCTCAGAAACTTGCTGCTCTGTGTCCCCAGTCTTGCCCGAACACCCGGCGAGTACCACAGCTAATATCAGTACGCACAATGCCAGCATAAATCTGGAATCAGCTTTGCTTCTATTCATAATCTGCATCATCCCCTCACCCCGCAATTACCATCTGATACCTTGACCTTAAAGGATTCGCCAGCCAGGAACTCTTTTGATTTGGTCCAGATATTGTCCAGTACCGCGCTCACTACTTCTGTTTCACTACCCACGAATACCCTGCTTTTGGTTTGAATCTTACCATCACGGGTGGAAGCCACGATTTCTGAATATCCTGCATTTCGTCCTGTAACCACGGCTTGCCCATTGATGTCAATAACATTTGAATCGTAGGATTTGACGATGACATCAGCAGCATTGGCGCCTGGCGGCTTAATCTTTACATTGAGCTGTCTTTGGGCACCTACTTTAAGACGAAAAAGTCCCGGTTCGATGGTAATTAATTCAACAGGAATCACCTCTTCAACGGCCTGTTCCTCAACTTCTGCTGGTTCTTCGGCCGCAGGCGGCTTGGATGCTGACGGCTCGGCAGACGCCGGTGCATTCGTATAAGTATAAGAGTATATCCAGCCGTTTTTCCGGTCTTTGTTGAATGCTTCGCCCCATGTGTTAATGGTGAAATCAATTCCGTTTGCGGTCTTTTTTACCGTTCCTTCCAGTATCATCTCATTAATGGGGAAAAAGCCTACACTTACTGCTTCTGTGCCGCTTATCTTTCCGCCGCTCAGTGAAATAGGCACCGGAACTGAGCCGAAGCTGACCGCCAGTTTTCCCTCATGCATTGAAAAAGTTACCTTTTGGGGCTCCTGTTCCTGTTTGTAGGCGGCATCTTTCTGTTTCTGCATGGTTCCGAACACTTCCAGCTTATTGATCTTCAGCCGGGCATCCCAGGACCCCATAAGATCCTGGGCGGTGACATCTGCAGCTTCAACTTTTTGGGTATTGAACAAGGTAATAAAAAATAAGGTTAACAATATTGTCGTGACTGTTTTCTTCAGTTTATTATTCATAAGCACATCCTCCTTCTTTATAGTTAGCATTAAGGCAAATTTTTTTCTAAGTGGCTCGCTATCTTATAAGATTAAATCATCTTTATTAATGCATTTATTTAGAATTACACTTGAGATTACAAATATCCTGCTAAGAAACCACATTATAACTCTTTAAAGTTCCATTTTCCTCCAGGGAAATGTTATGTATACTGGAACAATATTTTTCACCCCATAACATGACGGAAGAACTAATTCTCACAAGTATATTCCTGGGAGCGAAACATTTAGTTTCCCCCAATCCCCCGAAAGGGTTCGATCTCTGCTCTATTCTCCACCAAGATACAAAAAACACACCTTGCGGTGTGTTTTTTGTATCTTGGCTAATCTACTATAAAATGGTACAATGCACACCCTTGACCCCTGAGGGAAACACCCTTGGGGTCAGGCTTGAATAATTCCCTTATTCTCAATTTCTTGCAGCGGTAATTCCGCACTCTGGGACAACTTACTATCCTCACTTCTAATTTTGGATACCATCGACAAAGGAGTGTTTAATTGATTGGCTAGAACCGAAGAAGAAATACCGCTATATTTATTACACAATAATACGATTATTTTTCGGGCGTCAGAAAGCTTTTGTACCCTACTCCTCCTAATAAGGTCTTCTCTAGCCAGTCCCGTTATTTCACATACATGATCTATTATGTAGTCACAATCTAATAAGCTTCTAATATTATTCTTAGGTTTGTGTTCCGTATTTGAATCTTCAAAACTATCAATTTCCAGCATACATTGTTCTAATTCTAATTCATCCTCCTGAAATTCCATAAACTCCTATACAGTTTTATAGCCCGATTACGGTCTTCCGAAAGTAAATTTAGAATAGATTCCACATCCACTAAACTATTTCCTAGACCTTTTGCATAGTTATAATGGCTGCTCCAATTATAGGAAAGACCGCTAATCCGTGCCTTTATCGGATTATGGTGAATATATTTTATCAACTGCAGCAAATAATTTTCCATATCACATAATTTAGCCTTATATCTTTGCTGAAATACGTGGCCTGTCCTCTGATATCGTTTATTATACCTTTGGGTAAAACTCTGTTGGATGCCCTGCATGATTTTTGACAGGGGGATAACCCCTGTTTCCACTAGCAAGTGGACATGATTATCCATAATGCAGTATGCATAGAGATTAAACCCATAACGGATTTTGTATTTCTTCAGTATTTCTATGTATTCTATTTTATCCTTTTCCTGGCTTAGAATGTCTTCACCATTATTTCCCCTGCAAATAACATGATATAATGCTCCGGGGTACTCCACCCTGGGTCTTCGCGCCATTTTATCACCACCTTAACTAAGACTTCTATAGATAGATTAAGGCAAATTAGGGAATTATTCAAGCCTGACCCCAAGGGTTCCAAGGGTTCTTTCTGGGTATAAATTTCTGTAGTTTTAGAACTTATATGACCTAGCAATTCTTGAATATATCTTAAATCAGTTCCCCCCTCTAACAAATATGTAGCAAATGAATGCCTTAGGGAATAAACATTTATTTATTTTTGTATAATTGCTAATTCCTAATTATTAGATATTCTTCTTAATATTTCTATTTCCTTCCTGAATTACCAGATAATTTCGACAAAAATAACGCTTTAAAAAGCCTTTGCACAATATTAGCATTTTTAGCAGAATAAATAATGCTTTATCCCTTGTAAGCCAAAGGATAAAGCATTTTGGACAAATCACCAACCTTCCTCAAAATTGATTCCGGTTCTAAGAGAAAGTCTATAGATATTGTTAGTCTAGGAAACATTTGTATTCAAAACTTACTTTTATTTATGCTATAATAAAAATAAAGAACGTTTGTTCGGAGGGGTTTATGCTTAAAGAGTTAAGTTCAGTTCAATATGCATATATTGCGGGTATTATTGATGGGGAAGGAACGATAACCTTAACTACTCATAAAAAGGGATGTTACCCATCTCCTACAATTACAATTGCTTCTACGGATTATGAACTCCTCCAGTGGTTAAGAGATACCCTTGGAGCAGGTAATATTGTTAAGAAAAGAAACTACAATCCAGAAAAGCATAAAGATTCATGGGCTCTTATGATTCGCCATAATTGTGCATACGAACTTCTAAAATGTATTGAACCTTACCTTATAATAAATAAAAAGAAGAGCCGCTGTAGTCTTATTATCAACGAGTACAAACGAATCACTCCTAGAAACGGTCGATATTCAGAAGAATTATTGCAAAAGAAGGAAAAATTTTATGCAACATTTATGTCACTATAATAATAAAAGAGACTAAGTTTACATTTACTAGTAAACTTAGTCTCTTTTAATTGGAGGCGACACCCAGATTTGAACTAGGGGATCAAGGACTTGCGGTCCTTAGCCTTAACACTTGGCTATGTCGCCATGATTAATTAAATGGTCGGGGCGAAAGGATTCGAACCTTCGGCCCCATGGTCCCAAACCATGTGCGCTACCAAACTGCGCTACGCCCCGACATTATTAATATATTAGATTAATAGTATTAGTGTTACTGAATTAAAAACACTTAACAAAACTCACTTTGTTAAGTGCTTTTATATTTTGGTGGAGGTGAGGGGACGCTTTGTTCCTATATTTCTATAGGCGCTGACTATATCTTCAACTAGCCAAGGAACGGGGACACACCCCTATGAATGTATTCCTCTTGTGTTGGGGAATGTCCCCAACTAATAGTTGTCCGGCGTGTTATGGAAGCGATAAGGTAAGGGGACACACCCCTATGGATGTATTCCGCTTCCATCCTAGTACTGCGTATCAATTGACTTAGCAGTCTATGAGTCGATACAGGGCTGTAGGCTTTCGCCTCATACCCCTCGGTATTGCCTTATCCATTTAAGGACTTAGGTTTCACCGATTAAGCCGGATGTTTCCACTACCCGTCACCGGGTAGGGCGACTCTTCTTGAATCGAACCCCTGTCCGAAGGACTGACCACCTGAGCATCTACGAGTGTAGTTTGTGATTTATTGTCTCGCCTCCAGAACTCCCACAAACAAGATTTCCTTCAGCCAGCCATGTTAATTTTCCCCTAAGTTACAAGGCGGTTACTTAAGAGTAGCCTGCTAAAGTGGCCCCTTATCCTGTACCGCAGGCACAACAGGTAAGAGGTAAAGCTGCCTAAGCAGCTAAAGCGTAATTTGGTTTAGCGTTTAAATGTTTTGCACCGTTTATCGAGCTAGTGCGACCTCGACTCGCTTCTCAAGCCACCGAATTCCCCCGTCGAAACCAGTACACCCCCATGATAACTTATACGCTAAACTTCATGGTCAGTTACTAGTGGCTAGTGACTAGTCACTAGCTTGGATCAACCTATTGGATTACGTACCCAGTTGCCCATCGACCAGTGCCCAGGAAAAGATATAGGTTAGGTCGTTAGTCAATAGTCTCTAATTTCCTGTTTTTTCTGTAGAACTGTAGAACTGTAGGCTCAGTAGATATTATTTCACTTTTCCACTGTTCCACTGTTCCACTCTTCCACTATGATAATGCTATCTCATTCTTTCCTTGAGGCTTATTTCAATATCTCGCTTGGCTGATTTTTCTGCTGCAGCCTCCCGCTTATCGAAGAGCTTTTTCCCTTGGGCTAGAGCTAGTTCAATTTTAACTTTACCCCGTGTAAAGTACACCCTTAACGGGACCAAAGTTAGGCCTTTTTCTTTGGTTTTTCCCAAAAGACGCATTATTTCTTTTTTGTGCATTAAGAGCTTCCGTCTTCTAACAGGGTCAACATTAAACCTATTTCCCTGTTCATAGGGGCTAATGTGCATGTTGAAGATGTATAGTTCACCATTTTCCACATGAGCATGGCTATCCTTTAAATTGGCTTTACCGGAGCGCAAAGATTTAACCTCTGTCCCTTTTAACTCCATCCCTGCCTCATAGGTTTCTAGGATGTGATAATCATGCCTGGCTTTTCGATTTTCAATGACAACCTTTGCATTTTCCATTTAAAACACCACACCTTAGCACACTTTAGGCAAAATAAGACCCCAAGTCTTAAAGAGTCAGGGTTATATTTTAACACAAAACAATAAAATATTGCAAGAAATTTTATGTTGTATATCAATTATAGCAGAGTTTATATATAAGTCAATAGCACCTGTTCGTCTATACGCCTACTCTTCTTCTACCAGCTCCAAATCTATCTGTCGATCTTCGGTATTTACCCTGGTTATTAGCACCTTAACTGCCTGACCAAGCTGATATGCTTTTTTAGTATTTTCTCCAAGAAGGGTTAACTTTTTCTCTACATATTGGTAAAAGTCATCGGTCATAGTTGATACATGAACTAATCCCTCCGCGGAGTTTTCTAATTCAACAAATAGACCAAAGGAAGTAACACTGCTTACTACACCTTTAAATGCTTGACCTTCAAATTGCTTCATATATTCAACCTTTTTCAAGTCCACACTTTCCCGTTCAGCCTCTTCAGCCACTCTCTCCTGCAAGGAGGATTGTTGTGCATATTCACCCATTTTAGCTTTTAGCTGTTCTAGCCTTTTACCCTCTAGTTTTTCACCTTTTCGAAGCATTTCTTTTATTACTCGATGAATAGCTAAATCCGGATAACGCCTTATTGGTGAAGTGAAATGAGAATAATACTTAGAAGCCAAACCAAAATGGCCTAAGGCATCTGCTGCATATCTAGCATGCTTCATTGACCTGAGCATTACTGTGGTAATTACCCTCTCCTCGGGACTACCCACAACCTTCTCTACTATTTGTTGGAAGGCTTTAGGATGAACCTTTTCAGTAATCCCTTTAATATGCAAACCAAAAATTCCTAAAAAGTTATTTAAATCCCCCAAGTCCTCTTGGTCAGGCTCTTCATGGACCCTATATAAAAAGGGCGTTTCTGTCCAATAATAATGCTCTGCAACAGTTTCATTGGCACAGATCATAAACTCCTCAATAATCTGGTCAGCTAAAGTCCTTTCTCGCCATGCTATTTCTATTGGTTTCCCTTGTTCATCAAGAATTACTTTGCTTTCCGGAAAATCGAAATCTATGGAGCCTCGAACTAGACGTTTATTCTTTAAAATTAAACAAAGCTCACTCATTTGTTTAAAAGTATTAACAAAGTCTTTATATCGTTCAATAAGCTCTTTGTCTTCCTCTTCTAGAATTTTTGTAACATTTTTATAGGTCATCCGTTCGTTAACATGAATAACTGACTCACATATCTCATGGTCGACAATTTCACCTTTTTTATTTATATCCATAAAGCAGGTCATGGCTAAGCGGTCTTCACCTGCGTTTAAGCTGCATATCCCATTTGATAGACGCTTAGGAAGCATGGGAATAACTCTGTCTACCAAGTAAACACTAGTAGCCCTTTTTAAAGCTTCCTTATCTAAAGTTGATCCCTCGGGAACATAGTGACCAACATCAGCTATATGTACACCTAGACGGTACAATCCACTATCTAATATTTCTAGGGTAACTGCATCATCTAAATCTTTTGCATCCTCTCCATCAATAGTTACCATTGGTAAAGTCCGCAAATCCCTCCGGTTTTTTAGCTCATCCGGAGATATACTTAGTGGTACTTTATCAGCAGCCTCCAATACATCTTTGGGGAAATCTTCGGGAAGCTGGAATTTACGGACAATAGATACTACATCTACACCAGGGTCACCCTTTTTACCAATTACTTCGATTACTTTACCTTCAGGGCTCCGCCTTTTTTCAGGCCAACGGGTAACCTCAATAACCACCTTGTCTCCGCTTTTTGCACCATTAAAGTCTTCTTTACCTACAAAGAAATCTTGACCTATCCTTGAATCATCAGGAATAACAAAGCCAAATTGCCTACTACTATCAAAGGTACCCACTAGTGTTTTATTGGTCCTAACCAGGACTCTAATTACTTCCCCTTCTTGCTTTTTCTTTATGTCTGATTGATTATGCAAGCGGACCACTACTCGGTCATTATGCATAGCCCCACTAAGATCATCACTTTTAATGTAAACATCTCTTTGATTTGCATCATCAGGAATTAAGAAAGCAAAGCCTTTAGCATGTCTCTGAATACGACCTACCACTAAATTCATTTGCTTAGGCAATCCATAGCGCATCTTTCTTGTTAATATAATCTGCCCTTTTAGTTCCATTTCATTTAGAGTCATACTGAACTCTTTGATTTCTTGTGGCGCTTCAATTGAAAAATGCTTAATTAGCTCCTCCTGAGTCAATGGCCGATAAGCTTGAGTAGCCATAAACTCCAGGACATCTTTACTTTTATCCATAATAACCTCCAACTTTTATCCTCTAATAGTTTTTTTCGTCAACATAATAATTCTTAGCCTCTCACCAAACTAAAGCAAAAGGTAGACAAATATATTATTAGTCTACCCGTAAATATACTTTCTATAAACCTAAATCTTTATGTATTCCCTGCATTGCTTTAAGCCCTATCTCAAAGAACTGCTCTAAGCTTAAACCCAACTCCCGGCAGGCAGCAATTTGAACCCTACTAGCCCCTCGGGCAAAGCCCTTTTCTTCAAAACGATTTTTTAGGAACTCAACATCGATAGAAGCTAAGTTTCTTTCCGGTTTTATTAACGCCCCAGCAGCAATTAGTCCTGTCAAGGGGTCAGTACAGAATAAAGCCATATCTATTTTACCCTTACGCTCTAAACCATGAACTTCATTATGACACTTAACCGCATAGACAATATCATGAGAAAGCCCTGCTCCTTCAAGCATCTCTCCTCCAATAAGGCTATGTTTGTCTGGGTTATCCTTAGTTTGGTCATAATCAATATCATGAAGCAGTCCAGCTAAAGCCCATTTTTCCTCATCTTCTCCAAAATAATTGGCTAAAGCAACCATTACTGCCTCACAGGCCAACATATGCTTCAATAAATTTTTATTTTGTACATGTCTTTTTACAAAATCCAATGCTTCCTGTCTCTCCATGCTTGTCCATCCCCTTTTTGCGTATTAACGTGGGCGCGTGTACTGTGGGCCTAACAATCTTTTCCTGGGCACTAGTCACCGAGCACCGAACACGAGACCCTAAAACTAACTCAAAAGTAGATAATCACTCTTCATGAATCTTCTTGCCTTCTTCTATTTTGCCCATTACCATAAATCTAGCAAGGGCCTCAGCCGCTACTTTACCGCTTGGCAAAAAAGCTTTGGCTTCTAAATCAATTATTGTTTTTCGAGCATTAGTAATAGTGGATTCAAAAGTAATTTCCTGTCCAATAGGTACTGCTTCCCTATACCTAACCTCTAAGCGAGCCGTTACACCGTGGGAGCCTAGCATATTGACGCTTCTAGCCATAACCTCATCTAAGATGGTAGTAATTAAACCACCATGCATTACGCCGGGGTAACCTTCATGTACCTGTTGAGGAGTAAAATGGGTCTTAACCTTTCCCCCTTGTACCTCAAATTTTAAGCTAAGACCTATAGGGTTCTGATTGCCACAAGCAAAACACATATGATCATAATAAAATTCCATATTATCGTTCCCCCTTTAAATAAACGGTAATAAATTCTTCTGTCCAGAGAAAAACCTGCTCTCTTTCAATATCTAGAGTAGCTACATGGCCTGAATTATGTAGCCAGTAAATTTCTTTTACTCTACTTCCTATTTTATCATAAATGTATTGAGCACTAGCAGGATTAACTGTTTTATCCAGGGTAGATTGAATAATAAGAACTGGATTTTTTATAACTTTCAACTCTTTTTTAATTACAGGAAGCATTTTGACCAGGCTGGCTGTACAGCTAATAGGGTATTGGTCATACCAAAAAGATTCATAACTTTTACTGGTATAACTTTTCTTTTTTGAAAATTTAACAAAGTGCTGCAAAATTGGTGAAAAGTAGGCTTTTTTCTTTGCCAAAAAAATCGGGGCACATATCGATACAATCCCACCGTTAATTTTTTCATTAGCCGCTAAATGGAGTGCTAAAGCCCCACCCATAGAAAGACCAATAATAAAAACCTCTTCACAACAAGCCTTTAGACTTTCATAACCCTTAACTACTTCTTGATACCAGCTTTCCCAATTAGTACAGGCCAAATCTTCTACCTTGGTGCCATGCCCAGGCAGAAGAATCCCCTTTATCGTATATCCCTTTTTATGTAAGTACTCTCCTAAAGGACGCATCTCTCCCGGGGAACCTGTAAAGCCATGGACTAATAAACAACCCGTTTTGTTTCCAACGAAATCGAAAGGTTCTATATCTCTACGTCTAATTTGCATTCAGCACCCTACCTAACAAACTATTGTCCTAAGTCTTTATGGACCTGTCGTAGCATTTCCCTTATTGGTAACTCATATGGACAGCGGCTTTCACAAATGCCGCATTCAATGCAGTTTACTACATTAGGTTGTATGCTGCCATAACGGCTGATAGACCAGTCACCCAAACCGTATCTTTCAAAATAACTATGTAAAATGAAGAACGACGGGATATCCAGACCTTGGGGACAAGGTTTACAATACTCACACCTGCGGCAGAACTTACTACCTATTGTTTGAGCCTCATCTTCTAGTCTTTGAATATCGATATCTGTTAATGGTTTTAAATCTACAGCTAATGCAGCATTATTTTTTACCTGTTCTACACTGTCCATACCAGGAATAATTGATGAGTAATCCCAGCCTAATAGATAGCGTAATGCTAACACTGGATTTTTAAAGGCCCCTCCCGCCAGAGGCTTCATGATGATGACTCCCATTTCTTTTTTTCGGGCTAAGGGGAATAACTCTTTTTCCGCTGCATCTTCAATAACATTTCGTGGGAATTGAACTGTGGCGAAATCATAAACTTGTAAAGCTTTGATTACAGTTTGATCAATATGCCCAGTAATACCAATATGTCCTATTTTTCCTGCTTCCTTTGCTTTAACAAGAGCCACCAGCGCTCCTTCTGGACCAGTAATCTCCGCTAATTCCTCTTCTGTTTTAACATTATGACACTGATATAGGTCTATATAATCAGTTTGAAGTTTTTTTAAACTTATATCTATATCCCTAGCCATAGACCTTTCGTCCCTGGCCATAGTCTTTGTTGCTAATATAGCTTTGTGTCTTTTTCCTTTCAACCCTAAGCCAATTTTTTCTTCACTATCAGTATATCCCCGAGCGGTATCGAAAAAGTTTATATCGTAGGCTAAGGCTGCGTGTACAATTTCTACCCCTTCCTTTAGGCTAACCCTCTGGATAGGAATACCGCCAAAACCAATTGCCGATACTCTCAGTTGTGTTTTGCCTAGAGTTCTGAACTCCATGTTAATACCCCCCTTATGCACTCAAAAGAAATATCGTATATTTTAATTTCGCTACCAAAAATACTTTACCTTCTTTTTACCTTTCAAAATAGTCAAGGACCCTCTATTATGGGCAAATGAATGGGTTCTAAATTTCACTGAAAAAAAGCAGTTGACCCTGTAGGCCAACTGCTTTGCTTTTTTGTTATATTACATAAACAGTGGTGCAAAAACCAAGGAAACAATTGTCATTAATTTAATTAAAATATTTATGGACGGCCCTGATGTATCTTTGAAGGGGTCACCTACGGTATCACCGGTTACTGCTGCTGCGTGGGCATCAGAACCCTTGCCGCCGTATTCGCCGCCCTCAATGTACTTCTTAGCATTGTCCCAAGCACCACCGGCGTTAGCCATCATGATAGCTAATAGGAAGCCGGAAACCAGCGCACCAGCTAATAAGCCACCTAAAGCAACTTTGCCTAAGCCAGGCATTAAACCAACAGCAATAGGTACAACCACCGCTAATAGACCAGGAATAACCATTTCTCTTAAAGCTGCAGCAGTACTTATACTAACACATTTAGCATATTCAGGTTTAGCTGTACCTTCCATAATACCAGGAATCTCTCTAAATTGTCTTCTTACCTCATCAATCATATCCCCCGCTGCTCTACCAACTGCATTCATAGTAAGGGCAGAGAAAAGGAATGGCAGCATACCGCCGATAAATAAACCGGCAATAACAGATGGGTTCAAGATATCAATAGTATCTATACCTGCAGCTTTAGTGTAAGCACTGAATAATGCAAGAGCTGTTAAAGCAGCAGAACCAATAGCAAAACCTTTGCCGATAGCTGCTGTAGTGTTACCTACTGCATCTAAGCCATCAGTAATCTTACGAACTTTTGGATCTAAGTGAGCCATTTCCGCAATACCACCGGCATTATCCGCGATAGGACCATAAGCATCTACAGCAACAACCATACCAGTAGTAGAAAGCATACCCACAGCCGCTAATGCAATACCGTATAATCCGGCAAACTTAAAGGCAATCAGAATGGCAACAACAATTACCAATATTGGTAGGGCAGTACTAAGCATACCCACACCAAGACCAGAAATAATATTGGTGGCTGCGCCTGTTTGTGATGCTTTAGCAATATCTTTTACAGGCTTATAATCACCAGAAGTATAGTACTCAGTAATTTTACCAATAGCGAAACCTGCGATTAATCCGGCAATTGTTGCCACAAATACTCCCATACCTGTCACATCACCTTCAGCTGAGAGCATACTTGTACTTAAGAAATAAGTAGCAACTAAAGCTAGTAGCATGGAAACAACTTCACCCATATTTAAGGCTTTAGCTGCATTAGCACCCTCTCCTGTTTGGACAAAGAAAGTACCAACGATAGAAGCAACTATCCCAGCAGCAGCAATCATGAAGGGCAGCAGGATAGCACCTTGTCCCAGATTTAGAGCAACAGCTAAGGCCATCCCGGCAATAATAGAACCTACATATGATTCAAACAAATCTGCACCCATACCGGCAACGTCACCAACGTTGTCACCTACGTTGTCAGCAATAACGGCTGGGTTACGAGGGTCATCTTCGGGAATACCGGCTTCCACTTTACCAACCAAGTCAGCACCAACGTCAGCAGCCTTAGTATAGATACCTCCGCCAACCCGAGCAAATAGAGCAATGGAGCTGGCACCTAAAGCAAAACCATTAATTGTATTGGGGTTATCAAAAAAGAATGTCACGATACCTAAACCCAATAATCCTAAGCCTACAACAGACATACCCATAACCGCTCCCCCGGAGAAAGCAACCCCCAGGGCCTTATTAGCACTTTCCTGCGCAGCATTTGCTGTGCGCACATTTGCTTTTGTGGCAATATTCATGCCAATGTAGCCAGCTAATGTAGAGCAAGCTGCTCCAATAATGAATGCAATAGCTGTTTCTGGCTGTAAGCTGTCTTGCCCCGCTGTAAAAGCTCCTGCGGCAAAGATTATTCCAGCAAGTACAATAACGAAAACACCTAAGGTTTTATATTCTCTAAATAAAAACGCCATAGCACCTTCATGAATAGCTGCAGCAATTTCCTGCATCCTTTCAGTGCCTGGATCTACCCGATTAACCTTTGTGGCTAAATAAAACGCGAATAATAGGGCTAAAATCCCTGCAGCAGGTGCCCATATTGTAAAATTCATTATCTAATTCATCCTCCTTAAACCCTTTTCATTATGCCTATATCATTACCAAATTAGAACAAAGAAATAAGTAATGTAAATACCATAAATGCAATTGCAAAAATAGTTGATAACTTGCTTAGTACATTATCCATGCCTTTCTTTTTACCAAACATGGTTTCTGCACCCCCAGCGATAGCACCTGACATACCAGCACTTTTCCCGGACTGTAATAAAACAGTAGAAATAACACCGATAGATGCTATAACCTGTAGAATCACCAAGAAAATTTTCAATTCTTACACCTCCCTACATGAAATAGTGACTGGTGAATAGTGGCTGGTGACTGGACTATTTAAGTCAATTCATCACTAAACTACCAATATTTATTAGTATTGTATTAGTCCATAATTATTATTTTAACAAAATATTAGCGAATCGTCTATACGTTTAAACCAATAAAGGTTTAAGGTAGTATCTACCCTAAACCTTTTTATTTATCCTTTAAGATTATATAAATTTTTCATACCTTTGTAAACTGCTGTTTCATCCAATTCTTCTTCAATTCTTAAAAGCTGATTGTATTTGGCAACTCTATCTGTCCGGGAGGGAGCCCCTGTTTTGATTTGACCGGCATTAGTGGCTACTGCTATATCTGCAATAGTGGCATCCTCTGTTTCACCAGAACGGTGAGAAATAACACAAGTATAGCCCGCCCGCTTTGCCATTTCAATGGCCTCTAGGGTTTCGGTCAGGGTGCCGATTTGATTAACTTTTATCAATATACTATTAGCTGTGTTAGACTCAATTCCTCTAGCCAGTCTTTCTGTATTTGTCACGAATAGGTCATCACCAACTATTTGGATTTTTTTACCCAGTCTTTCGGTTAAAAGCTTCCAGCCTGCCCAGTCCTCTTCATCCAAGCCATCTTCTAAGGAAATAATGGGATATTTCTCTACCAAGCTCTCGTAATAATCTACCATTTCAGCCGAGTTCCTAGTTAAGCCTTGCCCTTCAAAATGATAAGCTCCATCTTTATAAAGCTCAGTAGCAGCTACATCTAAAGCTAAGTATACATCTTCACCCGGCTTATAGCCTGCTTTATGTATTGCTTCCAAAATTACATCAAGAGCTTCTTCATTGGAAGACAGGTTGGGAGCAAAACCGCCTTCATCACCAACCGCAGTATTATATCCCCTACTTTTCAATACCTTTTTCAGGTTATGAAATATTTCAGTTCCCATCCTTAAAGCTTCCGCAAAATTTGAAGCTCCTAGAGGCATAACCATAAATTCTTGAATATCAATATTATTATCAGCATGCTTACCACCGTTTAAGATATTCATCATAGGAACAGGTAGAGTTTTTGCATTTGTTCCACCAATATGCCGATACAATGGTACACCATGGCTATCTGCAGCAGCTTTAGCTATCGCCATGGAAACCCCTAGAATAGCATTGGCCCCTAGTTTGGATTTATTGGGCGTCCCGTCCATGTCAATCATCATTTTATCAATACCTACCTGATCATAGGCATCCAAGCCGATAAGAGCAGGCGCAATCAGTGTATTTACATTATCGACAGCATTTAATACCCCTTTGCCCATAAATCTTTGGTCATCATCATCCCTAAGCTCAACTGCTTCAAAGGCACCAGTGGATGCTCCTGAAGGTACTGCCGCCCGCCCAAAGCTGCCATCCTCTAGATATACATCAACTTCAACAGTAGGGTTACCCCTTGAATCTAAAATTTCTCTTGCATATACATCTGCAATAATACTCATTTTCATATAACCTCCTTTTTTTGTATTGGCGCGCATTGCGCGTCCGTGGCTATGAGATTCGTGCCCAGTTGTCGGTAACCAGTGTCCAGATAGAAAATTACTAGTGGGTAATTTCACGGGTCCGACAATTGCTTGTGGGTTGAGATATCGCGTCTGACACGGACATTGGATGACAAAGTGTTGGGTCGGTGCTCGGTGCTCAGTGCCCGGTACTTAATCTAGCGTAGCGAAATCTAAATCTAGCGAAGCGGAATCTTAGTCTGATCTCAACCTTAACCTTAACCTTAACCTTAACCTTGTTTCTCTGTAGCACTGTAGCACTGTAGGTTCGGAAAAGTTCCTAAGGGAAAATTATTCTAAGCTAGAACTTTTCCAAATAAGGCTTGTTCCCGTCATCTCGTCCGGTTTATCTAGACCTAATAAAGCCAGAACCGTTGGGGCAATGTCCCGCAAAGAACCTGCTTTAAGTTCTATACCCTTCAGGGCTCCATCGGCCAAAATCAAGGGTACTGGTTTGGCAGAATGGGCTGTTTGGGGCTTGCCTTCTTCATCTTCCATGGTTTCTGCATTACCGTGGTCCGAGGTTATGATCAGGCTGCCTCCCACTTCTTCTACAGCATTAAAAATACTACCTAAACATTCATCCACTACTTCTATAGCCCTAATAGCAGCTTCTAAATATCCAGTATGGGCTACCATGTCGGGATTTGCATAGTTCACTAGGATAAAATCATATTCTTTACCTAATATTTTTTCGGTTACTGCATCGGTGACCTGATAGGCACTCATTTCAGGCAACAGGTTATAGGTAGCAACCTGAGGTGAGGGAATTAAAATTCTATCTTCACCTTTATTAGCCTCTTCTACACCACCATTAAAGAAAAACGTGACATGGGCGTATTTCTCTGTTTCCGCAATTCTCAGCTGCTTCATATGGGCACCACTTAGAACTTCCCCAAGAGTATTCTCTAAGTTTTGAGGGATAAAAGCAACTGATGCCGCTAGTTCTGCATCATACTGTGTCATGCATACAAAGCGGACATCAAGGCAACCGTTCTCTCGAACAAAACCATTAAAATCCCTATCTACAAAAGCTCTAGTCAGCTGCCGAGCCCTATCGGCCCGAAAATTATAGAAAATAACAGCATCTTCAGGCTCAATTTTCCCTACGGGATTACCAGCTTCATCAATAAGAACAGTAGGCTCGACAAACTCATCAGTAACCCTTTTGTCATAAGACTGCTCAACAGCCATTCTAGCCATAGTAGCCTTGAGTCCTTCACCATTTACTAAAGCCTGATAAGCCACAGCTGTTCTTTCCCAACGGTTATCTCTGTCCATAGCATAATACCGCCCTGTTACGGTGGCAATTCTGCCCACAGCTAATTCCTGCAGCTTTTCTTCTAATAACAAAATATAGTCCATAGCATTCGCCGGGGGCACATCCCTGCCATCTAAGAACGCATGGATATATACCTTTTCTAGTCCCATTTCTTTTGCCATAGATAAGAGGGCAAGCAAATGATTGATATGACTGTGTACGCCCCCATCTGACAGTAAGCCCATTAGATGCAGGGCTTTACCGTTATTTTTGGCATATTGCATACTTTCTAAAATCACCGCATTTGTTTTTATTGTCCCTTCCCGGACTGCTTTGTTAATTCTTGTCAATTCTTGATATACAACTCGACCTGCGCCAATATTCAGATGGCCTACCTCCGAATTGCCCATCTGCCCTTCCGGCAAACCCACGGACTCCCCGGAGGATTCAAGGATTGTGTGGGAATAATGGGCTAAAAGATGGTCATAATTGGGTTTATGAGCCTGCGATATGGCATTTCCTTTGGCACCTTCCGCTAGTCCCCACCCATCTAAAATTACTAATACTGTTGGTTTTGCCATTTTTCTTACTCCTTAAAGTTTACTATTTTTGCGAAAGACTCAGCATCTAAGCTTGCTCCACCTACTAAAGCTCCATCAATGTTAGGCTTAGTCATAAGTTCTTTAATATTGTCGGACTTTACACTGCCGCCATACTGAATTCTTATGGTCTGAGCTGTTGTTTCATCAAAAATTCCAGCCACTAAACGGCGAATGTAGGCAATAGTTTCTTCAGCATCATTACTTGAGGCAGTTTTACCTGTACCGATGGCCCAGATAGGCTCATAGGCTATTATGATTTGAGCTGCAAGGCTTTTATCAAGTCCTTTAAGAGCAGACTCCACCTGTTTTCTACATTTTGCTTCGGTAAAGCCTCCTTCTCTTTCTTCTGATGTTTCACCTACACATAAAATTGGTGTTATGCCTAATTGCAAAGCTTTATTAACTTTCTCTCTAATCAATTCATCGGTTTCCCCGAATATCTCCCGTCGTTCTGAGTGTCCAATAATAACATACCTAGTCTCAAACTCTAAAAGCATAGCCGGAGCTATTTCCCCGGTAAAAGCACCCTTATCCTGATGATACATGTTTTGTGCACCTAAATTCACTGTACTGCCGCTTAAGCTTTGCGCCACACTTGCTAAAACAGTATAAGGGACACATAGAATTATATCAACTTCATTATTTTTCACCACTAGAGCCTTGAACTTTTCTACAAAATCCAAAGCTTCTTTTACAGTTTTGTGCATTTTCCAATTTGCTGCAATTATTGGTTTTCGCAATTATTTTCCCCCCTTATTTAGAAACTAGTGGCATTCTACATTCTACATTCTTATGTTCCTTGGTCTATCGTCTATCGTCTATCGTCTACAATATTTTAGTTTTATTTATCATTTAACGCTGTTATTCCGGGGAGTTCCTTGCCTTCTAGAAACTCTAGGGAGGCTCCTCCTCCTGTGGAAATATGGCTTATCTTTTGTGCTAATCCTGCTTTTTCTACAGCTGCCACAGAATCACCGCCACCCACAATGGAGTTGGCATGAGCTTCGGCCACAGCCTGAGCTACCACATTTGTCCCTCGACTAAAAGCTTCTACTTCAAAAACACCCATAGGACCATTCCAAACTATAGTTTTTGCATCTTTTATCGCTTCAGCATATAAATCAGCCGTAGCAGATCCGATATCTAGTCCCATCTTATCTTTTGGAATACTGTTAACTTGCACTGTTTCAATTTCGCCGGGACTTTCTATAGAGTCAGCAACTACTAAATCAACCGGCAGTAAAAACTTAATACCTTTAGCCTCTGCATCAGCCATCAGTTTTTTGGCTAAGTCCACTTTATCCTCTTCTAAGAGTGATTTGCCTAGTTCATATCCCTTTGCCTTTAAGAAGGTATTTGCCATACCTCCACCAATAATAAGAATATCCACTTTATGTAATAAATTTTCAATTACGCCTATTTTGTCAGAAACCTTTGCCCCTCCAATAATTGCTATGAAAGGCCTTTCTGGGTTAGTAATGACACCACCCAGTGCTTTTAATTCTTTCTCCATCAGAAATCCGGCAACAGCAGGCAAATATTTGGCTACACCTTCTGTTGATGCATGGGCCCGGTGAGCGGTGCCAAAAGCATCATTGACATAAATCTCGGCTAGAGCAGCCAATGCGCCGGCAAACTCAGGGTCATTCTTTGTTTCTCCAGGATTAAAGCGTACATTTTCCAAAAGCAGTACATCACCAGACTCCATTTCCTTAACTGCTTCTTCTACATCCGGACCAATGGTGTTAACTGTTTGGGTAACATTTTTCCCCAAAAGTTCAGAAAGCCTTTCTGCTACCTTGGCCAGACGATATTTTTCATCCACCTCTCCTTTAGGTCGCCCTAGATGAGAGGCTAAAATTACTTTAGCCTTTTTTTCTAAAAGGTATTGGATGGTTGGTAAAGCGGCCTGAATCCTTGTGTCATCGGTAACATTACCCCCTTTATCTCTAGGTACGTTAAAATCCACCCGAACCAGAACTTTTTTATTTTGTAAATCTACATCTCTAATGGTTTGTTTACCCATGCTAGAGCCTCCTTTTTATACGTCTTTCCATTAGTAAGCCATCGGAAACCCGATGGCTTACTAATTATATGCTTTTAGCTATATACTTGGCGAGATCAACCACTCGGCAGGAATATGCCCATTCATTATCATACCAGGAAATAACTTTAACCATATTACCCCCGATTACCATTGTTGACAAAGCATCTACAATAGAGGAACGGGGATCACCATTATAATCTTTAGAAACCAAAGGTTCTTCCGAGTAGCCTAAAATACCTTGCATTTCTTTCTCACTGACCTCTTTTAAAACCCGGTTTACTTCTTCAACACTAGTTTCTTTCTCTACTTCCACTACTAAATCAACAACTGAAACATTAGGAGTAGGTACCCGCATAGCAAAACCATTAAGCTTACCTTTGAGCTCAGGTAATACCAAGGCAACAGCTTTTGCTGCTCCTGTAGTAGTAGGGATAATAGACATTGCAGCAGCCCTAGCCCTTCTTAAATCCTTATGGGGTAAATCTAATATCATTTGATCGTTGGTATATGAATGAACTGTGGTCATAAGTCCTTTTTTAATACTGAATTTATCCTGCAGAATTTTAGCTACCGGCGCTAAACAATTAGTTGTACAAGAGGCATTGGAAATCACATGATGGTTATTAGTGTCATACTTTTCTTCATTAACACCCATTACTATAGTAATATCTTCCTCTTTAGCAGGAGCAGAGATAATTACTTTCTTCGCACCAGCGGCAAGATGTTTCTGAGCATCTTTGCCATTAGTAAAGCGCCCTGTTGATTCAACTACTATTTGAACCCCCAACTCACCCCAAGGTAGTAGCGCAGGGTCTTTTTCAGCGAATACCTTAACTATTTTACCGTCAACAACTATACTGTCATCTCTGGCTTCAACTGTTCCAGGGTAAATACCGTGTACCGAGTCAAATTTTAGTAAATGGGCTAGGGTATGGGCGTCTGTCAAATCGTTTACTGCCACAATTTCGATTCCCTCTTTTTTCATTGCGGCCCGAAAAACATTCCGCCCTATCCTTCCAAAACCATTAATTCCAACTTTTACACTCATTAATGTTTCCTCCTTTATTTATGTTTTATGAAAATTTTGGGGTACCGTTCCCAGTATTCTGTGATCAGTGGCCAGTGTTCAGTGACCATTGTCGGGATTCTATTGGGTTAAGATATTGCGTCTGAAAATTGCTACGGAGTAAAGATTACGCGCCTGACAGTACTTTGGGGTCATCATTTTGCGTCTGACACAAACAAGTTTGTTTCGCTCCGTTACCTCGAAATTGCAAAAGTGTCCTTTTTATCCTTAATCTAGCGAAGCGAAATCTTAATCTAACGCAACGAATTGGAGTGTAATCCTAAAATCCCATTCTCCAAATTTAAGTTTTTGGCTATTTGCCATGCTGCACCTTCATCAATAATAAGCCAATCAATATATCCCGCCTTGGTTACAGCTTCAATTGCTTGAGCTTTACTATTTCCTCCTGCTAAAGCAACCACTGTATTTATTTTACCCAGGTCATCAAGTTTCAAACCGATACTAGGTGTCGAATAGATAATTGAACCCGAACCATCAAAATAATAACCAAAGGCTTCACCTTTTGCATCGGCATTTCTTAAAAACTCAATTTCCTCCCAGCTAATTCCCCTTCTCTTAGCCATCTCAAGAGCATCCCCTATGCCATGAACCAAGACATCTGCACCACGAATCATTTGTAAAATAGGTGCAATATACGGGTCATTAACCAATTGTTCTGCGGAAGTCCTACTCATATAATCAGGAATATGTAAAAGCCTGTAGTTAGCTCCTAGGCTGGCAGCTATTTTGGCCGTAATTGTATTGGCCTGAATTTCGACCTGTTCCCCCAACCCCCCTCGAGCAGGGAGTATTAGTATATCCTGCCGGCTTTGAGGTATAATATGTTTAGCCATTTCTGCTAAAGTCGTACCACCTGCTACAGCAATCGTACGGACATCCTTTATTATTTCATTCACATAATAGGCAGATACCCTACCCAATTCTTTTTTCGCCAGTGACTCGCCATCAATATCACCAGGTACAATAACAACCCTATGTACGCCTAAATTAGTACCCAGTAGTTTTTCTAAATTATCCAAGCCTCGTAAACCATGGACTAATATACTCAGCTCTTCTAACAGCCTTTCCCCCAAAGGAGTAATGCTCATACCTTTAGCTTCCGCCGAGATTAGTTCCTGCTGGCGCAAGGTTTCTACATCATTGCGCACTGTCCTTTCGGGCAGATCAAGCCTTTCCGCCAATATTCTCCGTCCAATGGGCTGCATATACCCGATAGTCCGCAGGATATTATACCTCCTATGCACAACTTCAATAAGTTCAGGTGCTAGTTTACCAAGAAAAAAAGCCTGTTCAGCCATTATGTCAACCTCCGGCATTTTTTGTCCCACCATGGTCGTTTTCGTCCCGATGGGAATATTTTACCACTACGCAAACGTGAAATCAAGGAAGATTTCCGCTATTTCGTAATCCGTGGGCGCGTGAGCGCGTATCCCCTGAGCTAATATCACGTGCTACATCAATAATCGATGCCACCTATTACATTATTTAAAATAGGGACACCCCCGTTAACCGGGAATGTCCCCATAATATTAAGATTAAGGTTTAGTCTTTTCTCAACCTCAACCTGAGCCTTAGCCTAAATTTTTCCCGCTCACTCGCCCACTAAAAGGTATTAAAATCCGGCCTAAGCCGGATTTTAATACCTTTTCCTTTGTGCAGTTGAAAGAATCCCTAGTTCTTCCCGGTATTTACTTATAGTTCGCCGTGCAATTTTAAAACCTTTATTAACGAGCAAATCACATAATGCCTGGTCAGAAAAAGGTTCTTTTGGATCTTCGGCAAAAATTATGTCTTCAATAGTCTTTTTTATCACCTGAGATGAAACTTTCTTCCCGGTGTTGTTGTTAATGCCACTTGAGAAAAAAAATTTCAAAGGATAAAGCCCTCTTGGTGTTTGTACATATTTATTGGCAATAGCCCTGCTAACCGTTGATTCATGGACTTCTACTTTTTGTGCTACATCTTTAAGGGTTAAGGGTAAAAGGTAGTTTTTACCCTTATCTAAAAAGTCGCGCTGGATGTCAATTAATGCGTTGGCAATCCGATATAGGGTAATTCTTCTTTGCTCGATGCTCTTTATCAGCCAGAGCGCACCATGGAGTTTCCTCTCAACAAATGTTTTAGTGAGGTCATCCTCTTGTTTATTATTTATTATTTCTTTATAAACTTCACTAACCATAATACGGGGCGTGAAATTGTCATTTACTAATACAATATATTCTTGGTCAATTTTTTCAATCAGTAAATCAGGAACAATAAATCTGGTTTCTTGATTAGAACCAAATCCCGCACTGGGTTTAGGGTTTAACTTTTTTAAAATGTCTACGTTGGCCTGCAGTTCCTCAACAGAGATATTTAGAGCTACAGCTACTTTAAGCAGTTTGCCTAGCCCGATGTCTTCCAGATACTCATTGGCAAGCCTTTCTAATAAAGGTGTCAGTTTATTTTTCTTGTTCAATTGAATGATTAAGCACTCCGATAAACTCCTAGCTCCCACTCCGTCCGGTTCAAAAGTTTGAACAAGCCTAACAATTTCCTCCAGTTTTTCTGGACTAACCTCTAATTCTAAGGCTGTTTCCTGAGTAGGGAATGAAAAATAACCCCAGGCATCTAAGTTACCAATAACAAATTGGACTAAAGCTATATCTTCATCATTTAGTTGCTGGTAACGGAGTTGCTCTTCGAGGAAATCCTCCAAACTAGGGGTCTGGGGAACATAATGTTCAAAAGGTATAGCTTCTTTGGTTTGATGTCGGTAACCCAGGTCACTACCATCATGGAAATATTCTTGCCATTCAATATCGAACTTTTCCCCTTCATCAGCAGTCTCGCTGTTGACTGGCGGACCTTCATCAATTACCTCTAAGAGAGGATTTTCTAATAGTTGGTCCTGAATGAAATTGTTTAACTCCAATGCAGATAGCTGCAAAACATTGATGGCTTGGCGCAGTTCAGGAGTCATTATCAATTTCTGGGTCTGGGTCATATTAAGCTGATATCCTAACTTCACTAGACTCTCCCCCTAAACTTTAATAACATCCTCTATATTAAAATTCGTTGAATTTTTCATAATTCCTGCTGTTAGTTTATTGTATTCTTTCCATACTAGTCCTCATTACATTTGGTTTCAAAGGGACGAGGGGAAAACTACTAGTAAATGTTGGATAAATTTATAGTTTGATAAAAGAAATGCCGTGCTTTGGTTGCACGGCATTTCTTTTATCAAAAAACTTATTCTACTATTGCTCCCGTTGGGCAAGCCTCAGCACAAGCACCGCAGTCTGTGCAAAGGTCAGCATCTATTACATAGATATCACCTTCACTAATAGCACCAACTGGACATTCATCAAGACAGGAACCACAAGCTAAACATTCATCAGTAATTTTATAGGCCATTTTTAGACACCTCCTTCAAAGCTAAATGCTAAATAATTCTACATGGATAAGAAAACTCCTCTTAATTTGTAACTACTTTTTTTTATTCTGGTTACGAATATTTTCCGCAATCTTTTCTAACTTCCTTATTCTATGGTTTATTCCTGATTTGCCCAGGGGAGGATCTGTCAATTCCCCTAATTCTTTTAAGCTAATATCAGGCTGCTCCAGACGCAGCTCGGCAACCTGCCTAAGTCCAAGGGGTAGGTTTTCTAAACCCAAATTTTGGGCAATAAGTTCAATGTTTTCTTTTTGTCTAAAAGCTGCATCAATTGTTTTAGTAAGATTGGCTGTTTCACAATTAACCAAGCGATTAACTTTATTACGAATACCTTTTTGAATCCTGGTGCTTTCAAAATTCAGCAATGCTGTATGGGCCTCGATGACATTTAAAAAGGTTACGATCTGCTCACTCTCTTTTAAATAAACTACTTGCCAGTTTTTACGGGTGCTTATCTTGGGGTCCAATCCAAATTTCTTTATCAGTGCAACGAGGGACTGCGCATATTCCTCGGAGGTAGTAGCTATCTCCAAGTGATATGTGTTTTCTGGATCATTAACAGAGCCTGCTCCTAAGAAAACACCCCTTAAATAACTCCTGCGACAGCACTTTTTCTTAGTAATAAGAGAACTTACCTCTGGATTAATTAGAAATCCTTCCCGCGTTATACCTAAAGTCCTGAGAATTTCTTGAACTTTATTTTGCGGCGGGATTTTAACTAGATATATATTATTCTTTTTTAAGCGGGCTTTTCTTTGCACCCGCAGCTCTGTTTCTACATTAAAAACTAGCTTTGCTAATCGTAAAATCTTACGAGCTACTGCAGCATTTTCCGTGGTTAACTCAAGTCCAATTTGATTTTTAGAACTAATTAAAATAGTGCCATCCATCCTGACTAGACCCGCTAATTCAGCCATTTGACAGCACCGGTCTTTGAGAATTATCCGGGCTAGTTCATTTTTAGTTTTTTCTGAAAAGGACATTCTACCTTATCTCCCTATAGTTAACTTTTAGTTTTTTCTACTAAAATAAGTCGATCGATAAAATTAAGGCCTGACCGAAACCTCTTTTGCCTAATTATTAACTCGATAATTATTGTTGCTAAAGCTCGGGAATTATGCCTAAGTAGTTTGGTTTCATCTAAAAGTGGCTTCGATAATACTTTGACACCTAACTTGTTTAATCTTGTAAAATCAATTTCTACTTGTTCTGCTCCATCCATGATGTATTTTTTCAAAAGGTCTTGATCAGAGATGGGCTGATCATTTACCAATATATAATCAGCAAGCCCCCAGCCTGCATGCCGGTAAATAGCTTCCAAATGGTCTCCCGCAGTATAAGATAAGGTCTCACCAGGCTGAGTCATTACATTACAGGAATATATTTTCATTGCCTTACTTTTTTTAATAGCTTCCGGTATTCCTGTAACCAGAAGATTAGGAATTACACTTGTATACAAGCTGCCTGGCCCTAAAATTATTGCATCAGCTTCACTGATAGCTTCTAATGCCTCATCTAAAGGTTCCGCCTTTTCGGGTTCAATAGTAATTTCCTTAATAGCTCTCTCCGCTTTGGAGATATTGCTCTCTCCTCTAATTATACTGCCATCTGTTAATTCTGCTTTTAAGACCACATGCTCCAAAGTAGAAGGTATTACCTTTCCTCTAATAGCCAGAACCCGACTCATTTGTCTTACAGCTTCTTCAAAATTGCCATACATGTCAGCCATAGCTGCTAAAAAGAGGTTTCCTAAGTTATGACCAGCTAATTCATCACCTTGTTTAAACCTATAATTTAGTATTTTTTCCATTAAAGCTTCCTTATCCGCTAAAGCCACCATACAGTTCCTGACATCGCCTGGTGGAAGCATCCCCAACTGATTCCTTAATCGACCAGAACTTCCTCCATCATCAGCTACAGAAACAATTGCCGTAATGTTGCTAGTAAACTCCTTGAGTCCTCTTAATAATACAGAGAGTCCGGTCCCTCCTCCCAAAACAACTATTTTTGGGCCCCGCCTTAACAAGCGCTCCTGGTGAATTGGTCGGACCTGACTCCGGGCAAACTCCGGAAAAACAGCTTTAATAAAGGCCCTGACCACTTCCCGAAAGCTTATAACTAGTGTAATAACCCCCAGGGTTAAAACAACAAAACCTCCAAGCAGAATTGAATCACCAAAAATACTTAAAACTAAACCCTTAATTTCAAGTTCAATTATCCCCAGTATTTGGGTTTCACTAATGATAGCCATGCCTACACTAATAAAGATAAATCCCACAACCCCTAATACCAGCCAACGCTTAATACCTAAACCAGGATAGAGCCATTTAATAAAGTCCATCAATCATTTACTCCTTGTTTTTCAATGTCTCGATGTTTCACAGTTACCTGGTAGTCATCACTTGCAAGTAGCTGCCCTAAGCGATTTGCCAGAGCAACAGAGCGATGTCTACCTCCCGTACAACCAATTGCAATTACTAAATGGGTCTTCCCTTCTGTGATGTAATTAGGGATTAAAAAGTTCAAGAGGTCATAGTATTTATCAATAAACTCCTTGCTAATCGGCGACTTGAAAACATAATCCTGAATTTCCTGATCACTGCCCGTCAAAGCTTTTAATTCAGGAATGTAGTAGGGATTTGGTAAAAACCTAACATCAACCAAAAGGTCGGTGTCTAGCGGAATCCCGTATTTATAACCGAAAGACATTACTGTAATAGATAGTATTTTTCCTTTCCCATTTTTACCCCAAAGGCTTTGAATTTCTTCCTTTAAATGATTGGGTTTAAGCTCAGAAGTATCTATTATCTTGTTCGCGCGGCCTCTCAATTCCTGAAGTCGTTCCCTTTCTATCTTGATCCCTTCCATAACTCCACTACCCTCAGCAGAGAGTGGATGACGACGTCTAGTTTCTTTAAATCTGTTCACTAGTATTTCGTTAGCTGCCTCTAAGAACAAAATTTCATAATAAATTCCCATTGCCTTCAAATCTTCTAGGGCAGCAAAAAGGTCATCAAAAAACTGTCCCCCTCTGATATCTATAACCAAAGCAACTTTATTAACCTCACCCTTAGACTGGGTACATAGCTCTGCAAATTTTGGAATTAGGGAAGGTGGTAAATTATCTACACAAAAGTAGTGCAGGTCTTCCAGGCTTCGTACAGCCTGGGTTTTACCAGCCCCCGAGAGGCCGGTGATAATCAGGAAACGTATCTCAGCCAAAAAACTCACCTCGTTTACTTATGGGTCTAGCTTGAGCGTCTGATATCTGCTTAAGGGTCAAAGCTCACGCGTCTGACAATTACTCAGAGGTCTAGCTTGAGCGTCTGACACAAGCATAAAAGAATTTATCAGACGCATAATCTCCACCCAATAGTATTTTCAGACGCTCAATATTCACCCAGTAGAAATTGTCAGACGCAATATATTCACCCAGTAGTATTGTCCGACCCATAATGTTCACCCTTAAGCTATTGTCAGACGCAATATGTTCACCCAGAAGTTGCATTAAGTACTCTTTCTTCTGTAACCTTTGCCTTATTTAAAACATAACGACCATAGTCAAACTCCCCTACAGTTTCCGGAAAGTGGGCATCACTATTTACTATAAAGTTAACTCCGCTATCGGCAATTTGTATTATATCATCCACCTTTGGAAAGGTATGTCCAGTATTTATTTCCAAGGCAGTATCGGTTTTTATACATACCTTAGCTAACTCCTGAAAATCGATATCCATTTTTAACCCTGGGTGTGTTACGGCTAGGACATCATACTTATACAATGTATCTATTAAAGTTTTGGTATTTATATTCTTTACTTTTTCCCTTAGTCCTTTTTTAATTTTTACTAATTGATTTCCCAATACATAATTCCAGGCAGTTTCAGCGTTTACGGGCATTACATAGGGATGGAGACCAACCAGTAAATAATCTAATTCCTCTATTACCTCTCTAGTAATGTCTAATTCGCCCTTTAGCCCAACAATATCGGCTTCAGCGCCTACCTTAATCTTTAGCTGGGGGAAATGACCTGCTAAGTATTTCGTTTCTTCTTTAATTTTTAAAAAAGTATTACTGTTTTTTACCCCGGTGCAAATATTAGCAGGGCCATGGTCGGCGATCCCCACTTCCGTTAGACCCTTAAGACGGGCAGCCTCAACCATATCGGCAACTGTTGCTCGTCCATCACTATACTGTGTATGCATATGGTAATCCCCATGAAATTCCATCTATAACTTCCCCTTTATTTGTTTAATTTAGTGTGCCCCTTTAATTGGGCACTAAACTTGGGGAACTTCAAGCTGGATGGGGCTGTGCCTCTTCTTTTTCTTTAGATATTCTCTAACCAACTCCGGGTCAGTATTTAAAATCTGTTTCGGCTTTAAGCCTGCCTCCTCAATCAAATTCCGGGCTTTGGAAAAATCGCCTATTAATGGCGCCCAATGAGCATCACTGCCCAAGGAAATAATTGACCCTTTTTGTGCCGCTAATCTGGCAATAATCCGGCAGTTCTCTAAACTACCTTTTCGACTTGTTGTTAGGGAGCTGTTATTAATTTCCAATGCCACTCCTAATTCTTTGGATGCCTGCACTAATTTTTCCGGATTGACAGCATAATCCGGATTACCAGGATGTACTATGACATCAACATATGGGTGCCGCATTGCATTAATAAAAGCTTGGGTATTTTCCTCAATATCACCACCCCCATAACAGCCATGATGAAATCCAGCCAAAACAATATCTAATTTTCTTAGAATATGGTCAGGTACATCTAGCTTACCATCATGATCTATTATATTTGCTTCTACACCCCGAAGAAGTTCAACTCCCATATATTCACGGGGTAAAACTCGCAAGTTGCCAAAATGGTATAAGTGAGGCCCGCCAGGCATTTGAGGGCCATGATCTGTTATGGCCAACATTTTTAGGCCTTTGTCTTTGGCCTCCTGCAAATTTTCCTTAAGGGTACTATATGCATGTCCGCTGGAAATGGTATGGGTATGGAGATCAACCTTAAATTCCAAAATTCATCCTCTCCCTATTACTTTATTCTATTATTTTATTGAGATATTGCCTTTAAAAATATCTTACCCCGTTTTAATGCATTTTTTTTATAAGTTTTCTGGCTTTCTTCTTTATTCCCTAAATTAATACAAAAACCCAACTTAAACTAACAAAGTTGGGCTCACAGTTTCTTAATCTGCTGTTCTTTTTTCATTAATTTAACTATCAGCTTGTCCATTTCAGTACTCAATTGATATGCATCTGTATCTAATAATTGGCTAACATCTCCATTAACTGCTGCATGAAGCCTACTTCTTACCTTTTCCATTTCTTTCTGCAGATATAGAATCGAAGAGTCTTTCATAAAGGCAACCTCCAATATTATCCATTTAATATATTTTTCGACTTGGTTGCCAAAAATCCTGCATAATTTTCAAAAAAATATTATTTTACATAATTTCTATGTTATTCTCTTTTAATACCAATTTTTCAATCACTTCAGCTACCCCATCATCATCATTACTTTTTGTTACAAAGTCAGCAGCTTTCTTTAATGCATCTACAGCATTTGCTACAGCTACACCATAGCCAGCATATCTTATCATATCCAGATCATTCATATTATCCCCTATGGCAATGACCCGCTTACTATCGATATTTAAAGATTCGGCCAGCTCTTTTAATGCATTGCCCTTTGTTGCTTTAGGATGGGATACTTCAAGGAAAATATCTTTAGACTTAGTAACATTTATTGTATTGGAAAACTTTTCGACTAATTTCTGCGCCATTTCATCCAACTCTGCACTTTCGCCAATAAACAATATTTTTGTAGGTTTTTCCTTTAAATCCCCAGGGAGATTTAGAAAATGAATAGGTACTTTAGCTATTGCGGCATATTTCTTGCCCCAAATGGTTGTTCCCTCCATATATAATTCATCACCTATATAAGCATTAATATGCAAGCCTGATGGTTTGCCAAATTTAATAACCTCTTTAGCAACATCAAGCTCTATAGGTCTATGATATACCTCCCGTCCATCTGCATATTTAACTAAAGCTCCTTGGTAAGTAATTAGAGGCATGTCCAATCCTAGGTCAAGGGCATAAGGTAGAGCAGAACGATACATTCTCCCCGTGGCAAAGGTTACCAATACACCTTTTTCCATACTTGATGTAATTGCCCTTTTTGCCCTTTCGGAAATTGTTAAATCATCTCTCAGCAAGGTATCATCTAAATCAATAGCAATTAACTTGTAATCCATAAATCCTCCATATAATTATTTGGGATAACCTCTTTAGTTGCGTGCTCAGTGATCGGTGATCGGTGATCGGTGTTCAGTACCCAGGGACCAGGGACCAGGGACCTGAAAACAAAGCTAATAGGTTGAGGGGTTGCGTCTGACAATACTTCTTGGTGAAGATTGAGCGTCTGACAATAACTCAAGAGGTTTAGCTATTGCGTCTGACACAGGCATTGTATGACAAATTACTAAGCCTTAACCTTAACCTTAACCTAGCGGAATGAAATGAAGCTTAAGCTAGTCTTCAACTAAAGCATTTAATACAGCACTGATTAGTGCTAAGATTAATGCGCCGATGGTTGCTGCCCAGAAACCGCGCACAGCAAAACCATTAACAACAGTGCTCGTAATTTTCAACATAAATCCATTAATAATCACAGTAAACAAACCTAATGTAAGTATATTAATTGGTAAGGTTAAAAATATAATTATAGGTCTAATTATTGCATTGACAATACCCAGTACTAAAGCTGCAAATAACGCAGCCAGAAAACCATTTACTTCAATGCCGGCGATTAAGGCTGAGGTAAGTAATAATGCGATTCCATTGAGAACCCATCGGACAACCCAACCCTTCATTATATACACCTCCGTTTAATGAATTGTAGGGGCGCGCATTGCGCGTCTGTCCCCACTCGGACGCGCAATGCGCGCCCCTACGATATCTATCCGCGCCCCTACGATATCTATCAATTAAAGATATGTGTTTCATTATTATATGCAAGCCTACTCTTTTTTGTGTTTCGTTCTCAATAAAAGGTCCTGATGTGTATGAAGATAGTCATATATTGCTTCGGCAACCTTCTGATTAATTCCTTCTACTTGCAGCAAATCTGCTAAGCTGGACTCCTGTATTTTTTTAAAAGAACCAAAATGCTGTAATAAAATTTTCTTGCGTTTATCACCAATCCCCGGAATATCATCTAAGATAGAAGCCAAATTTCTTTTTCCTCTTAGACTACGATGGTAAGTAATTGCAAAGCGGTGGGCTTCGTCCCGGACACGCTGTAAGAGATATAAGGCTGTAGAAGCTCGAGGTAAAATTATAGGCTCTCCATGTTCTTCTGTAAACAACCATTCTTCTCGTTTAGCTAGACCATAAGTAGGTATGTGAGCATAACCTTGCTCCTGCATAGCTTTGTTTGCCGCCTGCAGTTGCCCCTTCCCGCCGTCAATAATTACTAAATCCGGGAGGATAGAAAATTTTCTTTTTTGCTCAGTTATATCTTTTTCCTCGTTGGCATTGCGGAATCTCCGGCTAATCACTTCATACATACTAGCAAAATCATTAGAACCTTCCACAGTTTTAATCTTAAATCTCCTGTATTGATCCTTTTTGGGTTTTCCCCCTTCAAAGACTACCATTGATGCAACACTTTCCGTACCTTGAGTATTGGATATATCATAGCATTCAATCCGCAGGGGAGGCCGCTGCAATGCCAATTCCTTTTGCAGCTCCATCACCGCCCCTTCAGTCATAGCCTTCTTTTGCTGTTTTTCCAGTTCGACCTTCTCCATGGCTTCCAAAGCATTTTTACCCACCAGTTCTAATAGTTCTTTCCGTTCCCCTTTTTTTGGAACCTTAATATATACTCTACTGCCCTTCTTCTCTGTAAGCCATTGCTCTAAAACCTTTACTTCAGATAATTCTGTCTCCACAAGTATTTCCCGAGGTACAAAGTCCTGCTGGATGTAGTATTGCTTGATAAAGGCTTCTAAAACCTCTCCCCGTTCTAAATCATCGGTTCCTTTCAGGAAGTAGTTTTCCCGACCAATCAATTTTCCACCCCTAATGAAAAACACCTGTACACTTGCTTCATTAAAACCTCGAGCTATAGCCATGACATCCTGATCTTCATGACCCCCCGATACGATTTTTTGTTTTTCAATAACCTGCTTAATTCCCCCGATTTGATCCCGCAGCTGTGCAGCCCGCTCAAATTCTAAATTAAGGGCAGCCTGTTCCATGTCCTTCTCTAATTTAACCAGCAGATCCTCCTGTTTACCCTCCAAAAAGAGAATCACCTGCTTGATTAACTTACTATACTGCTCCCTATTAATTCCGCCGACACAGGGTGCAAGACATCTGTTGATATGGGCATTTAAACATGGTCTCTCATTTATAAATACTTTCTGGTTGCAGCTTCTAAAGGGGAAAAGCCTTTTTAATAATTCAATAGTTTCCCGTAAGGTAGTTGCACTAGTATATGGCCCAAAATATTTAGCGCCATCCTTATAGACATTTCTAGTGACGATTACCCTAGGATAGTCTTCGGGAGTTATTTTTAAATATGGGTAGGTTTTGTCATCCTTTAGGCTTACATTATATTTAGGGCGGTGTTTCTTAATCAAATTGCATTCCAGGATTAGAGCTTCCATTTCGCTATCAGTAATAATATATTCTAGGTCAGCTATATTCTTTACTAGCGCTCTAGTTTTAGCTGAATCTTGCTTTTTATTCTGAAAATAGGACTTTACCCTATTCTTCAAGGAGATTGCCTTACCTACATAAATAATTTCCTCGGCGTCATTTTTCATCAAATACACGCCAGGCTTGTTGGGTAATGCTTTTAGTTTATCTTGCAACACATGGGCACCTCCTTACTATGGGGGCAGTCTATCATGTCAGACAATTACTTTATGGTCATACTTTTGCGTCTGACATCTACTTTGTGGTCATATTTATCTGTCTGACAATTACTTTGTAGACAGACTATTGCGTCCGACATTTACTTAAGGGATTAGCTTGCTAGTCGGACAATACTCACATGTCTATCTTACGGGTCTGACACAAACGTAAAAGCATTTAGCAGACGCGTAATGTTTACCCATAAGTATTGTCAGACGCAAAATATTAACCCAAAAGTAAAGCAGACGCTCTATCTTCACCCAGTTGTATTGTCAGACCCACAGTATTCACTCCGAAGCCACTGTCAGACGCAAAATATTAACCCCGAAGTATAGCAGACGCTCTATCTTCACCCGGAAGCTAACTGTCAGACGCTCTATCTTCACCCAGGAGTACTCTACCCTCTAGCTATGACCCTCTTCAAATACTCTCCCGTATATGATGCGTCTACTTCTGCGATCTCTTCTGGGGTACCGATAGCAATAATCCGCCCGCCTTTATTACCTCCATCAGGTCCCAAGTCAATAACATAATCAGCATATTTTATAACATCCAAATTATGCTCAATTACTAATACCGTATCACCTGCATCTACCAATCGTCCCAAAACACCTAAAAGCTTATGGATGTCAGCAATATGGAGACCAGTAGTAGGCTCATCTAGAATATATAGAGTTTTCCCATTACTACGGCGGGAGAGTTCAGAAGCTAGCTTTACCCGCTGGGCTTCCCCACCGGACAATGTGGTTGCTGGCTGTCCAAGTCTAATATAGCCTAAACCTACATCCTGCAAAGTCTTTATCTTACGGTAGATTTTGGGTATATTCTGGAAAAATTCTGCAGCCTGATCAACTGTCATATCTAGGACCTGAGAGACGTTTTTACCCTTATATCGAATCTCCAGGGTTTCTCTGTTATAACGCTGGCCTTTACATACCTCACATGGTACATAAACATCAGGCAAAAAATGCATCTCAATTTTGATAATACCATCACCCCTACAGGCTTCACAGCGACCGCCACGGACATTAAAACTGAATCGTCCCGGCTTATAGCCCCGCATCCTAGCGTCGGGAGTCTGAGAAAAAATCTCTCTAATAGTATCAAATACTGAGGTATATGTTGCCGGATTTGAGCGTGGTGTCCTCCCAATTGGTGATTGATCAATATCAATAACTTTATCTAAATAGGATACGCCTTCTATTTCAGAGTGTTCACCAGGTTTAATTTTGGAATTTTTATAAAGCTTCTGTACTAATCCTTTGTAGAGGATTTCATTTACAAGGGTGCTTTTGCCAGAGCCGGAGACCCCCGTTACACAAGTAAATACACCGATGGGAATAGACACATCTAAGTTTTCTAAGTTATTTTCCTTAGCACCCTTAATATTAATCCATTTGCCATTGGGCTGCCTGCGGGTTAAGGGAATTAATATTTTTTTAGTGCCTGCCAGATACTGGCCGGTTATAGAGTTTCCAACTAGCTTGATTTCCTCTACAGTACCTTGAGCTATTACCTCTCCACCGTGTACGCCTGCTCCGGGACCAATATCTATAATATGGTCAGCCGCCATCATGGTCTCTTCATCATGCTCTACAACTATTAAAGTGTTACCAATATTGCGCAAATGTTCCAATGTCTTTATGAGTCGGGCATTATCCTTTTGATGCAAACCGATACTAGGTTCATCTAGAATATAAAGAACACCTACTAATCCGGAGCCTATTTGGGTAGCCAACCTTATCCGCTGTGCCTCACCACCTGATAAGGTCCCCGCTGCTCTACTTAGTGTTAAATAATCCAAGCCGACATTTACCAAGAAATTAATTCTTTCTTTAATTTCTTTTAGAACCTGACGGGCTATCAGCATTTCCCTCTCGGTCAGCTCTAATTTATCAAAAAACTCCTTGCTCTCTAATACCGACAAAGCGGTAACTTGGGAGATATTTTTACCTCCGATTGTTACAGCTAAAACCTCCGGCTTTAAGCGGGCACCTTGACACTGGGGACAAGGCTTATTAGCCATATATTGCTCAATATCCCCCCGTGAGTGGTCAGATTGCGTCTCAAGATACCTGCGCTGCAGGTTGGGTATTACGCCCTCAAAGGTAGTATCATAAACTCGGGCTTCATCATACATGTTTGTATATTTAAATCTTATCTTTTCATTTCCAGAACCATAAAGAATAGTGTTTAAATGTTCTGATTTCAGCTTATCAACAGGTGTATGGATACTAAAACCATAGTGCTTACCTAAAGATTCAAGTAACTGAAGGTAATAGCTGTTGGTATTTTTACTCCAGGGGATAATGGCACCCTCAGCTAGAGTAAGACTCCAATCAGGAATGACCTGATCTGGATCAATTTCCATTTTTGCCCCTAGTCCATCACATTCTGGACAGGCCCCATAAGGACTATTAAAGGAAAACATCCGGGGAGCCATTTCAGCAAAACTGATACCACAGTCTACACAGGCAAAATTCTGACTAAAAACCAGTTTTTCACCATCAATAATATCTACGTTGACAAGACCTTCAGCTAGCTTTAAAGCAGTTTCCAAGGAATCAGCCAATCGATTTTCTATGCCTTCCTTAATAACAATTCTGTCAACCACTACTTCTATAGTATGTTTCTTATTTTTTTCCAATTTTATCTCTTCTGTTACTTCCCTTAATTCTCCATTAACCAAAACTCTTACAAAACCGCTTTTTTTGAGTTCTTCAAGGATCTTCTGATGCTCACCCTTGCGTCCCCGGACAACGGGAGCCAAAATCTGCAGCCTTGTCCTCTCCGGGTAAGCCAAAAGCTGATCCACCATCTGTTGAATGGTCTGCTGGGCAATAGTCTTGCCGCATTTATGACAATGGGGTATACCAATCCGGGCGAACAAAAGACGCAGATAATCATATATTTCCGTAACCGTCCCTACCGTTGACCTAGGGTTACGACTGGTGGTCTTTTGGTCAATAGAAATAGCTGGTGATAAGCCCTCAATATAATCTACATCTGGCTTATCCATCTGCCCCAAAAATTGGCGGGCATAAGCGGAAAGTGACTCTACATATCTGCGCTGTCCCTCAGCATAAATAGTATCAAAGGCTAAGGATGACTTTCCCGAACCACTCAGTCCGGTAATAACCACAAACTTATCCCGCGGAATCTCCACATCTATATTTTTCAGGTTATGCACCCTTGCTCCCTTGACTATTATTGTATCTTTTGCCATTATTACTCCTCCATTTTCTTCTGGGTCTAGCTTAAAGGTCAGTGTGTCGCTTATGTGATATACTGCATGTCAGTGTGCCGGCTTAATAGTGATTCTGCATGTCCGTGACATCGTGCCGCCGAAAGGAATCTGATGAATGTCATCTTTTTAGGATGCATCTACTATTAGGTTTTACTGCATGATGCATCAGATGAATGCCAGTTTATTTTGATGCATCCTTTAAGCAACACCCAGGTGCAGATGCTCAGGAAATATTCACATGCATAGGATGCATCCCTTGATATTAGCCCATATTTCTCTATCTCATTCGATGACACATCCCGGCAAATTGCCTTTCATCGTGACACGTCATGTGAGCTAGACATTCATGTGGACACGTCAAAAAAGCTTAACATGCATGATGACACTGACCCAAGGAATGTCCCCAAAGCTACAGCTTTCCTTTCAATTCTATAACCAAGTCCCTTAGAATTGCGGCATTTTCAAAATCCAACAGCTTTGCTGCTTCCTGCATCTGCTTTTCTAAATCCTTGATCATTTTCTTTAGTTCTTCCTTAGACATTTTTTTAATATTTCCTTGGGACAGCATATATTCTGCGCCTTTTTCCGCAACCTTAGTTGCTTCGATAACAGCATGTACTGATTTCCTAATAGATTGAGGTGTGATATTATGCTTCTCGTTAAATTCTATCTGCAAAGTCCGGCGCCGACTAGTTTCGTCAATTGCCCGCTGCATGGAGCCGGTTATCTTATCAGCATACATGATCACTTTACCGTTAACATTTCGAGCGGCCCGACCCATAGTCTGGATTAGGGAGCGATCTGAACGAAGAAAGCCTTCTTTATCAGCATCAAGAATAGCCACCAAGGATACTTCCGGCAAATCAAGCCCCTCCCGCAAGAGGTTAATACCTACCAAAACGTCAAAAACCCCCAAGCGCAAGTCCCTTAGGATCTCCATCCTTTCTATAGTTTTTATTTCTGAATGAAGATAACGGATCTTTAGCCCAGCCTCTTTAAAATAGTCGGTGAGGTCCTCTGACATTTTTTTTGTAAGAGTTGTAACTAGTACCCGCTCATCCCTCTCGATTCTAATTTTCATTTCATCGTAAAGATCATCTATTTGACCTTTTATAGGCCTTACTTCAACTACGGGATCCACCAATCCAGTTGGCCTGATTATTTGCTCTACAACAATATTACTGTGCTTTTGCTCATACGCTCCAGGTGTTGCTGAAACAAATATTGCCTGGCCCATCTTTTCCTCAAATTCACGGAACTGTAATGGTCTGTTATCCAGAGCCGAAGGCAGCCTGAATCCATATCCAACAAGACTTGTCTTCCGAGATTTATCACCTTCATACATTCCACCTACTTGGGGCAGGGTAACATGGGATTCATCAACCATAATCAAAAAATCCTGGGGAAAATAATCTAAAAGGGTATAAGGGGATTCCCCTGGTTTCCTGCCTGTTAAATGTCGAGAGTAATTCTCAATCCCTGTACAAAAGCCAACTTCCCGGATCATCTCCAGGTCATAGCGGGTTCTCTGCTCCAATCTTTGAGCCTCCAAGAGCTTTTCTCCACTCCTTAAATCCGCTAATCTCAACTCCAGCTCTTCTTCTATATTTTTCAAAGCTGTTTCCAGGTATTCCGGTGCAGTGATATAGTGGGTTGCGGGGAAAATACTGACATGTTTGCGCTCTCCCAGTACTTCCCCGGTCAATATGTCAATTTCCAGAATTCTCTCAACCTCATCACCAAACATTTCGATACGAATGGCTTTCTCTGAAAGGGAAGCAGGCAGAACCTCTATTACATCTCCCCGCACCCGGAAAGTACCTCGAACAAAATTAATATCATTCCGTTCATATTGAATCCCAACAAGTTTTCTAAGTATTTGGTCCCTATCATATGTCTGACCTATCCGTAAGGATAATGTCTGATTTTTATAATCCTCGGGGGAGCCCAAACCATAAATACAGGAAACACTAGCAACAATAATGACGTCCCTCCTGTCAAAAAGGGAGGAGGTTGCTGAGTGCCTCAGTTTTTCTATTTCTTCATTGATTTGGGAATCCTTCTCAATATAGGTATCAGTGTGAGCAATATATGCTTCTGGCTGGTAATAATCATAATAGCTTACAAAATACTCCACTGCATTTTCCGGAAAAAATTCCTTAAACTCAGTGTATAACTGACCAGCCAAAGTTTTATTATGGGCGATTACAAGTGTGGGTCTATTTACCTCGGCAATTACACTGGCCATAGTATAAGTTTTTCCAGAACCAGTAACCCCTAAAAGGGTTTGCTTGGGCAAACCACAGTATAGACCATCTATTAGCTGGGCAATTGCTTTAGGCTGATCCCCCTTAGGCTTGTATTCAGCTACCAGTTTAAATTTATCTGACATAAAGAACCACCATCCTATTTACTATGAGCCATTACCTTTAGCAGTTAAAAGTATTCTCTTCTAATTTGTGATTATATCACATTTTCTTTCAGGTTTCTGTGAAACCTAATTGCCTAAAGATAAATATTATATGTAATTATTGGTTACCCTACCAATATTAAATAGTCTATGAGTGGGCGAGAAAAAGAATAAGGTTGAGGTTGAGGTTGAGGTTGAGAAAAATAAAGAACTTTGGAGATTGCATTGCCCACTACTTAATGAAGTATCATTCAATGTTCGTGTCAGACGTAAAAAATATCCTATAAGACTATAAACTTATTATTAGTCACTAGTCACTAGTCACCAGTCACTTAAAAATAGGAGGCTTAGCCTGTGTTAAGTAGGAGGGAATTTTTAAAAATCTGCATGCAGACTACTGCGGGAATAGGCCTGGCTGGGCTTTTGCGGCCATCAATTTTTGAGGCATTAGCTCAAGATAAAATCTCTAGAATTCCAGTAATCTGGATTGAACTGGGGTCCTGCACTGGTGAATCTATTTCACTAGATAACACCTTTGATCCAGATTTAAAAAGACTTTTTTTGGAAATGATCGAACTCCGTTACCACTGGCTGTATATGCAGGCTCAAGGTGATACTGCTATAGAAGTTCTGAAAAAAACCGTAGAAGAAGATGCAGGAAAGTTCATCCTGGTCGTTGAGGGTTCTGTAGTTACAAGGGATGAAGGAAGATATAACATAGTTATGAATAGAGAGGGGCAAGAGGTGACCGGGATCCAACTGCTGCAGGAAATTGCTCCCCATGCTAAATATGTCATGGCTGTTGGTGCCTGTGCTGCCTTCGGAGGACCTGGTGCTGCTTACCCCAATCCCGCAAAAGCGGTAGGTGTAGAGGAAGTACTAAATCGCAAAGTAATAAATATTCCTGGCTGTCCTTCCCATCCCGACTGGATGGTAGGAACCATAGCCCATCTTATTCTATACGGCGAACCGGAGTTAAATAATTATCATGCACCTACTATGTTTTTTGGAAAAACAATTCACGACCTGTGCAGTAGGCGTTCTGATTTTGAAAACGGCAATTTTGCTGACTACCCTGGTGAGGAGGGTTGTTTTTATAAGATAGGCTGTAAGGGTCCTGTAACTTATGCCGACTGCCCAACTCGTCAATGGAATAATCATGTCAATTGGCCCGTAGAAGCTGGCATACCCTGTATAGGCTGCGCTAGTCCCCATTTCCCTGATGGAATGATGCCTTTTTTCCATCATCTTCCAGATATTTATTTGCCCGGTGGAACAGCCCGGGTCGAAACAATAGGTGCGGCTTTAGGGGGAATAACCGCTTTGGGAATTACAACCCATGCTATAGGTTCTGTAGTTACAGGGAGAATTGGCAGACACCAAATCAAGGGTACCAAGCTTCAGGAGCCTGGACCTGGCGAACAAGTTCCTGTTGATGAGATAATTCTGGATTCTTTAAAGGATGAATTGAGCTCTAAGGATAATGAATTTTCCCAAGAGTTACTTATAGTAAAACTTGATGAGATTGCACGCTCTCAAGAAAACCTAAAAAGGGACTTGGAAACTATAAGGCCGGGGAAAAACCGATCATTATTAAAGAAGATAAAATTTTGGGTTAGAAAAAGGGATGATGAATAATTGGTTAGAAAAAAAATACTTCCGTTAACAAGAATCCATGAACCGCTGGAGGTTGAAGTAGAAGTTAATAACGGTCAGGTCACTGATGCCTGGATCAGTAGTACTTTATTCAGAGGATTTGAACTAATGCTTGAAAATCGCGACCCCCGTGACACAGCAATTTATTCTCAGAGAATATGCGGAATTTGCTCCACCGCCCATGCTATAGCAGGAACCTTAGCCTTAGAGGAGGCTTATAAAGTTGATCCTACTCCCAATGGCTTCCTCATTCGTAACCTTATAGTAGGAGCAGACTTTTTGCAAAACCACTTGCGCCAATTCTATCTTCTTGCTTTACCTGATTATGCCAGGGGTCCTGACACCGCGCCCTTCCGTCCCCTCCTTAAAGGTGATTACAGGATACCGGGAAAGCTTGAAAAAAGTATGTATGAAAATTTCTGGAAGGCAACCGAATTGAGTGCCAAAGCTCATCAAATGGTAGCTATCTGGGGTGCTAAGGCTCCCCATCAGCAGACAATAATACCAGGTGGTGTCACAGAAAAGCCTGATGCAGAAAAAATAAATATGTTTACTTCCATACTTAGGGATATTGAGAAATTTGTTCTAGAAAAATATATACCTGATGTACAGACTATTGCCGAGTATTACCCCGAGTATTATGAGATAGGTAAAGGCTATGGAAACTTAATGTCCTTTGGGATGTTCTCTCTAGCCAAAAATAAGCCCAGACACTTTAAACCAGGCTATATCGAAAACTTCTCAAATCAGGAAGTAAAGGAAATTGATTATCAGCTCATCAAAGAAGAAGTAGCTAAATCCTGGTACAAAGAAAGTACGGAAGCTCGGCATCCCTATGAAGAAAAAACTATTCCCGACAAAGGAAAGGCTGGAGCTTATTCTTGGATTAAAACCCCTCAATACCAAAGCAAGCCCTTTGAAGGGGGCCCTCTAGCTAGGCTATGGCTTAATGGAATTTATCACAGAGGTATTTCTGTCAATGACAGAAATATTGCCAGAGCATTGGAGCTCAGAGAAATAATAAAGGAAATGTATATCTGGCTGCAAGAAATACATTTATCTCAGCCAAGCTTTAATAAATATGAGCTGAAGTCCCAAGGGCAAGGTGCAGGATTAGTTGATTCTATGCGGGGCCAGTTGGGTCATTGGGTAAAAATAGAGGATGGTCGAACCGCCCACTACCAGGTAATAACACCCAGTGCCTGGAATTTCGCCCCCCGGGATAGCCAAAATAGGCGGGGTCCTGTAGAGGAGGCATTAATTGGCACTCCAGTGGAAAGTCTAGAAAGTTTAATTGAAGTAGGTCGAGTTATCCGCTGTTTTGACCCCTGCTTTTCGTGCTCCGTCCATATTGTTGAAGGAGAGAGGAGCTTGGGAAAATACCTGGTTTGAAAACCGATCTGCCGGTTTTCAGTGCTTCAGTGCTAGAGTTCTACAGTTCTACAGTTCTACAGTTCTACAGTTCTACAGATTTATTATACTAGATTACTAGAGTACTATTTTTTTACTGGAGGTTATAAATAATGTCCAATACTTCTAGAAAAAATCTCGCTCACTCGCTCATTCGCCCATTTTTAGAATTATCTATTATAGAACGCCACCCTTTACCGGTGAGAATTCTCCATTGGCTTCAGGTAATAATCATTACCACTTTAATTGTTTGTGGTCTATATCTTCACTACCCTAGATTTTTGGAAACCCCTTATAGCACTATCAAAAATATTAAAGGAGTTTTTAATTTCCTCTTAATAGCTAATACCCTTGTTTATATTTATTACAGTGTTATTTCTAAACACTACCGAGAGCTAATAGTAGGCTTCCGGGATTTAAAGCATATACCCAGTTTTTTTAGATATATTTTTTTTCTCAATAAAAGCCCAGGGTATTATGGAAAATACAACCCAGGTCAAAAAGCTATGTATACTTTTTGGTTTATATTAATCCTAATTCAGATCTTCACTGGTCTACAACTATTTTTCCCAGATACTTTTGGGTATTTTATTAAACTATCAGGAGGCCTAAATAAAATCCGCCAGGTGCATTATTTTGCGACCTGGATATTTGCAGCCACTATACCTATTCATCTGTATCTTTCAATCACAGAAGACCCCGCCAAGCTCCAGAGCATATTTACGGGCTACGCAAGGAGATAATCTTTATTTCGTACCCAGTGTTCAGTGACCAGTACCCGGAGGAGAAAGCTTTAATTTAACCACGGGCCCCTCCGGGGCACACGGATAAACACGGTTAAACGATTAATAGCTAAGGTTGAGGTTAGGGCTAAGGCTAAGGATTAAATCAATATGTATTTAAGGTATTTCTCAACCTTAACCTAGTGAATGAAATGAGCGAAACCTTAACCTTGGATTCTTCTGTAGCACTGTAGCACTAACATACTGTATATCCCATAAGTAAAACATGAAGTTTTGCTGCATAATACTCCAAATTTTCTTGTAAGGCTGGACTTAATTCAATCCCTGTTTGTAAAGTTTTAGTTTCAACGGAAAAAAGCCAGGTTTTTGCAAGTACCCCTTCCATTTTCAGCACCTCACACCAAGTTATATCGTGAATAGAATACGGACGGGGTCTAGGCTTTAGTTCTTCTGCGGGGGAAAAATATATTTTTGCTTTATATCTATCAAGCTTAATTCCATCAACCACAATAATTCGCTGATATCTATTTAGGTCCTGCCCCATTAGTATAAAGGGATCAGTACCAATTGATAATAAAGTGATCCGCTTTGGTAATGCCAATCTTTGTAGCTTTCGCAAAATATGAATACCAATACTATCATCACCATATACCTCATTACCAGTACCAATGACAAGTGTTTCCATATTATCACCCTGAATTATTCTAACCACTTGCTAATGCAGTTTATACTATTAAATCTTCAAGTTAATATTTCAGCTAAAAGGTCCTTTTCTATCCTAGTGATTCCTAGAAAATCCAGTGTCTCATGGTAAAAAATACAGCTCTGATCAGAGAGCCTATCAACCTCCTTAAGCCACTTATAGACATCGCCAAAATCTAGATCCTTCAAGTTAAAAGTCGGGGCTGTAACTTTCTCTATAGATTTAGAAAAACCCAATTTTTGAAACTCGTCTGTAAAGGGTCTTATCCCTATGGCAAAATTCATCTCCGGTAGGATAAGCATCTCTACTAGATTGGGGTCTAAACAATTGTGATAAACATCAACAATAAGTCCTTTAAGAACAGCTTCTCTTGCCACCAATTCTAATATACCGCTTCCATTACTTTGACTAATACCACTCAAATAATGTTTAAGATTACATTTTTTTAAAAGCTGAGGATAATAGTCAATTAATCCCCGGCTGGTTAAGCACTGTCCAAACCTGTGATTTATCCTTCCATCATCAAGAGTACATAAAGTCTTTAATATCTTCTCAACAGTATAAAGAGCCTGCCCCTCTTCTAACCCTGAGCCCTCTTTACATTTATTTTCAAAGACTAAATGTAGCTGCTGCAATTCTTCTAGTGCTAACTCATGATTTACATTCATTTGTTCAAGCAGATCATCAATCTTACTTTTGTATACTAGATATTTTTCATAATCCCTTGTTTCATCGATATTAACCACTCTTACATTAGCCTTCGTCTCAAAATGTTTCTCTGCACTAACCAAAGCCAAACTCAATTGGGGTATTATTATTCCTTCCAAGTTATCGGGGTTAAATATACCGTGAATAACCTCCACATCATAGCCTCTATCAACTAACGCTATCCCTAAATTTCTGATAATTCTAGAACGAACCTGGTCGGTAGCACCTTTAAGGAGTATTTGCCTATTTATACTACGCAACCCATCTTTTGCATAGGTGATTATTCCCCTCCCCGAATGACTGGAAAGAAAGTAGTCATTTTTTTGACCAATTGCAATAGTCAATCTTTTCCCCCCCTTTTAGTTTGCTGCCCTATATCCTATTAACCCAAAGGGAGAAAAGTGCAAAAAAATTCGCCCTGCAGCGATTTTTTAATAGCTATGTGGCTTACTGGTGATTAGTAATTTGTCTATGGTCTATGGTCTATTCTGTCATTGTTATGTGCGGTTCCTTGCTCCTGATTAAGTACCGGGCTCACAATGACATGCAAGAGATTACTATTAGCTATAGACTGTCGGCTATTAGCCTAATTCATCTGTGTTTATCAGTGTTCATCTGTGGCTAAATATAAGGTTTTTAAGACTGCTATTTCTTATGCCATCTAAATATTTTCTTAAAAAGGCTTTCTCCTTTAGAAATTTCTAAATAGGAATGCCCGAAACTATCAGGAACAATAATTAATCCTAACTTTTCAAAGTTTTGCCTACGAATTATTTTCCTTTTAAATATTTTATTATCACCAGATAAGAACTCTACCTCAAAAGAAGACCCAGCAAACTGTAAAGCATACTCCAAGTCACTGCTGTTATTTAAAGGCACCCCATTAATATTTAACATAATATCACCCGTTATTAGTCCTGCAGATTTTAGTGGCGACGAAGCTAGCAAATCTAAAACCATAATTCCCTGCTCTGGGCTGACAAATCTAGGTTCACCAGCAAATTCAAATCGTCGGCCTAAAAAGATAATTACTTCATGACCTAGGGGGGCGAAGACCGCAGCCAAGATAGCCAAACTGGGATAATTAGCTGCAAGAATTGCTAAGCCTAAAAGAATTATACTGAAAATGGCTAAGTGCAGAGCTGAACGGCTGGTTTTCTCCCGAGGTCTGGTTGTCAGAGCTATATCACCATAACCAAGGCCAGCAATGACAGGAACAAGCATGTAGACGATATTTTCATTCTTATTAAGCAACTCGGTCTTTATAAGGGGCCACCAATCAGGCATTTTCATAACTTCATTTATGGTACTTGCCTCTGGCATGGCCACTGCGACCATAGCAACTATTGGCAATGGCCAGAATTTTTGCAGATTAAATCCTCCTATCGGCCTACCATCCTTACCTTTCACATAAATAGGAACTGCCCCCAAATGACCGCTAAATAATATCAGTACTGCCTCAATTAAGTGAAGGATAGCTACTAGAGCCATTACTTGCGGAATACTGATATCAGGGTAACCAAAGAAATACTTTACTATGGATACCATACCCCCGGCATAGGCAAAACACATAAATCTCTGGTCAATCAGCATAAATATAATTGCCAGCATCCATAAATACTGAATACCCACCTCTAAAACAGATATGCCTACAAAAACCAAGATAAAGCTACCCAAAATTCCCCCGATAACACCATAGATAGTTGCAATTAATGTAGGCTGAAGGACACTCTCTTCAGGCACATTGAAAAACTGGCTTTTCATTTTAGCCATCCGCCTAAACTGAAACCAAATAATAAGCATTACTAACCAAAAAATAGGTTGGCTGAACAGGGAAATAAGGTTATAAAGGATCATGGGTATCAGTTTTAAAAAAACCAAAGGTAGTTCTCCTCTCAATTGCTCACAGGGTGTACAGAAGGTCTGTGCGAAAGCTCATAGGCTATACAGCATGTCGGTGCTACAGTGCTACAGTGCTACAGAAAACAAAGGCTAAGGTTCCGCTTCGCTAGGTTAAGGTTGAGATAAATAAACATTTACTCATATTGGAAGGCCTTGCGTCTGCTCTCCTTGCTCAGAACAGAGACAAGCCTTGCCTCTATAATTGATACTTCACATTCTTTAATCTCAGTCTAGCGAAGCGAAATCTTAAATCTCAATCTTAACCTCAACCTTAACCTTAACCTTAACCTTAACCTTAACCTTAACCTCAACCTTAACCTTAACCTTAACCTTAACCTCAACCTTAACCTTAACCTTAACCTTATTTATTAATTAGCCCCTCCAATATTTCAATAGCTTTTTCTTTTTGGGTATCCTTTAACGGTTCTTTCTGCTCAGGTGTAAATTCAGGCAGTTCCACTAGAATATCAGGTTCAATTCCTTTTTCATGGATATCGTTTTTGTTAGGTGTTAAATATTTAGCAGTAGTTAGCTTTAGTCCCGCCCCTTTGTTTAGAAAGAAAATAGACTGAACTATCCCTTTGCCAAAGGTTTTTGTGCCTACAAGAGTACCTACTCCAGTATCCTTAACAGCACCTGCCAGTATCTCTGAAGCACTAGCACTTCCCCCATTTATTAGTACAACAAGAGGGACCTTAATATAATTGCCTTGAGCGGGGAGAGTTTCAGTTTTATCATTATTATTTACAATATGTACTACTGGTCCAGCCGGAATAAAATGCCCAGCTATATTAACCACAGTGTGTAAATCTCCTCCAGGGTTATCCCGCAAGTCAATTATCATAGCTTTAAATCCCTGGTCTGTAAGCTTTTTCATCTCCTCCACAAGGGCCTCGTCAGTATTACCAGCAAACATTGCAATTCTTAAGTAAGCTATATCAGGGTTTTCTTCTAATATTTTACCTTCAACAGTAGGAACATTAATAATTTCTCGGGTAATTTCAAAATCCAGCATCTTTTCTGCGCCAGACCTTTCAATAGAAACCTTAACATCTGTACCTGGCTCACCTTTCATGATACCAACTGCTTCATCTATATCCATGTTTTCAGTTGATTTATCATTAATCTTAACAATAACATCTCCTGATTTTATACCTGCCTTAGCCCCAGGTGTGCCTTCAATGGGTGCTATTACGGTGATTTTATTTTCCCTAAGACCTACATAGATTCCTATACCGCCAAAAGTTCCCTGAATATGAGCCTGTAGCTCCTGAAACTTTTCAGCGTTCATATAAACAGAATATTCATCCTCTAGGGAATTAACTAATCCCTCAATAGCACCTTCAATCATTTTACCTGTTTGAACAGGCCATAGAAACTCAGACTTTATCAGTGCCCCCACCTGTAGAAGCTGCCCAAAATTTTGGTAATTAGTGAAAAATACACCGCCTACCAATGCTGTTACCGTAAAACAAATCAGTACCAAAAGTGAAAAAAACCACCTCAAAACTCTTTTCCCATTGCTCAAAACTGCCACCTACCTATCATAATATAAGTCAGAAATGGAGGTCAGAGGCCAGATAACAGCTCCTAACCAGTCAATACTATTGTTAACCAAATATTTAATTTCATAATATATATACTAATATATCCCCCTGGCTAATACAACCAATTGATGGGAATTTAAAAAAGGCCTGATGGCCTTTTTTACGCTAATACGTTTATTCGTGGGCGAGTGGGCGCGATAACCCTTACCCAAAATTTATTTAATTGTGAAGTATCATTGTAAATATCTCCTTACTACCTGTGAGCGCTAACAAAAGGTATATAAGAAATAATTCTTTTAAACCTTAACATGAATCTTAATCGCGCCCACTCGCTCACGTGCCCACGAGTAGACGCTTTTTTATTTACACCTTTAAATACTTCCGAACTGCTATAACACTGCCAATAGCACCTATAGCAGTACCACCGATAATTAAAACTGCTAAAATGCGGTATAACGCATCTGAATCAGCCATAACAGGTAAAAATGGAACTGATTTAATAACATACTGAATTGTCACGCCATAACCAAAGTATATTATTAATCCAGCTATTACAGCACCTAAAAAGCCTATTAACATCCCTTCTAAGAAAAAAGGAAACCTGATAAACCAATTAGTGGCACCAACATATTTCATAATACTTATTTCCTTTTTTCGAGTAAACACTGTCAAGCGGATGGTTGTTGTTATTAAAAATAGTCCGGCTATAAGCATCCCGATTATAATAGCCAGTCCTGCATTTTTGACCCAGACCGTGAAAGCTAAAAGCTTGTCAACCAGTTCCTTTCCATAGCGTATGCTTTCAACTTCTGAAAACTGTTCAACTTCGGCAGCAATGGATGCAACCTTTTCTGAACTTTGGGCTTTAATTCGATAGGAATCAGGAAAAGGATTCACTCCTCCTAATGATTTTAAAATATCTGTATCTTTACCAAACCTATCCTGCATGATGTCCAATGCATCTTCCTTTGAAATAAATTCCAATGACTGAAAACCCGGTATTTTTTCAATCTCTTTTTGGAAGGCTAAAGCATCTTTACGATCTATATCAGACTGTAGAAATACGTTTATTTCTAACTGGGACTCCATAGTCGAAACAAGATACTGACTATTAAGTACTAATAAAAGAGTACTACCTAAAATAAATAAGGATATAGCAATAGTCAAAACGGAGGCAAACGCCATCCCCTTGTGACGTCCAATAGAGCGAAAGGCATCACGGAAGGTATAACGAATATAACTACTGAATGCCATAGTCATACCCCCCTTTTAGCTCATCTTTAATAATGGCACCTTTATTTAGAACAATTACCCTTTTACGCATCTTGTTGACTATTTCACTATCATGGGTAGCCATTATTATTGTTGTCCCCCGTTTATTGATATCATTAATTATTTTCATAATTTCTAATGACGTATCGGGGTCTAAATTGCCAGTGGGCTCATCTGCCAAAAGAATGCTGGGATTATTTACAATAGCACGGGCAATTGCAACCCTTTGCTGTTCACCGCCAGAAAGTTCCTCTGGAAAGCAATCATATTTATCACCAATACCTACCATTTCTAAAACTGCAGGTACTCTTTTTTTAACTTCACTTATCGGTGTTCCTACAGCCTCTAAAGCGAAAGCTGCATTTTCATAAACAGTACGATCCTGCAACAAACGAAAGTCTTGAAAGACAAAGCCAATTTTCCGACGCAAATCAGGAATTTCTTTAGATTTCATCCTAATTATACTTTTGCCATCTAGCATTATCTGCCCATTGGTAGGCAGCAACTCTCGAATTAGAAGTCGGGTAAAAGTTGACTTCCCCGCTCCACTAGGACCAACTAAAAAAACGAATTCCCCTCTATTGATAGATACACTTATATTTTCTAAACCTAATGTACCATTATCAAACTTCTTAGTAACATTAAAAAACTGAATCAATTATTTCACCTCGTTGTAAATGGATAGTTACTGTTTTCGACAATAATAAATTATTTCCTCCCCTTTTAGATGATTTCGTTACTGGCAATAAATTCATGAGGACAATAAGATAATTATACTTAATCTAAATAAGCATAATTATCTTATTGTATTAAATACTTTTATACAATTAACTCTACTGTTTATGATACGATAAATTAGAAACGTTTTACTACTAGGTGTAGGAGGTAGGTACATGATTAGTAAGGAACTGGCTAAAACTATTTTTGATAAAATACATACTTCAATTCCGTACCCTATAATTATATGTGGTGAAGGCGGTGAAATTTATGAAGCTGGTATCCGTACTCGAGTTGGTAATATACATGATGGTGCCAAAAAAATATTAGCTTATGAAATAGACGAAGCCATTATTACCGCAGAAATGGAGGAAGAATCCAGGAAACAAGGAAGAGATGCCCGGGTTGGGATCAACATTCCTATTCTCGCAGATGGCGAAAGGATAGGGACTATCGGAATTGCGGGAGAGCCCAATCTTGTAAGACCCTATGCAGATATGGCCAAATTCATGTTAGAACTAGTATATGAAGAGATTAAGGTACAAAAAAATATCATAAATGTTAGTGAGAAAATAAATGAAAATATAACTGATGTTGCAGCAACCTCTCAAGAATTATATGCAAGTACCGAGTCAATATCTCAAGTAAATGAGAATAGCAATATTATACTATCAGAGGTAAACCAAATTTCGGAGGAGATCAAAACCAATCTAAGCCTTATAGAAAAAATAGCCAAACAAACCAATTTAATTTCACTTAATGCAGCCATTGAAGCTGCCCGAGCAGGTGACCATGGACGGGGCTTTGCCGTTGTTGCCAATGAAATAAAGAAATTATCTGAAGTAACCTCATCTTATTCCAAAAATATAAATAACTTGAATGAACAATTTAGTCAGAAGTTTAAGAATATTTTTGAAATTATACAAAATAATAATGCCACCTCTAATGAGCAAAAGGAAGCCCTAAAGGTATTAACCGAAAAAATTGAGCATATCAAAGCAGCTATGGAAAAACTAATAAAATAGATAATACAAAGGGGCCTAAGGCCCCTTTGTATTATCTATGAGCTATTATTTTCTTTTCATCACCTTATGGGCTGCTTGAATAATATCTTTAGCTTTCAATCCGTATTTTTCCAAGAGATCATTAGGTTTACCCGACTCACCAAATGTATCCTTTACTCCAACTCTTTCCATAGGAACAGGATAGTTTTCTACTAAAACCTCAGCAACAGCACTACCTAAGCCACCAAAAATATTATGTTCTTCACAGGTGACAACGGCATTTGCCTTTTGGGCTACCTTAGAAATAGTTTCGATATCAATAGGCTTAATAGTACTGATATTTACTACAGCCGCATCAATACCCTGGTCAGCCAATTCCTCTGCCGCCTTTATTGCTTCCCCCACCATAATACCTGCTGCCATTAAAGCTACATCAGTACCCTCTTTTAAAACTACTGCTTTACCAATGGCGAATTTATAGTTTTCATCAAAAATTCCTGGAACCTTAGGTCTGCCTAATCTGATATAGACAGGTCCTTTATATTCAGCAGCAGTAAAAATAGCCTGTTTGGTTTCCATTCCATCAGCAGGAACAATCACGGTCATGCCCGGTATGGCCCTCATTAAGGCTATATCTTCGAGCATTTGATGGGAGCCGCCATCCTCCCCAACAGTCAAGCCGGCATGAGAAGCAGCAATTTTCACATTTAAGTGAGGATAACCAATAGAGTTCCTGATTTGGTCATATGCCCTGCCTGTGGCAAAAACTGCAAAGGTGCTGGCAAAGGGAATTTTACCAGATGCAGCAAACCCTGCCGCACATCCAATCAAATTCTGTTCAGCTATACCCATATTAAAAAATCTTTCTGGAAATTCCTTGGCAAAGCTATCTGTTTTAGTTGATTTAGATAAGTCAGCATCTAGCACAACAATATTTTTATTTATTTTTCCTAACTCAACCAGTGCCTTTCCATAAGCATCCCGGGTTGCCATACTCTCCATGTATTTAAACCTACCTTTCTTTTTTTACTCATGAGTCTAGCTTTCGCGTCTGACAGCTACTTCGTGGCCACATTTATCCGTCTGACAATACTATGGGGTCAAACTCTTGCGTCTGACAGCTACTTTGCGGACATACTCTTGCGTCTGACACAAGCGTTCAAGGGAAAAAATTCAGACGCTCAATCTTCACCCTTAAGTATTGTCAGACGCAACATCTCAACCCCTGAGAATTGTCAGACCCATAATATTCACCCCAAAGTAGATGTCAGACGCATAATGTTCACCTAGAAGTATGTCGACACTTAATCTTCACCCATAAGCTTTGTCCCTTAAGACAATTCAGCCAGTGCTTTCTCCACCTGTTCCTGGTTGGGTGCAGAGCCGTGCCAGCCAGCCTCATTTTCCATAAAGGAAACCCCTTTTCCTTTAATTGTTTTAGCTATAATCATGGTGGGTTTGCCCTTGATCTCTTTGGCTCTGGCAATAGCATTTTCAATTTCTTCAAAGTCATGTCCACTTATTTCAAGAACCTCCCAACCAAAAGCCCGCCATTTTTCAGGAAGTGGTTCGGGAGATAAAACCTCGGAAACTGGGCCATCAATTTGTAGACCATTATAATCCAGAAACGCTATTAAATTCTCCAATTTATAATGGGCAGCAGACATAGCTGCTTCCCAAACTTGTCCTTCTTGAATTTCCCCATCACCTAACATAACAAAAATATAATTATTACGTTGGTCCATTCGGGCAGCTAAAGCCATACCCACTGAAGTGGAAAAGCCTGTCCCCAAAGAGCCTGTAGACATTTCTACACCTTTAACCCTTTTCATATCAGGATGGCCCTGTAAAGGTGAATTAATTCTCCTTAGTGTAATCAGATCATCAACAGGAAAAAATCCTCTTTCGGCCAAGGCTGCATATAAAACTGGTGCTGCATGTCCTTTAGACAAAACAAATCTATCCCTTTCAAGCCATTCTGGGTTATTGGGGTCAATCTTTAATTCTTTAAAATATAAATATGTTACAATATCTGCTGCAGATAAGGACCCACCCGGATGCCCAGAACCGGCAGCTCCTGTCATCTTAACAATATGCCTGCGAATAACCTTTGCCTTTTCCTTTAAAGATGTTAGCATCTTTTCATCCATTTTTTATACCCCCAATAATTTACTTGTGCCTGGTGGCTAGTTTAATACACATTCTTGTGCCCAGTGCTCAGTGACCCGTGCCCAGTGACCAAGAATCAAGGACTATGGTCTATAGTCGGTGGTCTAGACACTCTAATCCTTAATCTAGCGAAGCGAAATCTTAATCTAACGGAACGAAGTGGAGTGAAATCTTCCCACTATTATTAGTCTACACTTTACCTTCAATAATTATTTTATTCTGCATTATCTTAACAGTTGTTACTTGAAAAGTGAAGGGTATTTTTTCCAAAGATAAAGGAATTTTCATTTTTTTAAATAAATCCTGCCGAATATTTTCCGATAATTCATACTTACCTATATCAATTTTTTCTGGTACAAAATATAGTGCTGGTCCGGTTCCCGGTATTAAGGTGCCGTGAACTATAGCCCTTATTGTGTAGTCAAGTATCTTTACATTTAAATTAACCTTCATCCCATTCTCCTCTAAATTTATACTTAGACCCCGGTAGTAGCGATTTATCATTTTATTTAAATTTGTCTCATCAATTGCTGCCAGAATATTACCCTGCCCTATTTTTTCAACTATAATTTGCTTTTTGCGAAAAAGCTGCAGCCAGTTTATTTGAACATTTATAAAATCTCCTTGAAAAATATTAATTTGCAGACTTTCATGGCGCCAATCATAAATTTTGACTGTTAGACTAGCAATATTTCCTTGTACTCCGTCCTTTAGCCAATTAATTTTCAGACCAACATCGGCTTTTGTTGTACCAGGGTATCCGTCCAAAATAGCTAACTCAAGCTGCCTCTCGATACTATTATCTAACTTTAATATAGTTAACCCAATAATAGCCAAAGAGCATACAAGCGTAAAAACGAGTAATCCAGACCTTATTTTCATCTTATGGTCCCCTATCCTTTTATATTCCCTATATAAGACTTATTACACAGTTGCCAAATATATTTCTTTCAGGATAATATTGAGTGAATATTTTTGGTGGAATATGGTTATGACTATGATGAATAGTTATAACTTATAGAAGATTTTAATTTGTACAACAATAGGAGGTATTAGGGATGGGTAAAAAGGGACGCAAGGCCTTAGCCATAGGGGTATCTTTACTGTTAGTAGCAACCTCTATCGGGTGTTCTAGTCAGGATGTTGCTGACGACAGCCTGCACTTACCTAAAGCAGAGCCAACACCGAAAAAGCAGCCACCAAAATTGTTATCTGACGAGGATTTTCTTACTTTAGTCAATAAGTTAAACCCACGTTTAGAACAAAATACAATTGAGTCAATCGCCAATTTCATTGAAAAATACAGTACCCAATATAATGTTCCCCAAAACTTAATAATATCGGTTATTGCTGCTGAAAGCGAATTTTACCCTAGTTGCAAGGGGGCACTAGATGACACAGGATTAATGCAGATTCGTCTAAAATATGCCCCTTATTGGGCAAAGCTAATGGGAACAAAGGCTCCCGAAACAAGAGAAGACTTGTTTGATATCGACACCAATATCCATATGGGCACCTATATCTTGCAGCGTTTACTGACACGATATAACGGCAGCTTGGAAAAAACACTTGTTGCCTATAATGCCGGGGAAACCTATGTCGATAATAAACTCCGTGCAGAGTTAACTCTACCACAGAAATATGTGAAAAGAGTAAGCCGCTATCATATGGAGCTTTCTAGTGTACCACTTACTGCTTATTAATTTAAATCATGGGCTTACTGCATGACAGTATGAGGCTAATGGGCTATATATGTCAGTGCTGCAGTGCTACAGTGCTACAGAATAATGCATAGGTTAAGGTTTCGCTCACTCCGTTTACTAGGCTAAGGCTGAGTAGAGATTATATCTCACTTCTTAGATTGAACTTTCGCTACATTACTTTCGTAGGATCTTCCTTAGTTTTAAGTCTTATGAACTGATCTCTTATCATATCTTATAACCTTAACCTTAACCTTAACCTCAACCTTAACCTATACCTCAACCTATACCGCAGGTATAAAAATGCAGGCCTCTCATCACTGAGATGCCTGCATTTTTAAATACCCGTCAATAAAATCATCTAAATCGCCATCCATGACAGCATGAACATTACCCTTTTCTACCGAGGTTCGGTGGTCTTTGACCATATTATAAGGGTGAAATACATAAGACCGAATCTGACTTCCCCAGCCTATTTCCTGCTGATCACCTTTTAATTGGGCCAGTTCTTTATCCTTCTCTTTCATCTGCAGTTCTAATAATTTTGACTGCAGTACTTTCATGGCTGTTGCTCTATTACTGATTTGTGACCTTTCCTTCTGACATTGAACAATAACACCTGTAGGCAGGTGAGTGATACGTACTGCCGAATCAGTCTTATTTACGTGCTGCCCCCCAGCACCACTGGAGCGATAGGTATCCACCTTTAAGTCCTTGGAATCTATTTCAATTGCTGCCTCATCAGTAACCTCCGGCATTATTTCAACAGCGGCAAAAGATGTATGTCTTCTACCAGAAGCATCAAAGGGTGATATCCGAACTAGCCTGTGCACACCTTTTTCCGACTTCAAATAACCAAATGCGTTTTCTCCTTCAATAGAAACAGTTACACTTTTTATTCCCGCTTCATCACCTGGTAGCATATCCAGAATCTCTACACGATATCCATGGCTTTCGGCCCAGCGGGTATACATGCGAAATAGCATCTCCGCCCAATCTTGAGATTCAGTACCCCCTGCTCCAGGATGGAGAGTCAGGATTGCGTTATTTTGATCATATTTACCACTGAGTAGGGTTTCCAGCTCCATTTTTCCCAAAAGCTCATTGAGCTCTTTCAGTTCTCGAGCTATTTCAGGTAAAAGACTTTCCGTGCCTTCTTCTTTACCAAGCTCATAAAGGACTTCAATATCTTCAAGCTTTGTTTCCAGCCTATTAATCTCCTCTACCTTATCCTTGAGCTTAGTCAGCTGCTGCATGGTTTTTTGAGCTGTCTCTGGGCTATCCCAAAAATTGGACACCCCAACTTTATTTTCCAGTTCTTCTATTTGTCTCAATTTGTCTGGAAGGTCAAAGAGAATCCCTTAAATCTTTAACTTTCTTTGCAGCATTCTCTAATTCCCTCTTAATTTCAAAATCCATCAAATTCACCTCTTCATAAGTCTATACGTGGGCACGAGAGCGCGTGAGCGCGAAAAAATAAGAAGGCTTCGCTTGTGAACTAGTTAATAACATGTAATGCATCAAAAAATCAACATGATGATGCATCAGACAGTATAATCTTATATCAGCTACATCTGAAAAAAATATCCCTTATCTATGCCTCTATCACTTAATGCAAATCAACCTTCGTACAGATTTTTAGTTGCACTGTAGGTTCTCTAGCGCGCTCACTCGCCCACGATTTAACGTAGATTGCTACGCAATCCTATCCGCAGCACTTCTTATACTTTTTACCGCTGCCGCAGGGGCAGGGGTCATTACGGCCAATTTTATCAGATTTAACCGGGGTCTTGACTTGGTCTTCTGCATATTTATTCTCAATTACATCAGTTCTTTCTTCCGGCCGCTCCACAACATTAACCCTGTAGATATAGCGAACTGTTTCCTGCTGTATTTCTTCAATCATCTGGTTAAACATGTCAAAGGCCTCAAACTTATACTCTGTTAATGGGTCTCTTTGGCCATAAGCCCTCAGGTATATGCCCTGCCGCAACTGATCCATCGCATCTAGATGGTCCATCCACCTGGCATCAACAATCTTTAAAAGAACAAGTCTTTCTATTTCTCGTAAAGCTTCTGACCCTAATTCCTGCTCCCTGGCTTCATAAAGTTCAAACGCCTCTTTTTGAAGAAATTCCCGAACTTCATTTCCTTCCATATTTGCCAGCTTTTCAGCAGTTATTCTATGATTGGGTAAAAAGCTCTGTTCTGCAGCATTTAAAAGTCCTTGCAGATCCCATTCCTCCGGATAAGGTATCTCACCAGCAAAACCGTCAATAGTTCTTGCTACTAACTTTTCTATCATATCCAAAATACTTTCCTTGATGTTTTCTCCTATTAGAACCTTTCGCCGCTGAGAATAAATTACTTCCCTCTGCTGGTTCATAACATCATCATATTCTAGAACATGTTTCCTGATATCAAAGTTACGGGCCTCCACCCTCTTCTGGGCATTTTCTATTCCTTTGGAAATAATACCATTTTCAATAGGAATAGTGTCATCCATTCCTAGTTTATCCATAAGTCCCAGAATGTTCTCTGAGCCAAACAAACGCATTAAATCATCTTCTAATGAAATGTAAAACTGAGTGACACCTGGATCTCCCTGCCGACCACTTCTTCCCCGCAGCTGATTATCTATCCGTCGAGCTTCATGGCGTTCAGTACCAATGATTGCTAAGCCTCCTAGATCCGTCACTCCTGGTCCTAAAACTATATCAGTACCTCGGCCTGCCATATTGGTAGCGATGGTTACCATCCCTTTTTGCCCTGCTTGAGCAACAATTTCTGCCTCCTGCTCATGGAACTTAGCGTTAAGTACCTGATGGACAATACCTCTCTGAGTGAGGATGCTGCTTAAAAGCTCTGATTTTTCTATGGATACTGTACCAACCAAAACCGGCTGACTCTCATTATATCTAACAATAATTTCCTCTACCACAGCATTAAATTTCCCCATCTCCGAGCGGTAAATTACATCTGGCTTATCCTCCCGGATCATATGCTGATTGGTGGGGATGACAACAACATCCATCCCATAAATTTTTATAAATTCATCTTCCTCTGTTTTTGCTGTACCAGTCATACCACTGAGTTTTTTATACATACGGAAATAATTTTGGAAAGTAATAGTAGCCAAGGTCTGGGATTCTCTTGCAATTTTTACCCCTTCTTTTGCTTCGATAGCCTGATGTAGACCATCACTATAGCGCCGTCCGAACATTAAACGACCGGTAAACTCGTCAACAATAATTACTTCCCCTTCGTTAACAACATAATCCCGGTCTCTTTTCATTAAGGTATGGGCTTTTAAAGCCTGATTAACATGGTGGGTTATTTCCATATTTTTTTCATCTGCCAGGTTTTCGATACCCAACATTTTCTCCACCCTAATAATTCCTGCATCTGTTAAGGTAACCAGGTTTTGCTTTTCATCAATAGTAAAATCGTCTTCATTTTTAAGTCTAGGTATAACTTTAGCAACCATTTTGTACAATTCCGTAGGCTTATCCGCTGATCCGGAAATTATTAAAGGTGTTCTAGCCTCATCAACCAGGATGCTATCTACTTCATCAATAATTGTGTAGTGCAGGTCCCGCTGCACCATATTTTCTTTATACATAACCATATTATCTCTAAGGTAATCAAAGCCAAATTCATTATTTGTTCCATAGGTAATATCTGCAGCATAGGCCTGGGTCCGTTCATTATAATCAAGACCGTGAACAATTAGGCCTACCTCAAGCCCTAAAAACGTGTATAGCTGCCCCATCCATTCACTATCCCGTTTTGCCAGATAATCGTTAACCGTAATAACATGCACTCCTTTACCGGTTAGAGCATTAAGGTAGGCAGGTAAAGTAGCAACCAGGGTTTTGCCTTCTCCAGTTTTCATTTCGGCAATCCGCCCCTGGTGAAGGACCACGCCCCCCATCAGTTGGACATCAAAATGCCGCATCTTGAGAACCCGCTTAGAAGCTTCTCTTACTACAGCAAAAGCTTCCGGCAATAAATCATCCAGGCTTGTACCCTCTTTGTACCTCATTTTAAATTCAGCAGTTTTATTTTGCAGTTCCTCATCAGAGAGATTTTCCATGTCTTTTTCCAGACTGTTAATAATATCTACGGGTTTCTGTAGCCGCTTAATTTCTTTCGCATTATCATCTAATAAATTTTTTAAAAACCCAAATACCATCCATATTTCACTCCTAACTGAACGTTTTTGCATTATAGAGTAATCAAATATTTGTGCATTATTGATACAAAGTCCTTAACTGTCATTTTATCATAACCACATCTATAAATGCTAATAAAATCACATATATATACTATTGACTACTAGCAGATAACTATTTTAAAATTTTATTTTTTTTTGTTTACTCTTTATGATTTTTGGGTAAAAATAAGTTAAATGTTGCAAGTCATTCTTTATTATTGCAACTAATAAATAGTCAAGCTGTAAATTATGGAAATCGTTCCATAGAAGGATATTTTAGACTTCTATGGAATATTTATAACAAAGTACCTAGAAGGGAGCTGGTATTATGAAAATTATAGTAAAGGGCAAAAATTTTGAGGTTACACCAGCGCTAAAAGAGTACGTCGAAAAGAAAGTCAGTAAAATTGAAAAATACTTCGAGGGGGAGTTAAGAGAGGCAACTGTTACTCTGGTGGTTGAGAGGGAGCTACATCGGATTGAAGTAACAATACCTATTGATGGTTATATATTACGAGGTGAAGAAGAAACTACTGATATGTATAATTCCATCGATAATGTTGTGGATAAATTAGAAAGACAGGTTCGTAAATATAAAACCCGTATAAATCGCAAGATAAAAACCTTATCGGTATTAGATTTAGTGCCTAATGGTAATTTTGTGCCCGATGAACAACAGGAGCCAAGGGTTGTCAGAACAAAACACTTTGCCCTAAAGCCAATGCCAGAAGAAGAGGCAATTTTGCAGATGGATCTTTTAGGACATAACTTTTTTGTATTTTTAAATGCAGAAACTGATGAGGTAAATGTTGTCTATCGGAGAAAAGATGGTAATTATGGCTTAATTGAGCCAGAATTTGGCTAATAAAAATTTAATTTCCTAATAAGTTGCTAATTTTATAAAAAAAGTATATAATCATAAAGTAAGTAAAATTTATACTTACAGTTTATTTATGAAGGGAAGGATTTTTTAAATGCAAGGTAAAGTTAAATGGTTTAACGCGGAAAAAGGTTATGGTTTTATTGAAGGAGAAGACGGAAAAGATGTATTCGTTCATTTCTCTGCTATCTTAACAGAAGGTTTCAAAACCTTAGACGAAGGTCAAGCGGTAAGTTTTGACGTTGTTGATGGTGCTAGAGGACCTCAAGCAGCCAACGTTAATAAGCTTTAAATATCGAATAATTATATTGTAGATATATATAAGGCTTAAAAAAAGTATAACCTCGGAGCGAGCTCTGGGGTTATACTTTTTTTTAAGCCACGGATGAACACTGATGAACAATGATTTTTAAAACCAAACTAAAGTAATTTAATAACCATCTGTGTGTATCTGTGGCTAAATTATTGTTTATAAGATTTTACTTAAGAAAGCCCGCGTTCTTTCATTTTGTGCATCGCTGAAGATTTGCGCTGGCGTGCCTTGTTCTACAATTATTCCTTCATCAATAAACAGTACCCTGTCCCCCACTTCCCGGGCGAAGCCCATCTCGTGGGTCACAACAACCATAGTCATACCTTCACCAGCAAGGTCCTTCATTACTGCTAAGACCTCACCAACCATTTCCGGATCAAGAGATGAGGTCGGCTCATCAAAAAGCATAATCTTAGGATACATAGCTAAGGCTCTGGCAATAGCCACTCGCTGTTGTTGTCCTCCCGATAATGAATCAGGGTATACATGAGCTTTATCAGTTAGGCCAACTTTGATTAATAAATTATGTGCCCTTTCTTCTGCTTCCTTTTGACTTAGACCCTTTACTTTCATCGGAGCCAGAGTAATATTTTGCAAAGTTGTCATGTGGGGAAAAAGATTGAATCTCTGAAAAACCATACCTACTTCTTCCCGAATCTTGTTAATATCATTTTTTGGATCAGTAATACTTTTTCCGTCAATGGTAATATCTCCGGAAGTGGGTGTTTCTAATAAATTTAAACAGCGCAGAAAGGTACTTTTTCCCGAACCAGAAGGTCCGATAATACAGACAACTTCCTGAGGCTTTACTCTTTCCGAGATGCCTTTTAAGACCTCTAAACTGCCAAAGTTTTTTACAAGATTATTCACGACGATCACTTACACCCAGCCTCCTTTCTGTCCAGTCTACTAACCGGGAGATACTCAATGTCATAACAAGATAAACTAAAGCAACACCAATATAGGCGGGGAAAGCAGCGTAAGTTGATGCAACGTACAACCGTCCACTCTGTGTTAATTCTATAACCCCGATAACAGCTAACAGAGAAGTATCTTTTAAAAGAACAATGAATTCGTTGCCAAGAGGGGGCACTATTCTCTTAAACGCCTGAGGTAAAATTATATACCGCATTGCCTGTGAATGATTCATCCCCAAAGAGCGGGCTGCCTCCATTTGTCCCCTTTCAATAGATTGAATTCCTGCTCTAAATATTTCTGCTACATATGCTCCACTGTTTAAACTGCAAACAACTACAGCAGCAATCATGGGTTCAATGTTAAAAGGATTTCCCGTATACTGAAAAACTAAATTCGGAATACCGTAGTAAAATAATAAAATTTGCACAAATAATGGCGTACCTCGGATAAAATCCACGTAAATTACAGCAGGTAATTTAAAAAGTGGGTTTTTTGATAATTTACCCAAACCCATGAATAAACCAATAAGCATGCCAAAAAATACTGATAAAGAAGTGATCTCTACCGTTATGACAGCCCCTCGTAAGAGCTGAGGCAGTACTTTGATTAAATGCTCCACATTTTCCACCTACCTTAAAAATAATGACTGTTAAATAGTGACTGACTAGAGGATAAGTCAATGGTCAATAGTGACTTAACGAAGGGCTGCACCTAAAACGAATGCGTAACACATGGTGTTACGCATTCGTATTTCTACTCGCCAAAATATTTTTTCTGAATTTCTGTGTATTTACCATTTTCCACTACATTCTTTAGTCCTGTATTAATTTTTTCCAGTAATTCTGTATTCCCTTTTCTTACGGCAAAACCATAGGAATCACTCTCTAAAACATCGCCCACAATTTTAATTTTACCAGGCTGTTTAGCGATATAGGCTTCGGTAACAGGCAAGTCATTTATGACTGCATCCACACCACCGTTCATTAGTTCCATCATAACTACATCAACAGTGGGAATACTTTTAATGGATTTAATTATGCCGGCATTTTTAAGTTCTTCAGCCTTTTTAGCACCTGTTGTCCCGATTTGTACAGCCACTGATTTACCTTTTAAATCCGCTTCACCTTTAATTATTTCATTATTTCCAGCTACCGCGATAGCTAAACCAGCATCAATATAAGGTTCACTAAAATCAACTTGTTCCTGACGTTCGGGAGTAATGGACATACCAGAAGCAGCAATACTAATATTACCTGATTGTACAGCTAATACAAGTCCATCAAAACCTAGCTGTTGAATTTCAACTTTAAACCCTTGATCCTCAGCAATAGCCCTGATTAAATCAATGTCAAAGCCAATAATCTCATTTTTATCATTGGTCATCTCAAATGGTGGGAAGGTAGGCTCTGTACCTACTTTATAAACAACCTCTTCCTTAGGTTCTTCTTTCGGAGTCTCTGCTTTGGGAGCCTCTGCTTTTGGCTCCACCTTTGTAGCACAGCCAGCAAAAGATACTAAAGCGATCATAAGTAAAGCTATTAATGACAATTTAAAGAAATTTTTCATTTATATTTCCTCCCCTTTAATAAAAACAATTTCCCTTTTCTAACTTAAATAATTATACTTTTTCCCGTATATTTAATCAATACCTTATATTGCCTTTTATATATAGCCTTTTTACACAGTAAAAATATTTTTTTAACTACAATTAGACAAAAGCTATGAATACTTGTCATGGGTTCAACATATAATCTTAACATTTCCTCTCCCCGACTCTTTTGTTTTTTAGAAAACTAAAAAGTATTCTTATCATTATTCTTTCCACCATTTTCGCTAAAAATATTTGTCGAAAAATATTTTAATTTTTCCCCCGTTGTGGACAGCATTCCTGTGGATAATGTGGATAAGTCTGAGGATAACTTGCAAAACAAGGCTGTTTCCTTGTGGATTTATTAATTTAAGCCTCTTAAATTCTTCTTGCTTTATCAACATGTTCTTTATACGTGTCGAAAAATAAAAAATCGGCGCTCTAAAAGCGCCAATTTTCTATTTATTTTTATCAATATATTCCGATGTTGATTCAAGTATCTTCTTTTTATAAGCTTTTTGGGCTAGACTTTTTTGTTGTACTACATCCAATTTAGTGTTAACCTGGGATAGCTTTTCCCGGAGCATTTTTTCATTTATCTGATCTAATTCTTTAATAGCATATAAAACTTCACCTAATTGGCTTAATGTTTCCGCTAAATCTTGGGTTGCCTCAATAGGTATTGCTTCCAATAAGGCTGTACTGGAAAATTCCTTTAAGCCTAAAATATTCATAATATCATCCCTAAGAGGCTTAAGCTTATTGTTCATTTCATCTAATTTCTTAATAAGGACCTGGCGAGCTTGGATAACCTCCTCTAATTTATGCATATTTTCTGCTTCTTCATATTCCTTTTGCTTCTCAGCTAGTTTTAACATAACTTTATATTTAACTAACTGTCTCTTATAACCGTCAGCCATAGACTGCAGTACAGGGACTAGAAGCTTATTTGTATTCACCTTTTTCATCACCACCAGATTGATTTGACTGAGGGTTTTTGACCAGCTTAGCTGTCTGTATCCAGATCTCCCTAAATTCCCTTAAATAAATTTCAGCTTCATCAAGATATTTTAAATCCTTCTGAATATTAGCCTGTTGCAGATTATAATTTATATACTCATACATTGGCAAAAGAGAATGGGAAATTTCAAAATCCATATTTAAAGAGCCTATCAACTCAAAAACAATGTCCTGGCATCTCATAAGATAATTGTTACTCTTTTCAATATCCTTATCTTCAATAGCCTTTCTGGCTTGACCGGCAAAGCGAATAGCTCCATCAAAAAGCATAATCAAAAGTTTTTCCGGTCCAGCGGTAGTAACAGCCTGCTGTTTATACTGGGCGTACGGGTTTTGAGCTAATGCCACAAAAAATCACTCCTTTTATGTTGGTGACTAGAAATAGATATTTTGTAACCACGGGCCCCTACGGGGCACACGGATATACACGGTTAATAAATAATGAGGTTAAGGTTAAGATTTTGCTTCGCTAGATTAAGACTAAGACCGATATACTATTGACTATCGACTATAATATAAACCATAGTCTTCTTAGACGCGCTCACCTTGCTTTATTAAAGAAGGCTGTGTTGAAAAGAGAGGGATTATAAGCATTATGCACCTTTTTTCCTTGGCGCACCTTGCCGATTTTCTCCTTAATTGCCTCGAAGATTTTAGTCGCCATTATCCTGTTTTCGCTGTCTGCCTCTATAATAGTTGAAAGTATCCCTCGACAGCTTTCACTAATTTCCTCTTGATATCCTTCCTCTAACTGATATAGTTCCTTATCCAACTGATTAATTTTATTCATATACAGCTGCTTCTCATTAATCAATAGCTGAAAGCTTTCTATATCCTCAATTACCAATGCTTGTCTCTGCTTTGAGGTTAACTCAAATATATGCTTAAGATATTCAATTTTTTTATTTTTTAATAATGCTAGCTTGTCTTCCATTTCATCACAACCCATCCCTAATAATTGAGGTTAAGGTTAAGGTTAAGGTTAAGGTTAAGGTTAAAAATAATTCAAGTATTTTCTCAACCTCAACCTAGCGAAGCGAAACCTTAACCTTGAACTTTTATTCTCCTCCTCCGAATTGCTGCATGAGCCACGAGCTTTGGGAATTCATCCGCTGCAGGGCTGTTTCCATTGCGGTAAATTGCTTCCAATAGCGATCCTCTGTTCTAATAAGATAGTCATTCATCTGAGCTATCCGTTTATTTAAACCATTTGCATCCTTATCTAGGATACTTATGCTGCCATAATTTGTAACAAAGTCAATCATTATACTTGAGTTGACATTACGATATAAATCAGCATTACTCCCGGCACCGGCTTTAGAGACTATGTCTTTCATACCAACTACCATGTTATCAAATAGCCGTCTGATAAGACCGCTCTGGCTGCGTTTCTCTTTTAATTCCGAGGCAGTCATACTACTTTCTGTTTTAGATTTGAGGTCACCTTCCGGTTCTTTGAATAAAAGGTCAAGAACTCCGTCCACATTATCCCTGATAGCCGTTTTTAGTTTGCTTTCATTTATGACTAGCTGTCCGCCATTAGCATTAAAATAACTCTCAGTAGAAATGCCAATTTGTGTAAGTTGATCGAAGATACCAGTAACCCCTTCTACTTTGTCATAAAAACCGCTTCTTATTGTCTGGAGGGTTTGGGCAATAATCTTATCTTCTTTAATCAAGCCGCTCTTGGCCTTCTCTTCCCATAATTCAATTTCTTTTTCAGACATAGAATCCTTTTGTTCTTTAGTTAAAGGGAGGTAATCCCTATACCGTTTTTCCCCCAATGTTTCGCTGAATTTACTTATTAGCTCATTATATTTTGTGACAAAATTACTTATTTTTTCATAAACACCATCAATATCTGTTGCTACCTGTACAGTAGTATCACCTTTAGCCTTTAGGTCAAAGTTTATACCGTTGATAGTAAACTGATTTGAGCTCTGATGAATTCCTGATGCTCCGCCAAAATCAATAATAGCATCAGTACCTTTATTTGCTATCCCACTTTCTAATTTGAGACCAACTATATTTGTCGGACTATTATCTCCATCTATCCCAGTCATAAAGTTAATTACATTTTCCACACCAGTATCTTCTGTTACTTTAAAGCCATTACTTTCACCCGTTGTAGTGCTTTGCAGGAAAAAGCGGTTAATACTTGCATCATAAACCGCTTTCACACCTAAATCTTTGCCCACTGCATCACGGTAGCTATTTATTTGATTGGCTATATCTTGGATAGTCAGATTGCTTAAATCATCACCGCTGAATTCAAAGGTTTGGGATACAGTTTCCTGATTATTTTCTATTCTATGTATAGTGAATTTTATGACATCACTATCATTTAGAGTAAACTGCTGTTTAAGGACACCCAATTCACCCAATGATTGATTGCTGGCTACATTAGCATTAGAGGCTAAACTCTCAACATGAACATTATAGCTACCTTCCACCGCATCAGCACGAGCACTTATGCTTGCAATACTTGAGTCCGATACAGTAGCTTTTCTTACCCAATCCAGACCGCTGACCGAACTATTAACATATAAACCCGTAGAGGTTGTTTTACTTAAGCCAAATTCTTTTTTGCTATCTAATATAAAATTAGCCAGCTCTTTATTCAGATCATTATACATTTCCTGCTTCCACTCAAGGAGCATCTTATTTTGCTCTAGTTTGTCAACTTTGGTCCGTTCAGCTTGCATTAAGTCCTTAATAATCTGCTGAGTATCCAGTCCGGAGGCAATTCCACCTATTCGCAAATCCACTTTCTAACACCACCTTAGACTTTTTCATCCACCAATAAACCTGCTAATTCCATCATATTGGCTATCATATCTAATATTTTTTGGGAGGGAATTTCCTTTATAACTTCATCAGTATTAGAGTCGATAATCTTAACCATGATTTCCTTAGTTTTTTCATGAATTGAAAATTCCAGCCTTTTGTCATAAATCTCAAAATGCTTATTGGCTGATTCAATTGCGGAAATTATTTCTTCCTCTGAATTTCTTTGTTGCTCACTGTTTTGTCCTTTATTTGTATTATTTTTTATATTAGCATCACTATTACCGATTTGTTTACCAACAGGTTCCACTCTTTTAACGGGAACTGTTTGACTTACTCCTTCTACCCTCATTTTTTACCCTCCGTTACTACTCTATTTACTTTATATATCGGTTGAAGTTAACTGAAATTTAGTATTTTTATCCTATTAACTTTGGACAAGGTATAATATAATAAAATTAAAGTTTAAAAAGGGGGGCTTAATACATGGAGCATATATTAAATAAAATCCTAGAGGAAGTCAAAGAAATAAGGATTGATATTTCTGTACTTAAGTCTGATATTTCTGTACTTAAGTCTGATATTTCTGTACTTAAGTCTGATGTTTCAATGCTTAAATCTGATGTTTCTAAGCTTAATGAAAAAGTTGATATTCTTGAGGGGAAATCTGATGAGCAAAGAGATCTTTTGCTAGCTTTAGAGCACCGCACTGAGGAAAATACTGCCCAACTCCATTCCCTTGCCGAGAATATCAATTATATCAAGGGTGATATAAAAAAAGGTTTTGATAACCACAAAAAACAAGAGAGGCTCCTAGAACGTTTATCCTTACGTTCTATAGAACATGAAGCGGATATAGCCCATTTAAGTCCCGTAAGATAACAGATAGAAATATAGAATAGCCATAAAAGCCAACCTTTTCGGTTGGCTTTTACTTAATCACCAAATTGCTCTAGTCGTCAAGAACTATCCCTGTTCTATTGCTCTTCTTCCTTCCAGTAATTCAGTTTTTCCATAACAAGATCATAGGTTTTTTGAGAAATCTCCGGCAGTTCTCCCCCTAATACCTCTGCCGCTTGCTTAAAGCCTTCTTCAATTGCCGACTTGAGTATTTCAAATTTCCCTTTATCTCCACCAGAAATAGCCTTGGCAAACTCTACAATCCTATCACTGACCTTCTCTGGGCTTAAGTCTCCCCCTTCTCCAATAAGGGCTTGGGCTTCACTTCTGGCAATTTCATCAACTATGACTTCTTTCCCCAACTCCAAATCATTAAAGGTCATGCCCTGCCTTTTCAAAAGCTCCTCTACCATTCTCCTCAGACCACTGTGGGCCCTGTCACTTTCTTCCTTAAGTCTTTTAACCTCAGTTTGGTTAACCTTGGGATTATCGTAGGTAACCTTCTTTTCTTCCCCTTGGTTAGGGATGTATTGGCTTTCTTTTTCTATCGGTATTTCTTTACTTTTTTCCTGATTTTTTGTGTTTTTATTATTGGTATGGGGGGGATTGTTAATGATGTTCGGATTAATTTTCACTATTACACCTCATTTTTATGCGTAAATAGGGGTTTTCTCTATAATTTATGTTCAAAAAGAGCCAGAGAATTTTTTCTCTGGCCCTTGGTGTTTAGTCATATGGTGCTATAGACTATTCCTTCATATTGGTTCACTGCTTATCTTAATAACTGAAGTACTCCTTGAGGCTGCTGGTTAGCTTGAGCCAGCATTGCCTGAGCTGCCTGGCTGAGGATGTTGTTCTTTGTGAACTCCATCATTTCCTTAGCCATATCTACATCACGGATACGGGACTCAGCAGCGGTGAGATTTTCAGAAGAAGTACCCAAGTTAGCAATGGTGTGTTCGAACCTGTTCTGCAGAGAACCTAATTTAGAACGTTCGCTTGAGACTGTTTCAATAGCACTTTGGATTGATGTGATCGCTGTGTTTGCGGCACTTTGAGAAGAGACATCAATACCTGCTGCGGCAACTGCATCCGCAGTTTTAGCACTGTTTAGAAATGTAGCTTCTGATGAATATGTTGCTGATACAGTGATGGTAGCCGCTACGGTAGTAGCTGCAGCCCCTGCTGCGCCGGATGAAAGATTACCATCCAAACCGACTGTTATACCTTTATACTTTGCTGCATCCGTGAAGGAAGCAGAAGTAGCTCTACCATTAACATCTACTGTTTCAGCACCTGCTGCTCCAGTTAGTGTCAATGTAACGATATCATCTGCTCCACCAGCAAGTGTAACCACTTGATCTGTATTAAATAAATTATCTGTGACAGTGCCTGTAACTGCAAATTGGACATCATTAATACCGTTTGCAGCAAGTGCATCATTAAGTGCTGTATTAATTGCGGCTGCAGCGGTGTTATCACCGTTGTCATCGTTTACAGCCAAGTTAATGGACTTTGCAACTGTATCTACACCACTAACCGTTGCTGCTCCAGCAGCTGCTCCATCTACAACATTGATTGTCCACCCGTTTAGTGTAATTGAGTTATCTGCAGTTGCCCATGTAATACCGCCATTAGCACCACCTGTAGCAACTGTCCCGGGTGTAGAAACGGCTGCAGAAAGTGTAAGAGCTGCTCCATTTGTAACTCCTGTACCTAAAGTACCACTGATTGTTGTTGATGTTACTTTTGTAGCACCAGAAAGTTGTCCAGTTGCTACATCTCTAGATACTCCTAAAGCCTTTGCATCCATTGCATTAATTGAGAGGCCAAGATTTTGACCTGCATTTGCACCGATTTGAAAGGTCATAGCTCCAACTCCAGTAGATTTAACTCCACCGTTTAACAGCGTCTGAGTATTGAATTCTGTAGTATTGGCAATCCTTGTAATTTCAGACGCTAACTGATCAACTTCTTTCTGAATTTCTGCACGGTCAGTACTTGTGTTTGTATCAGTAGATGATTGAACCGCAAGTTCTCTCATCCTCTGGAGTATGCTGTGGGTTTCATTTAAAGCACCTTCAGCCGTTTGTAACAGTGAGATGCCGTTCTGTGCATTGCTTGATGCCTGATCTAAACCTCTGATCTGACCTCGCATTTTCTCACTTATGGCAAGACCTGCTGCATCATCGCCTGCTTTATTAATTCTTAAACCGGAAGAAAGCCTTTCAAGTGACTTTGCTCCGTTTACACTATTGCTTGACAACTGACGAAAAGTGTTAAGAGCTGCAATGTTGTGATTGATTCTCATTATTATTTCCTCCTTGAAATTTTTTCGCCCATCCATGGGCTTTTTTAAATAAACTCATCACCCTTACCAGCTTTAGATTCGGCCGATATCTAGTACCGGCAAAGTGATGAAAGTTTCTACAATATATTTATCGGTAGGAAAATTATAAAGTTTAGCGTTTTTTTATATTTGGGGACAATTTATTGGGTTTCGTGCCCAGTGACCAGTAACCGGAGTCCAGAAAGGGCTAAAAGAAAATAACGAGAGTATTAAATATAAACCACGGGTCACTTCGTGACACACGGATGCACACGGTTTGGATTTTAAAGTTATTTTTTAGGTCTTGAGGTCTTTAAATTTTAAAACCGTGTTAATCCGTGTGTGCCAAGGCATCCGTGGTTAAAAATATGCACTTTATTCTAAAAGGAAAGAGGACGCACCCGTTACCCCGGATATGTCCTCATATTATCATCACTTAGCTATGGCTTTTTTAATTACCTGAATATCAGTTGTATTATTCTCCACTTTTTTATAGAGATCCACTATCTTATGCTCTGTTTCAGTTCTATATTCTGTCAGAAAAGAAGTTTACTCATTCATTTGGTGGAAAGGTGAAATAGTGAAACAGTGAAAACAATTACTAAACTAAAATTTTTTTGATTACCTGCAAATCTAATGAGTTTGCTTCTACTTGCTTAGATAAATTCTTTATCTGGTCGTCAATTTTTACAGAATTTCTTAATATATACATAGCTTCAACACTACTATCAACATACATATTTGGTATTTTGTTATCTAATTTTGATATGGAATGCTTTATTCCATCAATTTCTTTCTCTACATTACCCATTTTTTCAACCAATAATTCCAATAACTCCCTATCGGTCACACCGATGCACCACCCCCTACAATATTCTTTTCTCTATCATATCAAAGAAAAAACAGCTTGTCAGTCGTTAATTAAAATAGCATATTATCCTAGTATCTTTATTAATATTTTTTTAAACCGTGTGTGCCGATAGGCACCCGTGGTTAAATATTATTCCTTTTTAAAGAACTGCCCCAAGCCCTCTAGTTTGAAGCTTGTACTCGCTGCCAATCTATTTTCTTCTTGAATAGCCTGATAAACCTCTTCCCTGTGGATTTCCACGTCCTTGGGGGCATCAATGCCTAGGCGGACGGTGCCATCAGGGCGGACATCTATCACAGTTATTTTAATATTATCTCCGATAACAATACTTTCATCTTTTCCTCTACTTAGCACAAGCATCTTGAACTACCCCTTTAGCTTTTTTTAGTTCCTCTAGGATATAATGCTTGGTAGTATACTTTTTATCACTTAATATTATTTGTTTCCCTTTAAAGCTTTTAGTATTTATAATAACCGGTGCCAAAAGATTGGCTGTAATTTTATTGATGTCTTCAGGAACAACTATTATAGAGAAAACTGCAACTTCTTCTTCCGTCTCTATTTCCAGCTCTTCTACGACACCATCAGGGATTTCTAATTCATAGTCTTTTTTAAATAAAAAGGGATTAAGTAAAACAAAAGCTAGGTCACCCTCATCCACGGACTGCAGCCAGCAAAAGGGTAAATCCTCCTGCCCGCTTTCAATAATAAAAAACCGCTTCATTTCTTCAAAAGCGATAATGCCATAAGGGAAATGGATTATTTTTTCTTCCTGTACTTCTATCCCACCAAAATCTCTGGTATTTATTAGCAAAGGTAGTCACCTCTTTGGGTTATATTTGGTACCACGGGTCTTTATTAGGCTAAGGTTTCGCTCCCTCCGTTCGCTATGTTAAGGTTAAGAAAAAATAAAAGACTAACAATAACTATTAGATTTTATAAATTCCTTATCTAGCGAAGCGAAATCTTAATCTTATCTTAATCTCAACCTTAGCCTCAACCTTAGCCTCAGCCTTAACCTTAATTACGTAGGAGCCCGTGGTTAATATTGCTCATCTATGTGTCTTATCTCAATACTCGGCCACTGCCTCATTGAAATTTCTACTTTTCCATGTTCATATTGGAAAATCGGATTTCGAACTTCATAGTTTATTATTGGCGTTTTTATATCCCAATCAATATTGATGTGTCCGGTTACAGCTATCTTGGGTTTGCTTTTAGGGATAAAATCGATATTAAAATCATAAGTAGGAAAAGTGTTCTCAGCTATCATCGGTATAGGGTTACTCCCTTTTTCAATCCTTGCTAGCATATCCCCTTCTTGATTATACCTAGCTATTCGCTCCATAAGGCATTTAGAGGCCCATTGACCATTATCCTTCGTTAAATCAGAATAATTCTTTAATCCAGCTTCTGCAAAGCATTGATATTGATCAATAATTACCCTAGGCAGCTGGCTATTAATCCTCATTTCAGCCTTAGGCTGACTAATCTCAATCCTACTCTTCGGGAGCTCAACATTTAGCCTACCTTTTACTGTATTAATCCCAATAAGACCAGGGGTAGTTCTTACTTGCAATGACATAATATCACCCGTTTTCGTCGAATCGCCGACTCGTCAATACGTCTATTCATCTATCGATAATACTTCATTAGAGTTACTATTTTTAGTCGGAGATCGCCACGCTACGCTCGCGATGACAGGAAGAGATTATTAAAAACCTTAATCTAGCGAAGCGAATTCTTAATATTAATCTCAAACCTTAACCTTAATCTCAGCCTTAGCCTCAGCCTTAACCTTAAAAGAACCGTGTCATCCGTGGCTAAATAAGTGATTTATCTTAGAAAATCCGCTAAAGAGGGCTGAATTATCCTTGCTCCGGCCGCCAAAGAGGCTCGATAGACATTTTCCTGATTTTTTAAGTCAATTATTAATTTGGCCATATCTACATCCTCATTATCACTTAATATTTTCGTATAGTTTAACTCCATGTCATCTAATCGTGTTTCCACCAATTCTAACCTATTCAGCTTAGCACCTGCTTCGGAACGAACACCAAGGAGATTATTAATATGTTTATCTAAGTCCTCTAAATCGGAACCAGATAATTCGGAGAAATTACCGGCTTCTAAGTCATTTGCTATCTTCTCTAGTGTAGCAAACATATCTGGATCATTATTGGAATTAACACCGAAAACCTTCCCGTCAAAATTAACCTGCATTTTGATGTTTTCACTTATCTCATAACTCACTCCATTTGTATTACCCATCCAAGTACCGGTGGTGGGGTCATATGGCTTATCCATAGTCCGAGTTCCCCCGAAAATATATCTGTCATCTAAGGTTGTATTTGCTAAATTCCCTATTTCATCCTTTAACTGCTTAATCTCGTCAGCAATAGCCTTAAGAGCATTATCATCATTTGTTCCATTGGCACCCTTCACTGTTAGCTCTCGGGCCCTTTGGAGCAAATTTGTCATGGAATTAAATGTGCTTTCTGCCCCTTCCATCCAAGAAATAGCATCACCTACATTTTTCTTAAACTGCTCATTTTGGTGGAGCTTGGTCCGCATCCTTAAAGCAGTAACCAGACCTGCAGGGTCATCAGAAGGCTTATTAATTGTTTTACCCGTGGACATCTGGATAGTCAGTTTATCCATTTTACTCATTCCGTCGCTGTAATTCCGCAGCATGTTTTTTATTATAACACCTTGAGTAACGCGCATGACTTTGGAGCCTCCTTGTTTGGTCAAGTGAAAAAGTGGAACAGTGAAATAGTGGAAAAGTAAAACCCTTTAGACTGGTATTTTAGATATAAGGGAGGATAACATTTTATTAACCTGTTCACATTTATCATTTAACCTTTTAAAATCTACTTCAGATAAAAAATGTAGTTCAGAACATAATAAAAGATAATACCTAAGTTCGCTTAATGAACCTTTAGCTATATATAGAAACTGAACGAATTCTTTGTTGTTTCTTCTTTCGCACCCTTCGGCAATATTGGCTGGAATGGAAACAGCAGCTCGTCTAATTTGAGAATTTAATCCATACTTCTCGCCACCATCAAAGTTAAATCTAGAATTATAAGTATCTTTAACTAAATCATGGGACTTTTCCCAAACTTTAAAATCTCTAAAATTCTTATACACTATACTTCTCCAATACTTTTACAGTTTAATTTACCATTCTTTCATCTTTCTCTTTTTCTCTTTCACTATTCCACTGTTTCACTTTTCCACTATCTTATTCATCTTCCAGCTAGTCCAACTCTATTTATCAAGGTATCCAGCATTTGGTCTACGGCTGTTATATATCTTGCGGCGGAGTTGTAGGCATGTTGGAAGCGAATCATGTTTGTCATTTCTTCATCCAAGGAAACACCCATAACCATTTCCCGTTTATTTTCCAATTGATTTATTAATAAGCCTTGGTTTTCTACCATGCGGGTAGCTTCCCTGGCTTTGATACCCAGTTTGGCTGTTTCGGAGCGGTAATAATCATCAAAGGTAGCACCATCAATCATAGAGTTATCATATTTTAACATTGCGATATTTAGAGAATTGCCTCCATCCCCCTTAATGTCCTCGACGCCGTTGTAAGGGGCATTGACAGCTACAGCTAGTAAGGCCACCTGATTTTTTACATCCTTATTTATAGTTATATTGGCAGCAGAGAACCCAGAGAGCTCGTCGGTTACCGTAAAGAAGGAAACCGCTTTTCCTTGGAATTCAGCCTCCTGCCCTGCTGAGGCAGTCGCATAAAACCCTAAGGTATTGGCAGCATTGTCACTTTCCGAATAATCTATGGCAACACTGCTGATTTTACTCTTGGTATCATCGCCAACGGTAGTGCTCACTAACCGAATAGCGCCATTAACATTATAGGCCTTAACTGTATGGGAACCCTCTTCTAACTGTGTATTTATCTCAGTCACTAGGTCATCTGTGTTGTAATTTCCAGTATCTAGTGTAATATTTACCGCAGTGGCATTGCCATCGATTTTGAAGGAAAGGATATTATTGCTGCCATTAATTGATATCTGAGAAGAAGCATCTAGCTTAACTCCATGGGTATAGCCCTGATAGTTATTCAAAATCGCTACATTTTCTGCAATATGAAAGCCCTGACTGTGGACTTCATTTAGTTTTAGGGCAAAGCTATAAGCCATTTTATCCAGCTTATCCATAAAATCTACTACTATCTCGTCCCTAGCCTCAAGCATACCCTTAAGCTGACCGCTTCTGATATTGACCTCTGTCCCATCTGCCCAAAGAATTTTTGTTAAAGCATCATTTTCCGCATCTGGCCTACTTGCTACTTCGTTTATTACATTACCGGCTACTATTGCACGCCCCCCAATTGTAATGGTAGTAGAGCCCCATTTATCTTCAATAACCTCTATATCAATTATCTCCGCCATTTGATCTAATAAAAGGTCCCGTTTGTCCCTTAAATCATTGGCTTTAGGACCTTGAGCTTCTCCTTTTAATATTTGGTAATTTAAATCCCTAACCTGTAATGCTATAGAATTGACTTCTCGTATGTTAACATTTATCGAGTTATCAATATCATCTCTTAATTCACTAAACTGCCTGTCCATATGATTGAAGGTCTCAACAACCGCTTGTCCTGTCTCAATTACAGTCGTCCTAACAGCTGAGCTCTCCGGCTTGCGGCTCAGGTCTTCCCAGGCACCCCAGAATCTATCCATAGTGGTCCTTAAACCTCCATCAGAAGGTTCATTTATAATTAACTCTATTTTCTGTAGTGTATTATCCTTAAAGTTCCAATACCCCATAAATTTGTTTTCTGTACGGTATTGCAAATCCAAGTAATTATCCCGCATACGCCTGATATCAGTAACCTTTACCCCTGTTCCAACAAAGCCACTAGAAGTTTTAACAGGTGTATCTGACTGCATAACAATATCCTGCCTGGTGTAACCCACAGTATTGGCATTAGCAATATTATGGCCCGTTACATCTAAGGCCCGCTGCTGAGCAGCCAGACCCTTTGCTCCGATATTTAAACCAAAAAAGGTTGTGCGCATGCACTTTTCGCCTCACTTTCTGGTAAAAACGTCTACTCGTGGGCGCGTGGGCCCGTGGGCGCGTTTTTAAAAATCAGCTTTTATTTTACTAATCAGGCTGCCTAGCATCCTATCGATATGATCACATTTATCATGTAATTTTTCAAAATCATCCTTGGAGATATATTTTTGTTCATAACAAAATTGTAAATAATAGCTGGTTTCACTTAGTGAACCTTTTGCTATAAATAAAAACTGCACGAATTCTTTATTATGTTGTCTAGCAACACCTTCTGCAATATTTGCCGGAACAGATATCACTGCTCGTCTCAGTTGAGAATGCAACGCATATTTTTCATCATACTTAAACTTAAAGTTTATTGCATAAATATCCTTTACTAGCTCATGCGCCTTTTGCCAAACTTGTAAATCACTATAATTTTTATACATAATATTAACCTCATATCATTTTCGCGCCCACTCGCCCACGAATAAACGAATTAACGTTCTATTACGCTTTCGAATCAAATATTCGGCTAATTGGTTTAGTAGACTTAGCTTCTTTTTCCGGATAGATTACTTCCCGCTCAGACTGCGCTATTGTACTAATGGTAAAATTAACTATTTTTAAAGCCTGTTCAATTAGGCTAGAGTTCCCTTGATTAATTATATTAAGATCTTCTACTACTTCATTTAGCTCTTGACAGACATTGTTAAGCTGCCCTTGAAATGGCTCCGGTGCTTGTTCAGCCATTTCTTTTAAAGTATAGCTAGAAATAGCGGAACCAAAAACCTCGGAAAGGTCTTTTATTATTTCTAATCTTTTGCTTTCTAGCTTAGCAACACCAATGATTATATTTTGTTCCTCTTTATTCAATTTGTCTAACTCTCTAATATCATTTCCAATAAGGACTTCTTGTTTCCTTTTCGCCAACTCTATAAGAGACCTATACTCTTTTACCTGCCCTTTTAAAACAGACACTAATGCTTCCATAATCATCACCACCATTTGTTAGTGAAATAGTGAAACAGTGAAATAGACTTAGGTTTAGCATTTTCTTAACCTCAGCCTTAACCTTTATTATTAATTGTATCCGTGTGTCCAGAAGGGACCCGTGGTTCAAATTTATGTTTTCTCACCCACTCGCCCCAATTAAAGACGAGTAGACGTTAAGACGAAGAGATAGACGCTTACCCTTTTTTATCAAAAAGGATACCATTTAGCATCTTCTCCGCTACATCTTCTGTAGAAACATTATAAGTACCCTGCTTGATTGCATTTCTAATTTCATTTACCTTTTCTTCTCGAATTTCTGGTGCGTTTTTAGCGGTCTGCAGGATTTTACTCATAATTTGGGCTTCGCTAGAAACTCGCATTTCATCCCTTTTAACTTCTACATTTTGCACTTTAGAACTTGCCTGAACCTTTTTCTGATTATATGCATTTAAAACTCCCGGCACATTATAAATTTTCATTGTTAAACACCACCTTAAAATATAAATCACCTACCATATATATCGGTAGGTGAAAAGAAATCTTTAGGGTAAGTTTACCTTTGAGTATGAAATTTTGCTTTTATATTCACAGAGGGTTCTTCTGCCTGTTTAGTTGCATTAGAAAAACCTCGGGCTAATTCATTGGAGCATGACCCACAGTATCTGCCCTCTGGTATGGGTTTACCACACCGATCACATGGTATTACTATCCCTGGAAAACTTTTCCCCTGAATACGGCCTTCCCTGACCCAGCGGACAATCTTCCCTTCATCAACCTCTGTTGCCTCAGACAAATCATAAGCACCTATTTTAGGATTTTTATAAAGATACTCCTTAACTTTTATAAATTCCTGCTCTTCCTCTTTTCGACAGTCTGGACACATGTTTACAGTGTTGTATACGAAAACCTTCCCACAATCCGGACAGTTGCGCAAATCCATTACATCTCCCCCTTTACACCATATATTCGACCTATTCCGAATTATTCCTTCAAGATTTCCCTTATAAGGAATTTACAAAAATAAAATCAATGCAGGAAATCCAGATTATTTATGGTATTACTATCTTCGCAGACATTACATAGCCAAGGGGATTGACCACACTCTTCCCAGCTAGAATTGGTTCTGCTTTTTTCTACTACCTGCCGAACCATCTTATATAACATTAACCTCTCATGCATTTCTTTTAAGTTCATCCGAGTCATATCAATCCCTCCTGAAAACCCAGTGTTACTATTAACTTAACCGGAAAAGGAGGAAATTAAACATATAAACGTCTATTCGTGGGCTCGTGAGCAAGTGGGCGCGAAAAAATAAATTTAAACCACGGGCCCCTTCGGGGCACACGGAGTAACACGGTTAAAAAAATTTTTATCATAATATAGCCAAGCAAATACTTGATCATAAATTTAAATATATTAATAACCAAAATTTTCTGCTAAATTTATTTATAAGAGCGTATTGAAATTAAGGATTTTAATTCTTAACCGTGTGTATCCGTGTGTCCCAGAGGGACCCGTGGTTAAATAGAGAGGAGGTTTATCCCTTTGTCCATTCTTTCCATAATTTCAGAGCTTATATTTCCTACACCCCGTATCTGTCCCCTGTGTAAAAGCAAACAAGATAAGCTAATGGTATGTGCACAATGCAAAGAAAAATTAAATAAATTCAGGCAAGCAGCCGGACAGTGTAAGCGCTGCGGTTCCTTTGGCAGTCGTGCAAAAGTCTGTAACAACTGTAGATCTTGGCCTGAATTCATTTATTCAAATAGTGCAGCTGTACCCTATAAGGAAGAATATCGGGAAATACTCCATCTGCTAAAATTTCGGAAGCAGGGATGGCTGATTCCAGTACTGGCGGAATTAATGATTGATGTATTTACTACGGAGCCTATTGACTTATTAATTCCCGTTCCCTTACATAAAAACCGTTTCAGAGAAAGAGGTTTTAATCAATCTGCTTTAATTGCTAAGGAGTTGGCTCTACGGACTGGTATCCATTATAATGACCAGCTACTAATTAGACAGCTGGATACTCCTCATCAGACTGGTCTTGATCTTTACCAGCGCCGAACTAACCTCTTAGATGCTTTTAGAATTGATAATAGATTTGATATCAAGGGGAAGTCTATTCTTCTAACAGATGATACCTTGACCACAGGGACAACACTTTTGGAATGCGCCAAGACTTTACATCAAGGCGGAGCAAAGTTTATCTATGGAATTACCTTTGCTGCTGGAATTAGGTAGTCTATTAGTGGGCGAGTGAGCGAGTACAAACCTAAAAATATGGGCTAGATTAAGATTTCCGATTATAAATGCAATACTAGTCATAAGTCACCAGACCCACATGACGTAATCGTCACTAGAAGAATATAGCCCGGTAGCTAATTCACTTAGTCGATGGCACGGTAGCACGATCGCACATCAAAAAAGCTAGGCTTTCATAGTCACAAGTCACAAAAACTAAAGCGAGTGGACTAGTAGACGCAGCGGCGATTTACTCGCCCACTCGCCCACTCGCCCACTCGCCCACTTGCCCACTTGCCCACTCGCCCACTTTTCTTATTATATTTGGGCTAGTTCTTCGTAGAGATACTCATTCAAGACCTTAATATATGTCCCTTTCATTCCTAATGAACGGGCATCAATTACTCCGGCACTTTCTAGCTTTCTTAAAGCATTGACGATCACTGAACGGGTTAGCTTATACTGCTCAGCCAGCTTACTTGCTACTAAGAAGCCCTCACTACCTTCTATTTCATTGAAAATATATTTTACTGCTTCCAGTTCCGAGTAAGACAAGACCTCCAATGCTAACTGAACAACAGTTTTCTTGCGGGCTTCAGATTCAATCTTTTGGTTTACAATACGCATAATCTGCATTCCTGCCACTGAAGAACCATACTCTGAAAGAATTACTTCACCCGGGCTAAAGGCCTGTCCTCTCCGGGCATAAACTAAGGTACCCAATCTTTCACCACTACTTAGGATTGGAGCTAAAATCACATAATAGCTTTCCTTCTTAACATTTACTTCTGTTTGAGTATAGCCAAATATCCACTGAGTACATTTCTCGGAAAATTGTCTTCCTTCTAAATCTTCAGGTCCAAATAGACTATCAACTTCAACTTCAGATTGCCCTAATATTCTACCTTTTCTACCTACTATGTAGACATTACTGGTTATAACATCCCTTAATTCGTTGGCAATAGCTTCAAAGTCTAGGACATTACTGGCTGCTTTTTGTAACAATTGATGCATTACTCTGGTTTTTTCTAATAAGGTTTGAATCTCCATACTAATAAAAATACCTCCTCATTTTATTGGATTTGTTAGTAGTATTGCCAACAATTTGCAATTTATGCACTTTAAGTTAATTTTTCGTCAAAACATTAAGTACAAATAAACAATTTTCGCGACAGATGTCCGGTGACCAGTGAAAAATTCGCAGAAAAGATTATCGTGTATATCCGTGTGCCCCGAAGGGGCCCGTGGTTAAAATAATTCTTTTTTTACTAACTAAAAAACCGGCTCCACTTAGGAACCGGATTGATCTAGATATCTATATAGCAACTCTTTTAAGTCGTCTAAGGTGCTCATTTTATTTACTGTATCTCGCATTCTAGCTCCATGGGGCAAACCCTTAAAATACCAACCAATATGTTTTCTCATCTCTTTTATAGCTATTTTCTCCGCTTTATATTTGACACTAAATTCCGCATGTTTTATAGCCATTAAAATCCTGTCTGCAAGTGAAGGAGGCGGTATTTCTTCCCCTTTCGATATTAAGGTAGTTATCTGAGCGAAAAGCCAGGGGTTGCCCATAGCTCCCCGTCCCACCATTACTGCATCACATCCTGTTTCTTTAAACATCCGCAGAGCGTCTTTTGCGGAGAAAATATCCCCATTGCCAATTACAGGGACTTTTACTGCTTCTTTTACAGCTTTGATAATATTCCAATCGGCAGTACCCGAGTACATCTGACATCGGGTACGACCGTGAACAGCTATTAAGGAAGCACCGGCAGCCTCCATCCTTTTAGCGAACTCTACGGCATTGATTTTATCCCCATCCCAACCCTTGCGTATTTTTACTGTCACTGGCACTTTTACACTTTGTACTACTTTTTCAACAATGGTATAGGCCAGCTCAGAATCAAGCATCAGGGCTGAGCCTTCTAAATTTTTAACTACCTTAGGTACAGGACAGCCCATATTAATATCAATTATATTTGCACCATGTTCTTCAACGATTTTAGCACCTTCGGCCATTATTGAAGGTTCCGACCCAAAAATTTGCACACTGATGGGAGGTAATTCATCCTCTAAATTAATTAGTTCAAAAGTCCGTTCATTACGATAAGTAAGAGCTTTGGCGCTGACCATTTCCGTATAGATCAAACCACAGCCCTGTTCTTTAACTAATATCCGAAAAGCCTTATCGGTAACTCCCGCCATGGGTGCCAAAACTACCGGATTATCTACAGCTATATTACCTATCTGCATTTAATTACACCCTCAATAATCGCCTACGGCGATTACGCCTTTTCGTAGTTTCGTATAATCGTGGGCGCTTAGTGATTAAGTAACTAATGACTGGTAATTTTGGCAGCTTTTTTGTATCCATTGCCCAGTGGCCATAAATTCCTTTAGGCAAAAATTACGCGTCTGGCACAAGATAGGTTAAGGTTTTTTCTCGCCCACTCGCTCACTCGCCCACTTATAGACTTCTTTCCAGATGATTTCTCTCATAAATCATTCTGAGGCCATCTATAGTTAGGAGCTTATCAACCTCATCAATTGTCTCCGTATCTTTAGCAATCATTTCCGCTATACCGCCGGTGGCAATTACCTTTATACTGCCGGCACCTAATTCTTGTTTCATCCTTTTAACGATTCCGTCAACTAAGCCACTGTAACCATAAATAATTCCTGATTGAATTGCATTCACTGTGTTTTTTCCAATAACCTTTTTAGGTGTAACCAATTCTACTTTGGGAAGCTTAGCAGTTTTTTGGAACAAAGCCTCGGTAGCTATATTAATACCAGGAGTAATAGCCCCACCTAGGTATTCGCCTTTGGCAGAAATACAGCAGAAGGTTGTTGCTGTACCAAAATCCACTATAATCAAAGGACCGCCATATTTTTCAAAGCCGGCAACAGCATTGACAATACGGTCGGCTCCAACCTCTCTGGGATTTTCATATAGAATTGGCATCCCTGTTTTAACACCAGGACCCACAACTAATGGCTTGACATTATAATACCTAATGGCCATCTCCTCTAAAGGACCCATTATCGGGGGTACCACAGAAGAAAAAATTATATCTGTTACTTGGGAAGGATTAATTCGGTGATAATGAAATAAATTCTGGAGTAGTATTCCATATTCATCAGCGGTCTTCTGCCTATCGGTTGAAATACGCCAATAGGTTAAAAGCTCTTTGTTATCATATATACCAACAACCATATTAGTATTGCCAATATCAAAAGCCAACAGCAATTAAAACACCTTCCTTTTATTCGTCAAATCGTCAAGTTATTTGTTCGTCTGATCTACATTCTACATTCTACATTCTACATTCTTATCGTCTATCGTGATTATAATTGCATGCATCCCAAAAACTGTCCTTCTAATTACTTAATATTGTACTGTGGACCTGCAAACTGTTTGGACACTCTTTCAAACATAGCTTTACCTACTACTGCGGCAATTACAGCTTTTACAAAATCCAGCACTATATACAGACTCATCATCATTAGAACCTGCATAAAGGTCATAGCTTGACCAACGTAAAAATTAAACATCAGATACATCCAAGGTAATCCTACTGCATACATAGCTACCGTACTAGTCAACATGGCCACCAGGAAAGTAACCCAGCCGGGGTTTTCCTTTTTGTGAACCACTAATCCAGCCACATACGCTCCGACCACAAAGCTTACAAGAAACCCAAAGGTAGGCTTAAAAATATAAGTAAATCCTCCGTAAGGTGGTGAGGCAAAGACAGGGATACCTGTTAAGCCCACCAACAGATATACTGTCATGCTTAAGGCTCCAAGCTTAGGCCCAAGGATAACACCTGCTAGCATACATAACAGAGGCAACAGGCTAAAGGGCACAACATCAGGAGGCCATACCTTTGAAATATAAGCACCAACAGTCATCAGAGCAGCAAAAAACGCAGCTAAAACCATTTCTCGTACAGAGATTTTCATACGTTCACACTCTCCCAGCGCTTTTCCGTGGGCGCGTAATCTCGTGAGCGCGTGAATTACCTTTTCATTGCAGTAAACCACATAGTCCTAGACTCGCGCCCACGCGCACACTTGTGACGCGTCCACTATTATTTATTTGCTACGCTGATTATATAAAAGGACAATAGCCATTGTCAACCTATTAATAATCCATGGTTAACAATATTCGGCAATCCCCTCCTCTCACCCGAAATTGTAGGGAACGGCGCCCTCACCGTTCCTCTAAGGCTTGCAAACGGAACGACGAAGGCGTCGTTCCCTACGGTAGCCTTTGTAGCTAAATCTAGCGCAGATTAATTTCAATCTCCTTTTTGAGACTCACCTTTACTTAGGTTTGTTCTCGCCCACTAAAAGACTAACCAAAAAACCTTCCGGACAAAGAAATCCGGAAGGCAAATAACCCCAATCTAGTATCCTTCCGTCTCGGTCCAAAATAGGATCCAAGCGGCTTTTAACCTATATTAGTTTTTGAAGCAAGCAAGAAATATTTATTTAGACAATGTAAATATAGTCCGGTCGGAATATTGTGACAATCCATTTTTCCTCTGCTTGTTCACCTATCAATAGTACCTCATAGCCCTTGCTTTGTAAGGCAAGAATATATTCCTGCATAAAAATGATGTCAGTAAATTGCCCGCTAGCTAGAACAATAATTTTATCCTTAGAGTGTCCCCTCTCAATAAGAGATAAACCAGCCATGTCCTTTAAAATATCACCCGAAGGTTTAAAATCCAGGGCTAAGCTTTTTATCTCCTGATAATTACTTTCGGATACCCTTTCAGGTGTAAGCCTTTGGGACATCATAATATTATTAATAGTAATCTTAAGCTCCTGTCCCAATTCTTTAAGCTTCCAGTGCTGAAGAGCCAGTTTTTTATACAGAAACCTATAATGCTTATAGGTACCCAAGATAAGAACATCACTAAATTCTTCTTTACAGTTAACTGCATACTTATGAATAGATAGTTCTCCACCAAGTGAGAGCAGTTCCTGCTTTAAAATGTTGGCAGCACCACAGTATACCTTTTCTACATAAACAGGCAGGATATTAGCTTTCTTCTCCATAATGACGATTCCACCCTGATCAGACTTTGTCATTTCAAACCAGGGACGGGCATCCCAAAGCCTACCGCCGCAGTAAAACATATTAAAGTACATTACTGTTTTCCTTTTTCTTGCATTCGTTGTAGGAATTTGTCGACCTGAATTATATATCGGGTATGGATGCCTTCACCAATCATTTCTTTCTCATCAAAGGCCTGGACATAAAAGATTAGTTTTTTATTGTCAATTTCCCGTAAAATAGCTTTAGCTCTGACATTCATTCCTATAGGTGTCGCCGCTAAATGTTTAATCTCCAGGTCTATCCCAACTGTAGCAAAGCCTTCAGGAAGTTTAGGGTCTACGGCCTTAAGACTTGCATTTTCCATCAGGCCTACCATAGCGGGAGTGGCATAAACCTCAATCTCACCACTGCCATACTTATTGGCAGTATTCTCTTGAGTAACTAACTCCTGGGCCTCACCTTCCAGACCGATATTGACATTAAAGTCCATAAATTAACCTCCTAATAAGTCCTTGGCTTCCTTTATCTTAGTTGCCATACCAGACAATTTCTCAGCTGGAATTGCACATACAGCAATTCTTAAGCCTCTGCCTAGTGGTACGATAAAGATATTATCATCCTGAAGTTTTAGTCCAATTTCATCTGGTTTACTAGTAGGAACAGTAATAAAGAAGCCGGAGTGATAAGGGCAGACTTCTAGACCTACTTCCTTCGCTTCATCTAGAAAGGTTCTAGCTCTATTCTCTAAACTTAAACGAAACTCCTCCCGCTCTTTATTAACCTGGTCCATAAGCTCAGGGTTTTTCCATAGCTTTACTAAGCACTGCATACCAGAACGGGTACCATTAGACCATGTACCCCTGTTGGAGTACTGATTAATATTAAAGAATTCATCGATGATATCCTTATCCGAACTGATTCCAATCATGCACCCGGTCCTATAGCCATACATGGTGTACCCCTTAGACATACTAAAGGCTACTATTACCAAAAAACTAGCAGGTAGTTGGCTGAAAAGTTTAAAGAACTTCCTGCTGCCTGGAGGTGCGAAATCTAGGTAGGCTATATCTACAAAGAGAATTATATTATTCTGCCCTTTTTCAATAAGTTCTTTTAGTCCTGCTATTACCTGTTCCCACTCTTCATCGGTCAAGCTAAATCCTGTTGGGTTGTGGGCAGGGGAGTTGATTATTAAAAGGACATTTTTCTGCACTTTAGCGAGCTCTGCCACTTTTCCCAAACAGGCTCTGACATTAAAATTCCCCTTTTCGCTAAAGGAAGTGAAGGTATCAATTTTCCTCCCCATCTCCTTGGCCATTGTCTGATAAGGACTCCAAAACCAATCAGAGGTTAAAAAAGTATCACCCACCTCTGTATAATTCCAAATAGCATGGTGGATACCTCCGGAACCACCCGGTGTTGCCACACCGTTGATATAAGCATCTGGCTTATGTTCTCCAAAGGTTACATCAATAGCTGCTTTGATAAAATCTGGCAGCCCAGCTATAGGGGCATAATTTGCAGCATCTTTAAAGTCTAAGCTGTACATAGTTTTTTCTACTGTAGGCAGAGTTATCAGTTCCCCTTGGGGATCTAGAAAAGCTCCGATAGAGGCATTAACGATATTTTCTTTGCCTACTATTTTTGCTTTTTCATTGGCTGCTGCGTTTACTCCGAAAATATTGTCGGGTTCGTGTTTTCCTTGGGAGTGGCTTGCTGCTAATGACTTACTCATAATATCAACCTCCTAAATTTGGTGACTGTTGACTAGATAATTCTTAAGGGTCTAGCTATTGTGTCTGGCACAAGTTGAATGATATTAAGGTTATTTTCGACAAATGATAAATTATTCCTTTTTAAAATTATGTATACTTTTTATTATCTATCTTCTTGGTATATTTATTCTTTCCACTTTGATTTTTGCCAAAAAAGAACACCTCCCGCAGGAGATGCTCCAAGTTTAGTTATTCATATAGCCATTGTTCTGGCAGAAAGTTGTAATCCTGGATTTCCCGAGGTTCAAAGTAAATATCAATTTCTCTTTGGGCACTCTCTACACTATCTGAGCCATGCACTACATTCCGTCCGATATCCTGGGCAAAGTCCCCCCTAATTGTCCCCGGAAGGGCATCTAAGGGATTAGTGGCGCCATTAATTTTCCTTACTTCCTGTACAGCATTTTTCCCCTCTACAACCATTACTACCACAGGAGCACTAGTAATATAGCTAATTAAACCAGCATAAAAACCTCTGCCCTGATGCTCTTGATAATGGGAACCAGCCATCTCTTCCGTAACCTTAATCAGCTTTAATCCATTAATCTTTAGCCCTTTTTTCTCTAATCTTAGTAATACTTGACCAACTAAACCCCTTTGGACTCCATCTGGCTTTATCATTACAAAGGTTTGTTCCACTCATTATCACTCCTAAAAGTAATCTTTATGGTAGTGTCTCCCGGACCATTTTCATCTATGTTGATTATGTCTTCATCAGCCTTAATAGTCGCCTGAGGAATCCTTTCATCATTACCATCTTTAGGTAAATGGGTTACCTTTTCCATTAATTCCGCAAATTCCTCAGCTACAATAACCTCTTTCTCCATTAATGTTTGGGCAATTAAATGGAGTTTATTGATGTTATCCCGCAACAGTTTTTCTGCCATTTGATAAGATTCTTCCATAATCCTTCGTACTTCTTTATCAATAGAAAAGGCTACGGCCTCACTGTAATTGCGGTCTCGAGCAATATCCCTGCCCAAAAAAACCTGTTCCTGTTTATTTCCAAAAGTGATAGGTCCAAGCTCGTCAGACATACCCCATTCTGTAATCATCTTGCGAACTGTACCAGTTGCCCTTTCTAAATCATTCTGAGCTCCTGTACTTATATCATTTAGAACTATGGCCTCAGCAACCCTGCCTCCTAGCATCATGGTGATTTGGTCTAAGAGCTGGGAGCGGGTCATATAGTTCCTGTCTTCCCGAGGTAATAACAGGGTATAACCGCCAGCCCTACCCCTAGGAATAATAGATACCTTATGCAATGGATCACAGTGGGGCAGCAGCTCTGCCACTAGGGCGTGACCTGCTTCATGGTAAGAAACTATTTTCTTTTCAAACTCGCTGATAACCCGAGTCTTTTTCTCCGGACCGGCAATAACACGCTCAACTGACTGCTCTAGCTCAGTCATGGTAATGGTCTCTTTGGTACGGCGTGCAGACAAAAGAGCAGCCTCATTTACCAGATTGGCTAAATCAGCCCCAGTAAATCCAGGTGTCCCCCTGGCTATAACTGCCAAATCAACATTTTTCGCAAGAGGTTTACCCCTAACATGAACCTTCAAAATCTCTTCCCGACCCCTAACATCAGGTCTGTCAACAGTAATCTGACGATCAAAGCGTCCTGGCCGTAGTAATGCAGGGTCTAGAATATCCGGTCTATTAGTAGCAGCAATAATGATAATCCCTTCATTCACATTGAAACCATCCATTTCTACAAGTAGTTGGTTTAATGTCTGCTCCCTCTCATCATGACCGCCGCCTAGTCCTGCTCCCCTTTGTCGGCCTACAGCATCTATCTCATCAACAAAAACTATACACGGTGCGTTTTTCTTGGCTTGTTCAAACAAGTCTCTAACCCTAGAAGCCCCAACACCAACAAACATTTCTACAAAATCGGAACCACTTATACTAAAGAAAGGGACGCCAGCCTCTCCAGCTACAGCCCGTGCCAAAAGGGTTTTACCAGTACCAGGAGGTCCAAATAGCAGAACGCCTCTTGGTATCTTTGCACCTAGAATGGTAAACTTCTTGGGAAATTTCAAAAACTCTACGACCTCTTCTAATTCCTCTTTGACCTCATCAGCACCCGCAACATCAGCAAAAGTAACCCGTATTTTGTCATCAGTATGGAGCTTAGCTTTACTTTTACCAAACTGCATTACCCGACCGCCGCCGCCTTGAGTTTGCTGCATCATAAAGAAAAAGACACCAATTAATAACATTATAGGAAGTAATGTTGACAAAACTCCCATCCACCAGGGTGGCGTAGGTGTAGGTTCTTGGTCATATGCAACATTATTGGCCAACAGCGTATCAATCAAATGAGGATAATTTTTAGGAGCCTCTATAGTAAATGCCTCATCATTAGAGGTCACACCAGTTATTACCTGGTAATTATTTTCGGTAATAATATTTGCTTCTTTAATTTTTCCTTTCTCCACAGCTATAATAAACTCGGAAAAATTATTAAAGGGTATGTTCTGTTCTGTCGGAGTATTAGTCCAGCGCAGGACAGAAACTGCTATTAGAACTATTAATAGATATATTGCTAGGTTCTTAAAAATCCGGTTCAAATATTTACCTCCTCTCCAAATGTCAGTCAAATTTGTCAGTACCAGAAAAAGGTACAGTTAAACTAGATTATTTAATACCAATATACTTTACCATAATACGCCTAACTTTTCAAACATATTCATCCTTAACCAGCTCTAAGTTGAGGTAACATTTTGTGTTGGAACTAACTTTATAATCGTTATGCATAGTAATTCCTGGCAACCAAATTATTTCTTCACCACAACATACTATCGGTACTTCATCCCTCACTTCTTTAGCAATTTTTTGATCAATAAATATATCTTTAAGCTTTTTGGTCCCTTCCATACCTAATGGCTTAATCCGATCACCCGGTTTTCTTTGCCTTATTATTAAGGGAGATCTAATTTTATCACCATCCAAGGTGACTTGATAAAAATCCTTAAACACAATAGGCTTGGTACTTGTATAAAAAGCATTAAAAGTAATATGTTTATGGAGTTCAACTCTCCCTGGTATCTCCCATAAAATTGTAAACCCTTCAGTTTTTTCTGGAGAGTGAACTTCCTCATCTAAAAATTCCAGATAATCATAGTTCTTTTTAACAACTATTGCCCTTGGTAAATTAAGCTGTTTAGCACCTTTAGCTGCTTGACAAAGCTCTAAAAGCCTTTCTACATGGTTAAAGCTGAGCCCCTGCTCTTCCGGGCGCATTACATTATATACCTTGCGAAGAATCCTTCTTTGTAAAGCCAGATGTTCTCCATTCAATTTCACAGTGCTTAGTATAAGCTTACCCTTTTGGGAGGATATTAAAAAGCCTGGCAGTAATTTTTCGGTTAATTCATCTAGAAACCGGTTATCTTCAGCAGCAATGTTTTCCAGTTTTACTAAAGACTCCACTATCTGGGGATTAAGCTCTTTTTTAAGATAGGGTAATAGCTCAAGCCTTATTTTATTGCGCAGATAAACAGGTTTTTTATTACTGGGGTCTAAATAAAAAGTCAAACCGTTTTCCTTGCAATAATTAATTATTTCGTCTTTATATGTTTGAGCCAGAGGTCTAATGGTCCATCCACTAACCGGCAGCATTCCCGCTAAACCCTCAAGACCGGTTCCTTGAATTATATGCAGGAGTACTGTCTCTGCTCTATCCTCTGCATGATGACCCAAGGCCAATTTCTGGGCTCCAATTTCCTGACCAAGCTGCTGAAATATTTGTTTGCGTACCCGATGTCCGGCTTCCTGGGGAGAAAGTCCTTCTTCTCTAATGAGCTTCGGCACATCTCTTTCAAAAATCCTATATCCCAGTCCCCTACTTTCAGCTAATTCAGCAACAAACTCCGCCTCCCGTTGTGCTTGCATTCCTCTAAACATATGGTTTACATGCACAACGAAAAGGTTTAACTGATACTTTTCTTTTAAAAGAAAAAGAATATTTAAAAGAGCTACCGAATCAGGACCACCTGATACTCCTACCAAAACTACGTCTTTAACAGCAAGCATCTGATATTTTTCTATTGTATTTTTAACTCTTTCCAAAAAAGTGTCCGTCATTATTTCCTCCGAAATTAAGGCTAAGGTTGAGGTTGAGGTTGAGAAGAACTATTTCCTTAACCTTAACCTAGCGAAGCGAAACCTTAACCTTGAATTTAGTAAACACCTACAGAGTTAATTCTGTAGGTGTTTATTTTCTCCTGCTTAAATTTTTCCCATTTATTCAGCCCGATAGTCGACACGGGCTACCAAAACCGTTAAATCATCATTAATTTTGCCTCGCAGGGTCTTTCTAGCCAATTCAATTAGGTAGTTAGCAATATTCTGCGGATCATCCTGAGGCAAAGCTTGAATAACCCGGTACCAATCTTCAATGTTTCCATCTAATACCTCAAAAACCCCGTCGCTCATATTGATAATTAGATCTCCCACCTGAACTGGATAAACAAAGCTTTCAGATTCTACCTGGTTAAAAATCCCTACCGGAAGTGTTTTAGCTCTAACTGCTTGTACTTGTGTGCGCCTTTTTATAAAAGAAGGCGCTGCACCAATTTTAATAAATTCCACTAATGCCGTAACCTCATTTATTACAGTTAGATCAATTGTGGTAAAAATCTCATCGCCAGAGCGCAAGAATAACACGGAATTGACCGTATCAACAGCCATTTTGATGCTGAGCCCTGCTGCTAAAAGCTGTTCTAATAGGTTAATGGCAGTAGTACTTTCTTCAGAAGCTCTAAGGCCTGCACCCATCCCGTCACTTAGAACCATAAGAAATTTCCGATTAGGCAAGCTGACACAGGACCAATTATCACCTGAAACATCACTGCCTTCTTTGATAGCCATAGCTACTCCGGTAGTAACCGAGTATGTCTTACTGGGGTTTAGATGATATGTACAGCTTTTATTGCCGGCAGTGGGACATCTATGTTCTTTTACAGTATAGGTTCGGTCTAGTAACTGGGATATCTTTGGTGCTATAAATTGAGTACACCAATTTTGTTCAGGACAGGCTTTTTGCACCACAATAATTTCCTTATCCCCTACCGAAGTCTCAATAACTTTGATATTTTGCACTTTTATATTCTCATCTAAAAGATATCCCTTAAGATATTGGGCTAAATCTTCATCACTGCTTTCCCGAATTTTTAATTCTTGAGAAAAGCCTTTTACAAGCTCCGCCATACCTGCTAACTGTCGAGCAACTAACTGTTGGGAACCCAAAAGCTTGTCCTGATACTTTTTCTCCTGCTTATAAAGCTTTAGCTGATACATCAAGGCAACACCGAGCTCCCTTAGGCGCATACATCTTCTTTGTAAGTCCATGGAAAAAGTCTGCTCAGAAATATTGCCGTTAAATTCACATTTAGAGCAGACCTCTACCAAGGATCGATAGGTCTTATAAAATTCTTTGTCCCAGCAAATAGAGCAAAGTGTGCATCTGTCGCAAACTTGTTTTGCAACCTCATTAAGTATATATGTTAAAGGATTATTATCCTTTTTATTATTATCCTTTTCCTCCTCTTCCACTGCAGCAGTCATTGGGATAAAGGCTTTACTAAGCTCATTAAACACTCTGGACATACGCTCTAATTTTTTTGTACTTTCTTCTACTGCAGGCGAACCATCTATTTCAGCCTTTTCTTCTTTCATCATATATTTATTAGGTATTAACAAAAATAGGAGTCCCGCCAAACCCGTTTCCACCAAGGCCATAATGACTTGTTCTTGTCCGGAAAAATACATAGATAGCATCAAATTGCCTAAAGCAAAGCCAATTAATACTCCAACTCTGCCTAATCCTTTAAATATACCTCCCAATAAACCTGATAAGGCGTAAAAACCAATGCTGGCTGTACTTATGTTTCCACTCATACTTGGGACTAGCCCTACTAGAGTTCCCATAGCCGCTCCACCACCGGGGCCAGCAAAATATGCCCCCAATAAAACTGCTACTCTAGAAATAAAGCTCTGGATATTTATATATGCTAACTCTAAATTACTTAAGCCCAGGAGAATTCCTAGACCGACAATAAAGCAGCTGATCTTATCTTCCAAAGCCAGCTGAATACTGCGGTTCTTTTTTTCCCAGGCCCCTAGCGCAGTAAGAGTGACCAAAGTAATCAGTCCGGCAAAAATACTTTCAAAGGTTATAGCAACCCAACCATAAAGGGAACTTTGTCCAAAAATTATAAATACACCTTTAGTAATAAGGACAATGGCTGTAACTAGTCCAGGCACGATTAACCACTGCTGTCGATTGATAAGGAACTGCTTATGAAGGGTTCCAAAGATTAGAAGCAGGATAATGGTACTGGCCAAACCGAGAAAGCCTATGCTGATCATCCAGCTCCCTAAAAGGGCCCCCGCTAAGGCCCACCATCTTCTTTGTTTATCCCAAACAGAAATAGCCCCTACTAAAGCTGGGGCAAAGGGGCGTATTTCCCCTAAAATAACTGATTGCGACAGGATATAACCTATCAATGCAAAGAGTATATTTTCCCATTTCAGCCAATTAACTATAGTCAAACTAGCTTTTTGCTGCTTTGTTACCATTTTTTCCAACATCCGAACAACACCTTCTTTTGTAAAAAATAAAGCTGTTTTTAATTATAATTGATGTAATTGGAATTATTTGTCACAAACTGTAGGTTATTTACCAAAAATTACCCCTTTAATTTACAACATATACTAATTTTTAAGGTTTGAACTACTTTAAAGATAACTTTTAACCCGAAGAAAGAATTTCTGTAAGTTTGGATAAGTTAAAGCATAGATAAACTATGCTAAATTGTTCCTTGCAAATACTTGCCCTTATACTAAATTAAGAAACAAAGCATTACTGTTACAAAACAAAAAGGGCGCCCAAGGCACCCTTGAAAAATTATGTCGAATAACATCAGTAACTTCTTATCGATTTTATCACTGTTATTATCATAGCAACCATAACAAAATTAACTTTAGTCCTTTAGCTTACGCAGATGCTTATTAAGCTTATCTTTCCTGGATACCCTTAAAATTTCAATTTCGTTGTCTTTATTATTCCCCGATTCTGTATCGGTCTTATCAGGAATCTCGAGAGCTCCTTCTTTAGGGCTGGCAGGAACTTCTTCTTTCTCATGTGTAACTATTTTAACTTCTTTCTTGATATTATGCACTTCCTCGTTCTTTTTCTCTTTTTTTCTTTCTTGGACTTTTTCTACCAGTTCTTTTACTTTTAACATAACTTCCTGGGGCGCAAAGGCCTCCTCTATATGGAATCCCGGACTAATTATAAGAAAAAAATCACCTTCTACTAATACTTCCCGCTTATCTAAAACACTAGTCCGCAAACTACCGCTGGAAACTTCCAAAGCACCTATAGACTGTACCTTTGTATTTAACATTATGCTTTCTGTAAAGGGCTCTACTTGCTGAGTAACTACAACTTGCTCGCCCCTGCTTTTTCCGCTGATATACATAAGAAAGGTTTCTTTCCAGCCCGATACAGTTAATAATGAGTCCTCTAATTTATGCCCTGATAAAATAAACCTGACCTGGGCACTAACCGTTTCTTTTATTTCAGGCAAAGACATACCTACTTTAATAGTACTTACCCCTGAAAACTCCCCGGTAATATCTACTTCACTCCGCCACGGAAGATATCCTAGACTTGCTAGGGTAATTATACCTTCCACGAGAATGCTATCTACGCCTACCTTTTTGGCATAGATATATTTGACTTCTGGGACCACCTCTCCCATACGAAGGGATTTTATTGAAGTCCGGTAAGGAAGGGCCAGCTTCACTAGCTCGGTACTTTCTATCTCTCCGGGCAATTCCAAATTCAAGTCTACTAGCAGCCTGCCTATAATAGCTTTGGGGCTTAAATTCCAGGAAACACCCTCAACGATATTCCTGCTATTTATCCCAACTACTTCCCCTACATCCCGTCGGGCCGGTGGCAGCTTAACAAGTGCTCTACAAACTAAAAAAGTTATGTCATCACCCAAAAGCCCCTCCGCATTATTCCAGACATAAGTAACACCTTGCTGATTATTAGGGCGATACATGGCTTTCACACTCCTTTAAATTAATGCACAATATAGTATGAAAAAACCTACCCATTTGTTACAAACAAACGGGTAGGTTTTTTCATAAAGTTACTGGTGACTGGTGACTAGATTTGAGTCACTTTTTGGGGTTTCGTGCCCAGTGACCAGTTTCTGACAACCCTAAAAAATAGTATTTAGCGCAACACACTCACTGGTCAATATCCGGGATGCATCAAGATAAAATGTCATGCATCTGATGCATCATTCAGTTTGACCTCATTGAAGATTCATCCCAAAAAGTCATCATTCGTCAGATGCCTCTTCGCGCTCACTCGCCCACGAATAGACGAATAGACGTTTTAATATTCTTCGTTTGAAGAATACAGTACTTCACATTCACCTTGTTGACAGTGGTGATGGCAAAAAGGGCATTCTAATTTTTCTCGAGCATCAGTAAACATCATGCCACACTGGCTGCATTTATAGCTTTTCTCAGCATTATCTACCATAACAGGAAATACCTCCTAAAAATGTGCTTATAGATTAGCATTTCCCATCTTACGCCGTAATTATAATTCCATACAAAATATCCTTTTCACTGGCAGTAATTTTCTTAACACCTAATACTTCCATAACCTTTTCTAGAATATATATGCCATAAGGAATAATATCTGCCCTTTCTAACTGGAGTCCTTTTACTGTTTTTCGTTGATCTAGGCTTAACTTATTAAGCTTATTGCCAATACTTCTGATATCTTCAAGATATAAATGATAACCGTGCACCTGAGCAGGGTCATATTTTTCTAGCCCCAATTTAATAGCAGCCAAAGTAGTCACCGTTCCTCCCACTCCTACTAAAATGGGCTTTACCGGAAATCCCTTTGGAATTAGGTTGGCAAGAATAGTCAATGTTTCATCCATTAGTTTTTTATTCTCAAAGAGTCGTACAGCTCCTAAATTCACACTTCTAAATTCTATGCCTTTGGGACTAGGATAAATAAGCTCCGTACTACCACCGCCCAGATCTAAAACAATGTATTTCTTTAACTCAGCCTGTTCTAAATCACTTATTACTCCTAGATAGCTGAGCTCCGCTTCCTTTTCTCCAGTTAAAATTTCCAGCTGGAACCTCGTATTTTTGTAGACTTCCTCAGCCACTTCTAATTTATTCTGTGCATCCCTAACAGCACTAGTGGCAACAAGTCTTACCTTTTCTACTTTAAACTGAATACATTTATTGATATACCTTTCTAAACACTCCAGCGTCCTCGTCAAAGCACAGCGGCTTATTATCCCTGCACCTCCTACTCCTTCACCTATACGAGTGGCCTCCAACTCAGTATATAGGGGAATAACCTGACCACCAATATAATTAGCCACCAACAGCCGCGTACTATTTGTACCAATATCTATTGCAGCAATTCTCATATTACCATCATCCCCTTCACTATATCAAAGCACAAAAAAACTCATAAAAGCTCCCAATTCTCAATTCTACATTTTACATTAATCAACCCTTCGTTAGTATAATTAAGCTCTGGCGCGTTAAAAAAGCACCCTTCGGGTGCTCTAATATTTGCTTCCACTTTTTCTTTTTGAATTAATATTCTTATTCAATGATGCAATTCTCTCATCACTGTCCTTCAAATATCTCGTTAACTTCTCCTCGAAGGGAATATCTGGCTTAACTTTGGCTTGTCGGATGGATAACCCAATTTTACCATTAGTGTCAATGTTAATTACCTTAACTCTAATCTTATCCTGTTCTTTTAAAAAATCACTAACATCTTTTACGTAGCTATCCGCAACTTCAGAAATATGAACTAAGCCTGTAATTCCTCCCGGAAGTTCGACAAACGCACCAAATTTAGTAATTCCTGTAACAATACCTTCTACAATTTGCCCTTTTGCTATGGACATACTAAAATTAAATCCTCCCTATAAATCAGATAATTTATTATATCCACCCAGGCTTTAAAATGTCAAGACACCAATTTATCGTTGTGCCTCTTTAGCCCGCATAATCGGGTCTTTGACAGTTGCATAAGGAAAAATCCCAGAAAGCCTTGATATAGGCTTATTTTTTTTGTTTTTTTCTTTTTTTGTGTATCGCACTTTGTCGCACTGTGTTATAATATAGGGGAAAGGGGGCGATATTTGTAATGAGACTCAAGGTGACCAGGTCTAAAAATGCAGCTTCACTTTATGTAATAAAATCTGTTTACAACAGTAAGACTCAGTCAAATTCTTCAGTGATTGTAGAGAAACTCGGAACCGAAGCCGAACTCAGGGAAAAGTTAAATGGACAGGATCCTTATGAATGGGCTAAAAACTACATTAATGAATTGAATCAAATGGAAAAAGAACTCAAACGTGAAGTTATTGTTAAATATAATCAATCAAAATTAATCGATAAAGATAAACAACGTTCCTTTAATGGCGGTTATCTATTCCTGCAGCAACTCTATCACCAATTAGG
>LADT01000007.1 GCA_000961765.1 Clostridiaceae bacterium BRH_c20a | reverse complement strand
ATAGGATCCGGCAGCGACCTACTCTTCCAGGCAGTTTCCCGCCCAGTACCATCGGCGCTGGAGGGCTTAACTTCCGTGTTCGGGATGGGAACGGGTGTGTCCCCTCCGCTATAGCCACCGGAAAGTGCTTAAAATTTGCAACTGCACACAGTAGTTTAGTGAAGGCTAAAGATGATAAAGATTAAGGTCAAGCCCTCGACCGATTAGTACCAGTCAGCTGAGGGCATTGCTGCCCTTACACCTCTGGCCTATCAACCTGATAGTCTATCAGGGGTCTTACCGGATTAACTCCGAGGGAAACCTTATCTTGAGGTGGGCTTCGCGCTTAGATGCTTTCAGCGCTTATCCCTTCCGGACATGGCTACCCGGCGATGCCGTTGGCACGACAACCGGTACACCAGAGGTCCGTCCATCCCGGTCCTCTCGTACTAGGGACAGCTCCTCTCAAGTTTCCTACGCCCACGACGGATAGGGACCGAACTGTCTCACGACGTTCTGAACCCAGCTCACGTACCACTTTAATCGGCGAACAGCCGAACCCTTGGAACCTGCTCCAGCTCCAGGATGTGATGAGCCGACATCGAGGTGCCAAACCTCCCCGTCGATGTGGACTCTTGGGGGAGATAAGCCTGTTATCCCCGGGGTAACTTTTATCCGATGAGCAACGGCCCTTCCACTCGGGACCGCTGGGTCACTAAGCCCGACTTTCGTCTCTGCTTGACCTGTATGTCTCGCAGTTAAGCTCCCTTGTGCCTTTACACTCTGCGTGCGATTTCCAACCGCACTGAGGGAACCTTTGGGCGCCTCCGTTACTTTTTAGGAGGCGACCGCCCCAGTCAAACTGCCCGCCTGACACTGTTCCAGAACCGGATCACGGTTCATGGTTAGAACTCTAGTACTTAAAGGGTGGTATTCCACCGATGGCTCCACACAAGCTAACGCCCATGCTTCCAAGCCTCCCACCTATCCTGTACAATAAGGACCAAAATCCAATATCAAGCTGCAGTAAAGCTCCACGGGGTCTTTCCGTCCTGTCGCGGGTAACCTGCATCTTCACAGGTACTACAACTTCACCGGGTCCCTCGTTGAGACAGCGCCCAAATCGTTACGCCTTTCGTGCGGGTCGGAACTTACCCGACTAGGAATTTCGCTACCTTAGGACCGTTATAGTTACGGCCGCCGTTTACTGGGGCTTCGATTCAGAGCTTCGCTTGCGCTAACCCCTCCTCATAACCTTCCAGCACCGGGCAGGCGTCAGCCCCTATACATCGGATTTCTCCTTAGCAGGGACCTGTGTTTTTGATAAACAGTCGCTTGGGCCTGGTCTCTGCGACCCCTTCATCCTCTGGCGAGCAAGTCGCCATCAGACTACTGGGGCACCCCTTCTCCCGAAGTTACGGGGTCATTTTGCCGAGTTCCTTAACGAGGGTTCTCCCGCGCGCCTTAGGATCCTCTCCTCGCCTACCTGTGTCGGTTTGCGGTACGGGCACCAGCAAGCTTGCTAGAGGCTTTTCTTGTCAGTGTGGGATCGGCCAGTTCGTTACTTTAGTTTCACTCCCCATCACCTCTCGGGGTTAATGCACGACCGGATTTGCCTGATCATGCCCCCTACGGGCTTGGACGCAACACCAACTGTGCGCTGTGCCTACCCTCCTGCGTCACCCCATCGCTCAAATGCTTGCGTGGTGGTACAGGAATATCAACCTGTTGTCCATCGCCTACGCCTTGCGGCCTCGGCTTAGGTCCCGACTAACCCTGGGAGGACGACCCTTCCCCAGGAAACCTTAGGCTTAAGGCGGACAGGATTCTCACCTGTCTTTTCGTTACTGATGCCGGCATTCGCTCTTGTGTCTGCTCCACCACTAACCTTACGGCGCGGCTTCAGCGCTAACACAACGCTCCCCTACCGATAATAAAATTATCCCGTAGCTTCGGTGACGGACTTGAGCCCCGTTACATTTTCGGCGCAGAGCCACTCGACCAGTGAGCTATTACGCACTCTTTCAATGAGTGGCTGCTTCTAAGCCAACATCCTGGTTGTCTGAGCAGCTCTACCTCCTTTGCCACTTAGTCCGTACTTGGGGACCTTAGCTGACGATCTGGGCTGTTTCCCTTTTGACCACGGAACTTATCTCCCGTAGTCTGACTCCCGAGGTAAAGTAACGGCATTCGGAGTTTGAGTGGGTTCAGTAACCTTGTTGGGCCCCTAGCCCAATCAGTGCTCTACCTCCGTTACTCATCCCTCAAGGCTAGCCCTAAAGCTATTTCGGGGAGAACCAGCTATTTCCGAGCTCGATTAGCTTTTCACTGCTACCCACAGTTCATCCAACACGTTTTTAACCGTGACTGGTTCGGCCCTCCACGCGCTGTTACCCGCGCTTCAGCCTGACCATGGGTAGATCGCTCGGTTTCGGGTCTACGACATACAACTTGCGCCTTATTCAGACTCGCTTTCGCTACGGCTTCGCGCCTTTAGCGCTTAACCTTGCTGCATACCGTAACTCGCCGGCTCATTATGCAAAAGGCACGCTGTCACACCTCTATGGGTGCTCCAACTGCTTGTAAGCACACGGTTTCAGGTTCTATTTCACTCCCCTCCCGGGGTGCTTTTCACCTTTCCCTCACGGTACTAGTTCACTATCGGTCGCCAGAGGTGTTTAGCCTTAGGGAGTGGTCTCCCCAGATTCCCGCAGGGTTTCACGTGACCCGCGGTACTCGGGACAGCCTCTCAGAGAGCTGTTGCTTTCGCCTACAGGACTGTTACCCTCTTTGGTCTGGCTTTCCAGCCAATTCGGCTAACAACAGCTTTTCTTACTCTGATGGCGTACTGCAATACGCCTGCGGACTATCCCTCAACCCCAACCACGCAACAGTTGCAGCTTTCTACACGTAGCCGGTTTAGGCTCTTCCCATTTCGCTCGCCGCTACTAAGGGAATCGAGGTTTCTTTCTCCTCCTCGGGTTACTAAGATGTTTCAGTTCACCCGCTTACCCTCCAATGGCCTATGTATTCAGCCATGGATACTGCGGCATTACCCGCAGTGGGTTTCCCCATTCGGACATCTCCGGATCGAGGTTTGTTCGGCAACTCCCCGGAGCTTATCGCAGCCTACCGCGTCCTTCTTCGGCCTCTGGCGCCAAGGCATCCACCGTGTGCCCTTAATAGCTTGACCTTAAACTTTACCTTCTAAGGCCTTCACTTCTTTCTTCCTTGCTGTTCTCTAAGGACACGCATTGTAACCTGTTGTTTCAGGTTTACCTTTGCGCTTTACTGTGTGCAGTTGTCAAGGTGCGAGTCAGTGGTGGAGATGATCGGATTCGAACCGATGACCTCCTGCGTGCAAGGCAGGCGCTCTCCCAGCTAAGCTACATCCCCACTTAGACAATTATCGAGCCAAAAACCATTGTAAACCGGCTTCTGACTCAAACTTTTTCGGTGTGGGTATACCTGGATTCGAACCAGGGACCTCACGCTTATCAGGCGTGCGCTCTCACCAACTGAGCTATATACCCACGGGTTGCATTCATCTATAGTAACATACTCAATGCACCCTTACAATGACCAAATTCTATCTTTCCTTTGGTCTTTCAAAACCGAACAGTGTGTTTTGACCAGGCAGCAGCAGCGAGTCTTTTACTGCTGCCTCTTACGTAAGCTTGGGTCCACGACCTGGAAGTATGCGACTTAAGCGTCGCTGATACTCCTTAGAAAGGAGGTGATCCAGCCGCACCTTCCGATACGGCTACCTTGTTACGACTTCATCCCAATCATCAATCCCACCTTCGACGGCTCCTTCCTTACGGTTAGGCCACCGGCTTCGGGTGTTACCGACTCTCGTGATGTGACGGGCGGTGTGTACAAGCCCCGGGAACGCATTCACCGCGACATTGCTGATTCGCGATTACTAGCAACTCCAACTTCATGCAGGCGAGTTTCAGCCTACAATCCGAACTGGGACCGGCTTTTAGGGATTGGCTCCGGGTCGCCCCATTGCTGCCCGTTGTACCGGCCATTGTAGCACGTGTGTAGCCCTGGACATAAGGGCCATGATGATTTGACCTCATCCCCACCTTCCTCCGAATTGTCTCCGGCAGTCTCCTTTGAGTCCCCAACTTAATGCTGGCAACAAAGGATAGGGGTTGCGCTCGTTGCGGGACTTAACCCAACATCTCACGACACGAGCTGACGACAACCATGCAGCACCTGTCACCCTGCCCCGAAGGGAAGCCTGCTTTCACAGACACATCAGGGGATGTCAAGCCCAGGTAAGGTTCTTCGCGTAGCTTCGAATTAAACCACATGCTCCGCTGCTTGTGCGGGGCCCCGTCAATTCCTTTGAGTTTCATCCTTGCGGACGTACTCCCCAGGCGGGGTACTTATTGCGTTAACTGCGGCACAGGAGGGGTCGATACCCCCTACACCTAGTACCCATCGTTTACGGCCAGGACTACCGGGGTATCTAATCCCGTTTGCTCCCCTGGCTTTCGCGCCTCAGCGTCAGTAGCAGTCCAGAGAGCCGCCTTCGCCACTGGTGTTCCTCCTAATATCTACGCATTCCACCGCTACACTAGGAATTCCGCTCTCCTCTCCTGCCCTCAAGCCCGCCAGTTTCAGATGCAGCCCCACGGTTGAGCCGTGGTATTTCACACCTGACTTAACGGGCCGCCTACGCGCCCTTTACGCCCAGTAATTCCGGACAACGCTCGCTCCCTACGTATTACCGCGGCTGCTGGCACGTAGTTAGCCGGAGCTTCCTCTTGGGGTACCGTCACGATCTTCCCCCATGACAGAGCTTTACAACCCGAAGGCCTTCTTCGCCCACGCGGCGTCGCTGTATCAAGCTTTCGCTCATTGTACAAAATTCCCTACTGCTGCCTCCCGTAGGAGTCTGGGCCGTGTCTCAGTCCCAGTGTGGCCGGCCACCCTCTCAGGCCGGCTACCCATCGCTGCCTTGGTGAGCCATTACCTCACCAACTAGCTAATGGGGCGCGGGCTCATCCTTGAGCGATAAATCTTTTTCCCTCTCCACCATGCGGTGGTGGGGGCTTATCCGGTATTAGCAGCGCTTTCGCCCTGTTATCCCGGTCTCAAGGGCAGATTGCCCACGTGTTACTCACCCGTTCGCCGCTAGGTAACTGCAAATTGTATCCGAAGATACGCTCCGCAGCACCCCGCTCGACTTGCATGTATGAAGCACGCCGCCAGCGTTCGTCCTGAGCCAGGATCAAACTCTCCATCAAAATGTCAAGACCCGAAGGCCTCGTTATATCTTGATAAGAGCAGTATTACTGGCTCTTAATCTTGAGCTATTTGGCACTCGCTTGGAGTAGTTCTCCACAAGCTTACCTCAAAGCACACTGTTCAGTTTTCAAAGACCAAAA
>LADT01000045.1 GCA_000961765.1 Clostridiaceae bacterium BRH_c20a | reverse complement strand
AATAAATCCGATGATTTGTCAATTCGTATTTCGCGCTCACGCGCCCACGGATAGACGAATAGACGGACCTCAAATCTCAACCCACAAGTAAATAGTTCCTGGTGACAATAGCGGAGGGGCCACACCTGTTCCCATACCGAACACAGAAGTTAAGCCCTCCAGCGCTGATGGTACTTGGACCGCAGGGTCCTGGAAGAGTAGGTCGTTGCCAGGAACTTCATTTATCCATTTGCATGGATAAATGCGTCTATTCGTCTTACTTATACTGCTATACAGTATGTCCGTGGGCGCGTGGGCGAGCTAAGAATAAATAAGTTTCAACCAAACCACCTTTACTGGGTGGTTTATTTTTGATTTTCGCGCTCACGCGCCCACGAATAGACGGAAAGACGCTAAGTCCGCAGGGTCCTGGAAGAGTAGGTCGTTGCCAGGAACTTCATTTATCCATTTGCATGGATAAATGCGTCTATTCGTCTTACTCCACTGCTATACTGCATGTCAGTGGGCGCGTGGGCGAGTTAAAAAAGCAATAATTCAACCAAACCACCTTTACTAGGTGGTTTTTAGATGTTTTAATTTTCGCGCTCACGCGCTCACGAATAGACGCATAGACGGACCTCAAATCTCAACCCACAAGTAAATACAAGTATCCTAAAGAAGTTAACATAAATCCATATTGAATGCAGGTCTTTTTAAATTTTTAGCGAATAATTATAATTATACTTACTAATTGCCTGTCGGTAAAAAAGGAGTGTGTAAGATGAAAATACGAGTAAACAAGTTATTAATTATTTTTTTTATAATTAGCTTCTCCTTATTTACTTTCGGTTGCAGTGACTCAGAAAAAGTCAAGCGTGAGGTAATTCCCAAGCTTGTAGATAACATTGTAGGTGATACTCAGAAGGCTATTTTGGAAAGGGATGGAAAATTAGCTAGAGAAACATGGAGTAAAGTTACTGAATATAGTGTAAAGGCAAATGAATTAGGGGATATAGAACTCTCAGAAGCACTAAGTAAACTTGCGACTACATATGTTAAGCTTATAGAATACTGTGAAAGTGGTGAAAAAAACTTTTTGGAAGTTTTTAATTTTGAGTTTGCAAAAGCTTTGGATAAAATAAAAAATGTTGGTAATGTGGTGGATAAAACACAGGCTCTTGAGCCTGTGTTTTTACATTTATCATAATAAATGGTGAATTTAGAAAAGAAATGGATTAAGCTACCAAAGGTTTTGTTTATGATAATATCGAATATAGTAAGTGACTTCTAAAATCTTGGGGTGGATAAATGGCTAAAAATAGAAAGTATATAATTTTAATTATGTTAATGTTTATAATTGCAATCTCTCTTAGTTGGTTTAACGGTTTTGCAAAATTACTTATTATGGTTGATAATAAATTAATCCAATATTGGACAAAAGCTGATACCGTAGAAGGAGCAGTTCGAGAATTAAAATTAGTAATTAATGAAAATGATAGTATTAGCCCTCCATTAACTGCGGACCTGGAGCAAGCTGAAGGTTTGGCAGGGGAATTAATAATTAGGATTGTTAGAGTAAAAGAAGAGGAATTTATTCTAAAAGAAAATATTACTTATAAAAAAGAATATATAAATGATAATTCAATAACAACAGGGCAAAAAAAAGTTATCAGAAAGGGCAAGGAGGGGATTGTTTCCAAGACATATTTAGTTACATATCATGACAGTATTGAAACAAATAGAGAATTGATTAAAAAAGATATAATTGTGGAGCCACAACCTGAAATTATTGCTGTAGGGACAAGGCAAATAGTTCAAAGAGCAGGTAAAAACCTGGACGTTGCGAAAACATTAATTATGAAGTCGACAGCTTATTCTCATACCGGAAACAAAACATATACAGGTGTTTGGCCTCAAAAAGGTTCCGTAGCTGTGGACCCTAAGGTAATTCCTTTAGGGAGTAAGTTATATATTGATAGTTATGGCTTTGCTGTTGCTCAAGATATTGGTAGTGCCATTAAAGGGGATAAAATTGACTTGTTTATGGAAACACAAAGTGAAGCTCTAAAATGGGGACGGCGGTCTGTGAGAGTTCATATTTTGAATTAAAATAGACTTGGGAGGAGTATAACTATGAAGAAGATATCAGAAAAAATACAATATACTATTGACTGGTTAAGGAATCAGGTTGAAAATTCAGGAACAAAAGGGTTAATTGTTGGGGTCAGTGGTGGGATAGATAGTGCATTGTGCAGCTTTTTAATTAAAAAAGCCTTTCCCAATAATTCCCTAGGACTAATTATGCCATGTGATAGTAATCCTCAAGATAAAGAAGATGGTTTAAAGGTTGTTACTACCTGCGGTTTAAAATATCTTACAATTGATCTATGCGACACTCACAGGGATTTATTTGTGCAGGTAAAAGATAATCTTGAAGATTTTAAAGATAGAAATTTTAATCTAAACATTTCTCAAGCAAATCTAAAAGCGAGACTTCGGATGAGCACTCTTTATGCAGTAGCTAATGCTCTTAATTATCTTGTGGTAGGAACTGATAATGCGGCTGAAGCCTATACAGGTTATTTTACTAAGTACGGAGATGGTGGTGTTGATATCCTTCCTATTGCTAAATTAACTAAAAGGGAAGTTCGTCAATGGTCTCGTGAAGTTGGTGTACCGGAGGAAATAATTGAAAAACAACCATCCGCCGGATTATGGTTAAACCAAACCGATGAAGTAGAAATGGGAACAACATATGATATGATTGATGACTTTATTGAAGGAAAAGAAGTTCCTGAAAAAGACAGGTTAATTATTGAAAAATTGCACAAAATTTCATATCATAAAAGAGAGATGCCTCCCCAACCGCCTAAACTTTAATTATCAAGAGAAACGCCTTAGGGCGTTTTTTTAGTTGGAAGGTATATTTCATTTTAATTTTTTATTATATAGTTTCCACTATTTATGTTTCAGTAAATTTATTAAAGTATATTATTGGGCATAAATGGAAATGATACTTTAATAACATCTAGCCTATTTTATTTAGAAGCTAGGGGAGGAAAAAATGGCTTGGGAAAAATACAAATATATCTATTTAGGTTTATTATTCGCTTTTATACTCAGTAGTGGATTGTCTTTTTACTGGATGACAAATTTGCAGCCTCAAAATAAACCAAAAATTAGTGTATTAAAACAACCCACAGAAGAAGTTTTTAAAGTAACAGAAGAAACAAAAGTGATTTTGTTGAAAAAGAATCTGGTTTGTGAAAAATATCAATTAAAATGTTCAGTAAAAGAAACAGAGATGACTGTTGAAGAAAAAAATGGCATAAGGGGATTAAATCTAGAAGAACTGCAAAAAAAATATGCTAAAGAAAATAAGACGATTGAAAAAAGTAAAGATATAATTAATATTATATCATGGGAAAATGGGCTTTGTTCAGACCATAAAAAAATATGGCATTTAGGTGATAATAATAATGGTGACTATGTTGCAGTTTATTATGGACCTAGTGAGGTAAAGAATGAAGGCGGTATATATAAAGTTACAGAAATTCCTGTATCTAAACTTCCCTTACAATATCAAGAAAAAGTAAGGAAACATGCAATGGAATTTACTCAGGAAGAGGAACTAATAGCAACCCTGGATAGTTTCAGTGAATATTTTGGGCAATGATAGAAATTAGTGAGCCAGCCATAGCTGGTTCTTTTATTTTTGATTAAAATAAACTTAATTACTCTTTTGATATCATAATTTTTAAAAGAGGAAAACTTATGTTCGGGTAGAAATAAACATATTGAGGTGAATTATGATAATATTAGGTATAGACCCGGGCACTGCAATTACGGGCTATGGTATTATAAAAGTTGAAGGAAACAAGTTTTATTCTTTAGAACATGGTTGTATTTACACTGAGCCGGAAAATAATAGTGAAATACGACTAAAAAAAATATATGAAAAAACTTGTGCTTTGCTGGATGAATATCAACCGGACCAGATGGCGGTAGAAGAACTGTTCTTTAATAAAAATATTAAGACCGCCTTAAGTGTAGGACAAGCAAGAGGGGTTCTTCTATTAGCCGGGGCCCTTAGAGGGATTCCAATTTGCGAGTATACTCCATTACAGGTAAAGCAGTCTGTAGTAGGTTATGGTAGGGCAGACAAGCAACAAGTGCAGCAAATGGTAAAAGTTTTCCTTAGCTTGAAGGAAATTCCGAAACCAGATGATGCAGCAGATGCTTTAGCGGTTGCAATATGTCACGCCCATTTTAATCAAACTATTACAAGGAGAAACATGCTATGATCGCTTATATTAAAGGAAAAATATTAAAGAAAAATGCAACAAGCTTAATTATGGAAAATAATGGATTAGGATATGAGATTTATGTTCCGGCCAATAGTTTTTATAAATACCGAGATGGAGAAGAAATAGAATTAGTGACTTATTTACATATTAGGGAGGATTTGATCCAGTTATATGGTTTTTCAGGCTGGGACGAAAAAGAAATATTTTTATTACTTATTAATGTTTCAGGGGTAGGTCCCAAAGGGGCTCTAGCAATTTTGTCTCATGTTTCTATTGAAGAGTTGAAGGCAGCAATTGTGACAGAAGATATAAATGTATTAACTAAACTTCCCGGCATTGGGAAAAAAACAGCACAAAGGCTGATAATAGAACTAAAAGATAAAATACCTAAGACTATTTATAATTTTGAAGAAGTAAAAAGTGAAAGCACTATAACGGGTAATGCGATATTAGCAGCTTTAGTATCATTGGGGTATCAGCCTTTAGAGGTTAAAAAAATCATTCCTCTACTATTAAAAGATTACCCCAATTCCGATGAAGCTTTTTTAATTAAAAAGGCTTTACAAATATTAGCTAGAATATAGGAGGCTACTAATGGAGGAACGATTGGTTTCGCCCCAGTATAAAAATGAAGATTATGATGAAGTTGTAAATTTAAGACCTAAAACCATTGTAGAATATATTGGACAGGAACGGATCAAGGAAACCCTTTCCATATTTATTGAGGCAGCTAAAATAAGGGGAGAAGCATTGGATCATGTTTTACTATATGGACCTCCGGGGTTAGGAAAGACTACATTGGCTAATATAATAGCTAATGAAATGAATGTGCAAATAAAAACAACATCAGGGCCAGCGATAGAGAGACCCGGAGATTTAGCAGCTATACTTACCAATCTTGAAGCCCATGATGTTCTATTTATTGATGAAATTCACCGGCTAAACAGAAGCGTAGAAGAGGTTCTATACCCTGCTATGGAGGATTTCGCTTTGGATATAATTATCGGAAAAGGGCCTAGTGCTCGTTCAATTAGGATAGAATTACAACCTTTTACTCTAATTGGTGCTACAACCAGAGCTGGTCTTTTGACTTCTCCATTAAGGGATAGGTTTGGGGTTGTAAACCGGTTGGAATTTTACTCAGAGGAAGAATTAGTTAAAGTTGTACAAAGAGCTGCAAAATTATTAGGAGTTCCTATTGATAAACAAGGTGCAGGAGAAATTGGCAGCCGTTCTCGGGGAACACCTCGTATTGCTAATCGTTTATTAAGGCGAGTTAGAGATTATGCCCAAATCAAAGCAAATGGTATGATTTCCCAGGAAATTGCTTCTAAAGCACTTGATTTATTTGAGGTAGACCAGTTAGGTTTAGATAAAATAGACCGCAGGGTGCTAGAAGCAATAATATTAAAATTTAATGGTGGACCAGTTGGATTAGACACTTTAGCAGCAGCTATAAATGAAGAAGCTGATACGATAGAGGATGTATTTGAACCATATCTTATGCAGATTGGTTTTCTTAATAGAACATCCAGAGGTAGAGTTTGCACCCCTTTAGCATATAACCACTTGGGGATAAATGTTGAGGGTGATTTACAAGAAAAACTATTTTAAGCTTTTTGTTAACCACGGTCCCATCGGGGCATACAGATAGTCTATTAATAACTAAGGTAAAGGTTGAGGTTAAAAAAATACTTAGCCTTAACCTTAACCTTAACCTTAACCTTAACCTAGGAGGAACTTTATGGGAGACTGGTCATCTTTTGGGAAAACCCTTGTAAGTGTGGGTATATTTCTTGTTGTTTTAGGGTTGGTTATTTGGAGTCTTGGTAAATTTTTTGGTATCGGAAGGCTCCCTGGTGACATATATTATTCCAAAGGGAATTTTACCATTTATTTCCCTATCGTTACTTCAATTATTATTAGTATAATAATAACTGTCATCTTAAATATATTTTTTAGGCGTTGATTGCAAATTGCTTTTATATTTATTAAATACATGTCAGCAACTGTTTTTTATATCAACAGTTGCTCTTTTATTCATGTAATTAGGAGAAAACTTAGATACCGTCAAATTCATGAGAGGTTTTACGAAACCTCTAGTATAAGTGAGGTGAAAAAATTGGGGTTTCTTTTCCGGAAAAGAACCGAAATTTTTGATGAAATGACTTCCATGGTAATTCAAGCACAGCTTGGAAATGAAAATATTAGAGAAACTCTAATAAAGCAATACACTCCATTTATTTTACGTGTTGCATCTAATATGTGTAACCGTTATTTGGTTATGGGTCAGGATGATGAAGCGAGTATTGGCTTGGTAGCATTTAATGAGGCTATAGATAAATATTCCGAGGATAAAGGAGCAAAGTTCTTAACATTTGCAGAAATTGTTATTAAAAGACGCCTAACTGATTATTATCGTAAAGAAAGCAGATTCACCAATAATGTCGTTCCTTTATCTAATTTTCAAGATACTGAAAATCAAGAACAGGAAATACTGCTAGAAGTAAAAGAAGCCTGTAAGGCACATCAAATAGAGGAAGAAGCCTTTTATAAAAGGGAAGAGATTCTTCAATTCACGAAAACTTTAGCTGATTTTGATATAACACTAACTGAAATTGTAAAGTTATCACCAAAGCATCATGATGCTCGTACTAGAGCCTATGAGGTTGCCAAAATTATTTTTGATAGTCCTGATTTACTGCATAATTTATTGGAAAAGAAGTCATTACCTCTAAAGAAAATTGAAGAAAGGGTAGATGTGAGTAGAAAAACCTTAGAACGTCAAAGAAAGTATATTATTGCTTTAGTTATCATTTTAAATGGTAACTTTGATTATTTACAAACTTATCTTGGTAGTCTAGCGAAAGGAGGAAATATGGAGTGAAAATATCCAAAGGACTTGTCTTGGAAATAAATAGGGATAAGGCAATAGTTTTAACTAATGATGGAGAGTTTCTAGAAAAAAAGTTTGCCGGGAAACCGCCTCAAATTGGTTCTGAAATAGATCTAAATACTTTTCAAGTTAATTGGCCGGCTTGGTCAAAAATAGGGATAGTCGCTATATTTGCACTCATATTTATCCCCATATTAGTTTTGCAATTATTCATCTATCCTCAAATGACGGTAGCTTATGTTACTGTTGATATTAATCCAAGTATAGAGTTAGGTTTAAATAAATATGACAAAGTTACAACAGTCCAGGGTTTAAATCAGGAAGGTATAAACTTATTAAATAAAATACAGATTAAGAAGCTCCCTGTTGATAAAGCTTTAGAAATTGTTACAGAGGAGGCCATTAAAGAAAGATATATTAACATCGATAAGGAAAACGCTATTATTATAAGTTATTCTCCCCAAAAACCAACTAAAAAAAATGAAGAACTATCCTCTACAATTTCCAGTGCAGAAATAAAGCTTGAAGAAAATATTTTAGAAGATAAAATAATTGAGGTTATTGAGCGTAATCAACAGAAGGCTATTGTCGAATTAATTAATGTAAGTGACAAGGCCCGTGCTGAGGCTAGTGAGTTGGGAATATCTACTGGTAAATATACATTAATGTTAGAGGCATGGGACGAAGGCATAGAAATTTCTCATGAAAGTATTAAGGTTAATAATATTATCTCTTCTATTAAAGAAACAGGAGTTAATCCAGGTGAGTTTATCAGTCAGGTAAAACAAAAAAATCATAGTGCTAATGAACTAGAACACCTTACTTTAAAATATGAAGCAAGACTCAAAGAACTGAAAACAAAGGATAAAAATGAGTTTTTAAAGGATGGTCAAGGTGACAGTATTAACAAACCAGAAAATAGGGTCGTTACTCAGAAACCCCATTCTTTAAGAATAGATGCCGAAGATGAAGATCTTCTTAAAGTTAATGATAGTACGGGTGAGGCAGAATCGGTTGAAAATGATGACAAAGAGCGTGATGAAGCCAAAGTGGAAAATGAAAATCAAAAGGATATAAACAATTCCGATTCCAAGAACAATATTGAAGAAAGAAATGGTGTAAAGCCAGACACTGATAACGGGATCGGAAATAATGTTAATAAAGAAAAAAATTCTCAAGAAAATAATGCATCAGAAAGTAAAGAAAAATATCATCCTTCAAATGAAGCTGAACATAACCTGGATAACAACAATAACAGAGAAAAAGAGCTGAATGAGGAAGAAACAGAAGATAAGCAAGATAAGAATAATAAAAATGATAACCGGGATGAAATTCAGCAAAATGAAGAAATAGATGAAGAGGATGATAAAGATAAAATTCAAGCGCTTAATAATAATTCGCAAGATAAAATGAGCTCAGATAGTGATAACCCAAATAATACTCAGGTAAGGTTAAAGGGTCTCGCCAAATATAAGGGGATAAATCTTAACGAATTACCTGAAGATATCAGATTAATGCTTATGGAGCTTATGAAACGAGAAATAAATAAGAAGAAGTAAGAAGAAAAAAGAAGAAAGGATCGCTTTTTAAAGCGATCCTTTCTTCTTTTTTCTAATTCATTTACTCAGTTATATGAAAATAATGGAGCAATTTTATATTTTTAGCAGGATTAATTGGTGAAATTGTCGAAAATTAACTAAAAAATCCAAGGAGGTGTTACTATTGAAAGCTATTAGTAAAATGATAGTTTTTATTATTTCCATCAATTTAACATTTGCGATACAAATAAATGCAGCTAGTTTACCTATTACCTTGGATGAACTTAGAGTTGCCTTAAATACTAGTATTAATTCAGCAGAATTTCTTATTACTGATGGAAATTACGAGATGGTGGACCTGTTGACCCAGTTAAACCTTGGGGACTCGACACAAGATACCTCCTGGTTAATCACTCCTGTTGGCAAAACAAGTTTACAGACTTCTAGAAATGGGCAATCGGTATCTAAGTTGAGCGGGCATTTATTAATGCTAAGGCCTAAAAACCCTTCCGAATTAAATGTTTTTAAGTTCCAAGGTAAGCGATATAGAGATAGTTTACTTATTGAGAATGTAAACGGTAAATTAAACGTTATAAATTTAATTAGTGTTGAGAAATATTTATATGGAGTAGTTGGTGCCGAGATAGGTGCTAATGCTCCAGATGAGGCTCTTAAAGCCCAAGCTGTAGCCTCCAGATCTTACGCCCTTTACTATAAAGAAAATCCTCAAATGGGGTATGATGTGGGCATAAGTACCCGTTGGCAGGTATACGGGGGATATGACAGTGAGGTTCAGTCAGGGCAAAGGGTAATAAACGCTGTAGATAGCACAAAGGGTCAAGTAATAACTTACGAGGGTTCATTAATTCAGGCATTTTTCCATGCAAATTCTGGTGGTTTTACAGAAAATAGTGAAAATGTGTGGTGGGCATTTATTCCGTATATCCGTGCTGTGCCTTCACCTGGTGATTTATATGCTCTTAACTATCCTGTACAGGAAGGCGGATGGCCTGCTAATACCTACCAATGGACAAAGACCTTTAGTTCTTCCGAACTAGAGAAACAAATTATTGCATATAATAAGGATTATCCGGAAAACCCTCTGCAAGTAGGAAATATTATTGACATGAGAATTAGTCGCTTATGTGTAGATCCTAATACTTCGCCTAGACAGTATATGCAAAATGAGACTCTCTCATCAAGGGTTACGGAATTAGAAATTGTGGGAACACAAGGAACCAAAACATTTTTTCGCGATGGTATTCGCAGTGTATTTGATTTGCGAAGCTCCCTTTTTGATGTTTTCTTTGACTCAACAGTAGAAATAATATCAGCGGCGGGCTTAAAAATTACTAACTCTGGAGAGGGACTTCTTGCTGTTGGACTCAATGGACTCTCGGAAAAGATTAACGGAAATAGTTCTAGTTATTATGTGCAGGAAGTTGATGAAATAAGAGCTGTCCCCAAAAAACTTTCGACCATAACCTTTAATGGTAAAGGTTATGGTCATGGATTAGGTATGAGTCAGTGGGGAGCTAGAGGTTTGGCAGTTCAGGGTTATAATTATTTGCAGATATTAAAATACTATTATAACAACAATAATTATGACGGTAAATTAACAATCGGCATGTACACCGGCCAGTTGAAGTAGGAGAAAAAAATGAAAATAGATGAATTTGATTTTTATTTACCAGAAGAATTAATAGCTCAACATCCTTTAAAACAACGGGATGCTTCCCGTCTGCTAGTTTTAGATAAGAATACAGGTGAGATTAAAGAAAGATTATTTACTGACCTATTAGAGTTTTTAATGCCTGGAGATGTAGTTGTAATTAATAATACAAAAGTTATACCTGCTAGGCTTTTAGGAAATAAAAAAGATACAGGTGCTAAAATTGAAGTTTTTTTATTAAATCCCTGTAAGGAAAAAGATTGTTGGGAAGTTCTTGTAAAACCAGGCAAAAAGGTTAAAGCTGGGACTGAAATTATTTTTGGAACTGGTCAGTTAGAGGCATCAATAATGGATTCTACCAAATCTGGTGGCAGGATTGTTAAATTTCATTACCAAGGTATTTTTAACGAGATACTTGGTGAATTGGGGCAAATGCCACTACCTCCATATATCAAAGCCAAGTTAGAGGATAAAGAACGTTACCAAACAGTTTATGCAAAAAATGAAGGTTCTAAAGCGGCACCAACAGCAGGACTACATTTTACACCGGATTTCATGGCTAAAATACATAATCACGGTGTGGAAATAGTGGAAATTCTTTTACATGTTGGCTTAGGCACATTTAGACCTGTCAAGGTGGAAAATGTTAAAGAACATGAAATGCACAAGGAATATTTTTCGGTAACAGAAGAGGCAGCCGCCGCAATTAACAAAGCATTAGCAGAAAAAAGGAGGATAATAGCAGTAGGTACTACATCTGCCCGTACCTTAGAAAGTGTATATGAAGACGGTTATATTAAAGCCCAGGAGGGTTGGACAGATATATTTATCTACCCTGGCTATAATTATAAGGTGGTTTCTGGTTTACTGACTAATTTCCATTTGCCGAAATCTACACTTATAATGCTCGTTAGTGCTTTAGCAGGTAAGGAAAATATTCTTAAAGCTTATACCCATGCAATAAATAAAGGTTATCGCTTTTTTAGTTTCGGGGATGCTATGCTTATAATCTAGGAGGTTGTCCAGTGACGTTTAAGTTTGAGTTAATAAAAGAGTGTAAAGATACCGGGGCCAGGGTAGGGAAATTATTTACTCCCCACGGGATTATTGAAACCCCTGTATTTATGCCCGTTGGTACCCAGGCAACTGTCAAGACATTAAGTCCTGAGGAGTTAGAAACATTAGGTGCCCAAATAATATTAAGCAATACCTATCATTTGTACTTACGACCCGGCCATGAATTAATTAAACAGGCTGGGGGTTTACATAAATTTATGAATTGGAATAAACCTATCTTAACTGATAGTGGAGGTTTTCAAGTATTTAGTCTAGGTGATCTAAGAACTGTTAAAGAAGATGGCGTAGAATTTCGCTCCCATATTGATGGATCAAAACATTTTTTTACCCCAGAGAAGGTAATCGAAATTGAAAATGCACTAGGTGCAGATATAATTATGGCTTTCGATGAATGTGTACCCTATCCTTGTGATTATGAATATGCCCGAAAAGCATTAAAAAGGACTACTCGCTGGGCTGAGCGTTGTAAAACTGCACATCAACGGGAAGATCAAGCATTATTTGGGATAATTCAGGGCAGTGCTTATCAAGAATTAAGAGAATTAAGTGCCAAGGAAATAACTTCCTTGGATTTCCCAGGCTATGCAATTGGCGGTTTGAGTGTGGGTGAGCCTAAAGAGATTATGTATGAAGTATTAGAATATACTACTCCTTTAATGCCAAAGGAAAAACCACGATATTTGATGGGTGTAGGTTCACCAGACAATGTGGTCGAAGGAATAATGCGTGGTATTGATATGTTTGACTGTGTACTGCCAACTCGAATTGCCCGTAATGGTACAGTGATGACCAAAAGGGGTAAACTGGTAGTGCGGAATGCAGGCTATGCTAAAGATTTAAGACCATTAGATCCAGAATGCAGCTGCTATACGTGCCAAAATTACTCTCGAGCCTACATAAGACACCTATTAAAAGCTAATGAGATTTTTGGGCTAAGACTAACATCTATCCATAATCTTCATTTCCTTATTGCTTTAGTTAAAGAAATAAGGGAGTCTATCTTGGAAAATAGATTTTTGGAGTTTCGAGAAGAATTTTATGAGCATTATGGCGAAATTTAGAGGATTTAATCTAGCTTTATAGAATAATATAGTTATCCTAACAAATTTATGAATCTAGGAGGTATTTAGTTGAATAATTTTGTTCTATTAGCAATGTTTTTTGCTCTGATTTATTTTATGATGATCAGACCACAGCAAAAACAGCAAAAAAAACGGCGAGAAATGTTAAGTAACCTGCGTAAAGGTGATAAAGTAATTACTATTGGCGGGATTGAAGGCGTTATCAAGACTATTAATGAAGATAGAATTGTCTTAGATGTGGCAAAAGGTGTAAATATTACCTTTTTGAAAACTTCTATTGGCCAAGTAATTGAAGATGATGAGCAAGATGAAAAGCCTCTTTTATCTGAAGCGAATACAACTAATGATGATGATGAAAGATAAATAAAAAGCCCTATAGGGCTTTTTTATGTTAAATTTCTATTAATAGGACTCCAGTCCTAGAATGATGGGTCTAAAGCTACTAGGACAAGCTTTGGAAATAATCTATAATTGTTATAGGGCGTAAAAGAGGAGGAATATAATGTTCGGGAAAAATATTGGAATTGATTTAGGATATGGCTATGTTAAAGTAACTGATGGTCAAACTGCACATGTATTTCCTAGTACCGTAGGTATCGGTCAAAAAATCAGATTTAAAAGTTTGTTAACTAGTTTTAGTAAACCTACTGACAATCTGGCAATAACTGTTGATAATAAAAAGTATTTTGTTGGAGAGCTGGCTATCAAACAAAGCGAAGTAGTTTCTCGTTCTTTAGGTAGAAATAGAATTGAAGACACCAGCGCTAAGGTATTATTGTTAGCGGCTTTAGCTTTATATGCTGATAAGGAAGATCAGAGTTTTAATGTAATTACAGGTCTGCCTGTTGATTATTACTCCAACTTTAGAGATGATTGGTCTGAGTTAATGCTGGGAATGCATGCTATTAAAATCGATAATGGTCAACAAGAAAAAAGTAAAATAATTAAAATTGAAAAACTACAAATTATTCCGCAGCCCTTTGGTACTCTTTATGATAAAATACTCAACGATGAGGGCGAAATAAAGGATCAAACATTCGGTGAGCTAAAGCTTGGTATTGTTGATATAGGTTTTAAAACATCGGATTTTGCAGTAGCTGATAGTTTGGAATTTATTGATAAGCTTAGTAGCTCTACTGATATTGCTATGAGCACAGCATTTAACTTTCTAACCGAGAAATTCCGTGAAAAATATTTAATTAATAAAGAAAGCTATCAACTGGATAAAGTTGTAGAAACCGGCATTCTAAGGGTTGCGGGGGAATCAATAAATGTGGAAGAGCATATCAATGAGGCTTTTTCCATTGTGACTAATAAAATTGCTACTGAAATAAATTCTATCTGGGAAAAAAGGGATTTAGACAGAATAATTTTAACTGGTGGCGGAGGAGAGGCAATTTCCAAGTATCTATTACCTAAGTTTGGTAACATGGAATTGATAAAGGGTGCTCAGTTTGCCAATGTGCGAGGGTACCAAAAGCTGTGCTCCAACTTATATAAAAGTGCATATAAGTTTGTCGATGAAAATTACGCTTAAAACGCGTAATTTTTTTTTGCTTAAGAAAGTTAATCAATTTTGTAATTCTTTAAAAAGGTAATAATAACTCAATTGAAATAATTTTTGTACAGGTATATAATAAAACAGTGTTTTAATTAGATAGGAGGAGAAGCTATGCGTTGGGAAAGATTGCTATTAGTATTAATAACCGTTCTTATTATAGCTGTACTAACATTTGCTGCTATTGAACCATTTCAAAACAATGTTAAATTGGGTCTTGATTTAAAAGGTGGCGTTTTGGTTCGCCTAGAAGCTCCTGAAAATGCTACTGATGAAGATATGGCAAAAGCAATAGCCATTATTGATAATCGAATTAATAGCTTAGGTGTAACTGAGCCTGAAATACGCCGAGAAGGTGATAATAGAATCCTTGTTGAATTACCTGGTGTTAATAATCCGGAAGAAGCAGTTGATTTGATTGGCAAAACTGCTTTATTAGAATTTAAAAGGGTGGACACTTTAGAAACAGTTATAACCGGTAAGGATTTAAAAACTGCCAAAGAGGGAATGGATCCTAGTGAACCTGATCCTGGTAAAAAGAATTTTGTTGGTTTAGAACTTAATGCCGAGGGTGCTAAGAAGTTTGCAGCAGTAACAAGAGAATTGGTTGATAAATATAGTGAAAATGAAAATGACCCCAATAGAGTCATTGCAATATTTTTAGATGACCGGTTGATTTCAGCACCTTTGGTAGGATCTGTTATTACAAATGGGCAGGCTAGTATATCGGGAGGTTTTAGTACCCTCGAGGAAGCCCATAATTTAGCAATCTTACTTAGTTCTGGTGCTTTACCGGTTGCTCTTGATATAATTGAAAAAAGAACTGTTGGACCCAAACTAGGTCTGGATTCTTTAGTCAAAAGTCAAAATGCTGCTCTTTACGGTATTGCCAGTATTTTATTATTTATGATAGTTTACTATAGAATACCTGGAATTGTTGCCGGTTTCTCCTTGGTTCTTTATACCCTTATTGTTTGGGGTATTCTAATAGGGATAAACGCAACTATTACATTGCCGGGAATCGCAGGTTTCCTATTGTCAATGGGTATGGCGGTTGATGCTAATGTTATTATTTATGAGAGACTTAAGGAAGAATTGAAAAACGGCAAAAGCTTACGGGCTGCCGTTGATGCCGGTTTTTCCAGGGCCTTCTGGACTATTTTTGATGCAAATGTAACAACCCTGATTGCTTCTGCTGTACTGATTTATTTTGGTACGAGCTCAATTCGAGGCTTTGCATTAACACTAAGTATTGGTATCTTGGCTAGTATGTTTACAGCCATATCATTTACTCGATTCATTCTTCGACAATTAGCTTTAGCTAAAATAACAAACAATAATAAATTGTATGGAGCGTAGAAAGGGGAGTTTGTTAATGGATTTTGTCGGTAAAAGGAAGATTTGGTATATCATATCATTATTAATAATTGTCCCTGGACTATTCTCTTTAGCAATTCAAGGTTTAAATCTAGGTATAGATTTTGCAGGTGGCAATTTAATTCAAGTAGACTTTACCCAGAATGTGACAACAGCGGAAGTTCGTAGTGCTTTAGGCACCATTAATTTGCAGGATAGTGGAATACAAGCATCGGATAATAATTCCTTTATAATTAAGACAAAAGTTATGGAAGAATCTGAACAAGATAATTTGGTTAGTACTTTAGAAAAGGAATTGGGTGAACTAGAAATTCAACGGAGTGAAAAAGTTGGCCCAACTATAGGTAAAGAGTTAAGAAGGTCTGGCTTTTTGGCTTTAGGCGTTGCAATTTTATTGATGGTGGTTTATATAACCTTCCGTTTTGAATTTAAGTTTGCGGTAGCAGCTATTATTGCACTTCTGCATGATATTTTGGTAACTCTAGCATTTTTCTCTATTTTACAAATTGAGATAGATGTTGCTTTTATTGCTGCAATATTAACGATCTTTGGTTATTCTATTAATGCTACCATTGTTATTTTTGATAGGGTCAGGGAAAATATGAAAAAGAGCAAGAAGCATGAACTGCCTAGCTTGGTCAATACTAGTATCATGCAAACCATGGTCAGGTCAATTATTACTTCCGTAACGACATTGTTTGTTCTTTTTGCTTTATTTTTCTTCGGAGGAGAAACAACAAAGAATTTAGTGCTGGCTCTTTTAATAGGTATAACTAGCGGAGCCTATTCTTCAATATTCCTTTCTAGTCCTCTTTGGATTGACTTAAGACGTATAGGTAAAAATAAATCTTTAAAAAAGGCACTGGCATAATATAGTTGTATTGGCACCTAATGAGAAATCATTAGGTGCTTTTCTACCACTTAATTATTATATTGCTGAACTGACAGCACTAAGCAGGAAAATGAGCATAGATAACGAATACTTAAAGTTAAAGAAGGTGGTGTATTTAAAATGCAATTATATCTTGTGGGCGCATTAATTTTTGCATTATTGGTAGCAGTTTTTGCTGTCCAAAATACATTAATGGTAACAATTAGTTTTTTATTGTGGGAATTCAATATATCTTTAGTTCTAGTAATTTTAGGTGCAGCAAGTCTTGGTGCATTATGTGTATTTTTGGTAGGTATGTTTAAAAATTTCGGTTACTGGCGAAAGCAAAGGGAGCTTGAAGGGAAAAATAAACTTCAAGGTGAAAAAATCAAAGAATTAGAAGACAAACTAAATCAAGAAGCTATGGTGGAAGTAGAGAAAAAAACTAATAATGAAAATAAGACTGAGGAAGAAGCAGTGCAAGCTACCAATACCGTTTAGTAGCTTGGCTGCTTTTTGATTGGAGGCATGATTTTGGATAACAGAAAAATATGGAATGTTAAAAAAACAGAATGGAAAACTCAAGAAAGCTTGGTAAAAGAATTAAATATTTCACCCACATTAGCTTTGCTCTTAATAAATAGAGGTTACGATAATTATCGCGAGGCGCTAAACTTTTTAGAACCTAAACTAAATTCTCTAGTGTCCCCCTTGAAACTACACAATATGTCTGAAGCTTTAGAAAAAATTAGGAAAGCAGTTAAAGAAAATAGAAAAATTGTTATTTATGGTGATTATGATGTCGATGGTATTACAAGTACTGCATTACTAACCGATGTTTTTAAAACATTAGGCATAGAGGTCGAATATTACATACCTGACCGAATTGAGGAGGGGTATGGTTTAAATAAAGAAGCATTAAAAATGTTAGCAGATAAAGGGGCTCAATTAATAATAACCGTTGATTGCGGAATAAGTTCAAAAGAAGAAGTAGAGATAGGCAAGGATCTTGGTTTGGATTTTATTATAACTGACCATCATCAACCCCCTGATGAACTACCAAATTGTCTGATTATTAATCCCCAAATAGAAAAAGAAAATTACACATGGAAACATTTATCTGGCGTGGGAGTAGCATTAAAACTAGCACAGGGCTTACTTGAAAATTTTTATAATACTACAAACTCAAATAACATTTTAGATTATCTTGATTTAGCGGCATTAGGAACTATAGCTGATATTGTTCCTTTAACAGGGGAAAATAGGATTATTGTTAAATACGGTTTAGAACAAATTGCTAAAGGAAAAAGGATTGGAATTAGAGCTTTATGTGAGTGTGCTAATATTGATTATAAAAATATAACTTCCAATAGCATAGGATACTTTTTAGCACCCAGGCTTAATGCCTGTGGGCGTATTGGTGATGCGAGAATGGGGGTAAAGTTATTATTAACTGATTGTGAGGATGAAGCCCGAGAACTAGCTAATAAGTTAAACTTAGAAAACCAAAATCGGCAGAATATTGAAGGCAAAATCACAAGCCAAGCTATTGAAATGGCAGAATTAATGGATTTAAATAAAAACAAAGTTATTGTGCTTGCTGGAAAGGACTGGCATCAAGGTGTAATTGGTATTGTTGCTTCCCGTTTAGTTGATAGGTATTATCGGCCGGTAATAATTTTAACAACACAAAATGGTATTTACAAAGGCTCTAGTCGAAGTATTCCCGGTTTTGATTTACACCAGGCATTGACTGATTGTCAAGAATTACTGGAATCATTTGGCGGACATAGCCAAGCTGCTGGCTTAAGCTTAAGAGAAGAAAATATTGAGAATTTTATAAATCGTATAAATTACTTAGCATCCGAAATGCTGAAAGATGAAGACTATATACCGAGCTTAAATTTGGATGGTGAGATAAATCTTACAGAGGCAGACTTTAACCTGGTAGAAGAAATTGCTAAACTAGAACCTTTCGGATGCGGCAATTCAGAGCCTCTTTTAGTTTACCGGCGAAGTGAAGTGAAAGAATATAAAGAGGTAGGAAATAATGGGGGGCACTTAAAGTTAAAAATTAAAGCTGGCAACACTTTATGGGATGCAATAGGCTTTAATATGTCTTGTTATTTGGAGTTAGCCGCAGCCCAGAAGCCATTAGATATTGCTTTTACCTTAGATAAAAATAACTGGAACGGGAAAACAACACTGCAATTAGTTTTAAAAGATATTAAATCTTGTACCCAACCTGATAATCCATACATAAAACAGGACTTTTTAGAGCACTTATTTATAAATGGTTCAAAGTATATAATGGAAGATAATGATCAAGAAATATATATCAAAGAATATCTAGAAAATAAGGATAAACAAAGTAAGGTTATTGACCCTTTTATCCAAGATAAATTAGTCTGCATTGACGTACGAGGCTTTAATGATAAAATTGGATATATAAAAAACATAGTAAGAACAGGAGAAAAGAGTATAATCTATGTCAATAGTAGAAACGCGTCATACTACCTAGCAGCGGATTTGCGTAGAGATCTCCCTATGTATAAAGAAAAGTTTGGGTATTATAACGCTGGTTTAAATAACGAAGATCGTCAAAGTGTTGAGGATTTACTTAGGGAAGGAAAAATACAGTTTATTGTAACAACAAGTGCATTTAGTTTAGGGATGGATATCCCCGATATAAAAAATGTAATCTTCTACCACATGTGTTTTTCCCAGGAAGAGCATAACCATGTGGCAGGCTGGGCCCAGTCAAATATAGAAACAAAAATTCATCTGCTTTATGGCTCCCAAGATAGGGAGTTAAACCAGTTGTTATTAGCGGGTACTTCCCCCAACCGTGAGCAGTTAGCTTTATTTTTCCTTTTGCTAAAGAAACTGACAGAAAAGACTAATCCAATAAATATAACTAATAGCCAATTGGCACAATGGGCAAATATATATAAAATAGTTGGTATTCACGCTAACAATATTGGAATTTGGTTAGATATTCTTGAAGAATTAGATATAATAAAACGTGAAATAGAGGGTATAACTCAAAGCATTTATCTACCCACTACTCAACCCAAAGTAAATCTGGAATGTTCCTTAAGATATCAAAAAGCTATTACGGAAAGAAACAAATTCTTAGATTATGTGCAAATTGCCTTATAAAATTATACTATTGAGGGAGTAGATGTGAATGGATTTAAGAGAGTATATTAGAGTTATTCCGGATTTTCCCAAAGAAGGTATTCGTTTTTTAGATATTACCCCACTCCTAGGAGATGGGAAAGCTTTTAAGTACGCTGTAGATCAGTTAATCACAGAAATTAAGGATAAAAAGATCGATATCATTGTTGGTCCTGAAGCACGGGGTTTTGTAATAGGCGGTCCTTTGGCTTACAAGCTGGAGTGCGGCTTTGTTCCTATTAGAAAAAAAGGGAAGCTTCCTGCAGATACAATAAGTGCCACATATGAATTAGAATACGGTAAAGACGAATTGGAAATCCATAAGGATGCCATAAAGCCGGGCCAAAGGGTATTTATTGCTGATGATTTATTAGCAACCGGCGGAACTATGAAGACAACTATCAATTTGATTGAAGAATTAGGGGGACAAGTAGTTGGACTAGGTTTCTTTATTGAACTTTCCTTTTTGGAAGGAAGTAATAATTTGGCTGGTTATGATATAATTTCATTAATTAAATATTAAATTAAAGGAGGGTGGTTATGTCCCTAACGGAGTTATTGGAAACACTATTAAAATTAAACCCTAAAGCAAATACTGAGTTAATCAAAAAAGCATATGATTTTGCTGTAAATGCTCATGAGGGACAGTTGCGTAATTCAGGGGAACCATATATCATCCATCCTTTAGCAGTTAGTATCATTTTAACTAACCTCGGTTTAGATGATACAACAATTGCAGCCGCACTCTTACATGATGTTGTTGAAGATACAAACATTGAGCTCAAAAGGATTCGTGAAATATTCGGTGAGGAAATAGCTTTATTAGTTGATGGAGTTACAAAATTAAGTAGAATAGAATATTACTCAAAAGAAGAGCGTCAAGTAGAAAATTACCGCAAGATGTTTCTGGCAATGGCAAAAGATGTTCGGGTTATATTAATCAAGCTAGCGGATCGACTCCATAACATGCGGACTTTAAAACATCAAAGCTTCTGGAAACAAAGGGAGATAGCTCAGGAGACGTTAGAAATTTTTGCACCACTGGCAAGCAGATTGGGAATTTTTAAATTTAAATGGGAGTTAGAAGACCTCTCTTTCCGTTATTTTGAGCCTGACAAATATTATGATCTTGTAGAAAAGATATCTATGAAACGCAAAGAACGGGAAGAATATATGAATGAGGTTATGCATATTTTGGATAATGATTTGTCTCAAGCTGGTATTAAAGCTGATATTAGCGGCAGACCTAAGCATTTTTATAGCATTTATAATAAAATGGAGAAAAAAGATAAAGACCTTAATGAAATATATGATTTAATTGCAGTTAGAATAATAGTTGATAGTGTTAAAGATTGTTATGGAACCTTAGGTATTATTCATACTTTATGGAAGCCCATACCAGGCAGATTTAAAGATTATATTGCCATGCCTAAACCCAATATGTATCAGTCTCTGCATACTACCGTTATTGGACCTAGGGGTGAACCCTTTGAAATCCAGATTCGAACCTGGGACATGCATCGTACTGCAGAATATGGTATTGCTGCCCATTGGCTTTATAAGGAGACTGTTAAACAAAAAACTAAATTTGATGAGACTTTTACTTGGTTGAAGCAGATTAGTGAATGGCAAAATGAATTACAAGACTCCAAGGAATTTGTCGAAACTTTAAAAATAGATTTGTTTTCAGATGTTGTTTTTGTTTTTTCCCCCAAAGGTGATGTGTTTGAACTTCCGGCTGGTTCTACCCCTATCGATTTTGCCTATCGAGTTCATACAGAAGTAGGCCATAGATGTATAGGGAGCAAAGTCAACAGTAGGATTGTCCCCCTAGAGTATGAGCTTAAAACAGGAGATATAGTTGAAATTTTAACCTCAAAACAAGCCAATGGTCCTAGCCGGGATTGGTTAAAGATTGTCAATAGTTCTCAGGCTAAGAACAGGATTAGACAATGGTTTAAAAGAGAAAAAAGGGAGGAAAATTACCTAAAGGGCCGGGAACTCTTAGAAAAAGAACTAAAAAAACATAGTCTTGAAATTGGTTATTATACCAAAACAGAGAGATTAAATAATATTGCAAAAAAACTAGGTCTTAGTATGGCTGAGGACTTATTTGTTGCCATAGGGGATGGGACAATTAGTCCGTTGCACGTGCAATTTAAACTAAGAGAAGAATATGACAAATCCTATAAGATTGAAAATGACGAAAGTACTTTGGGTTTTCCTAAAGAGGTTAAAAGAACCGGTGATACAAAAAAAAGCTCTCAAGGTGTTAGGGTAAAGGGCGTAGATGATGTTATGATCCGCTTTTCTCGCTGCTGCAATCCTTTACCTGGGGATAAAATAATTGGGTATATAACTAGAGGCAGGGGAGTTTCAGTCCATAGGGGAGATTGTCCTAATGTTAAGCTATATATCAGAGAAGAGCCTGAGAGGTTGGTGGAGGCGGCCTGGGATGAAACCGAAAAATCTTCTTTCCAGGTAGAAATTATTATTTCTGCTTTAGATCGCGCTAAGCTTGCCATGGATGTTATTAATATAGTTAATGATGCTAAAATTCATATAAATGCTCTAAATGCCCGGGCGAGAAAAAATGGTAGTGCAGTAATTGATTTAAAAATTGAAATTAACAATCTTGAACAATTAAATGCTTTAATTGTGAAAATAAAACGAGTTAAGGATATTGTAGAAGTAAGAAGGGTAACTCCTAATAATTACTAGAAGTTAGGTGAGATAATGCGTGCTGTTATCCAAAGGGTAAAAAAAGCATCAGTATCAGTAGAAGAAAAAATTGTTGGAAAGATAAATCAGGGCATAGTTGTGCTCTTAGGTATTACCCATGACGATACCGAGGAAGATGCTAAGTATTTAGCAGAAAAGATAACTAACTTAAGAATTTTTGAAGATGAAAATAATAAATTAAACTTATCATTACTGGATATCAAAGGAAAAATTCTATCGGTATCTCAATTTACCCTATATGGTGACTGCCGAAAAGGCAGGCGGCCAAGTTTTACAGAAGCGGCTTATCCTAAATTAGCTGAAGAATTATATAATAAATTCAATCAGTATCTAGAAGGATTAAACATAGAGGTGGAAAAGGGTGTATTTCAAGCATATATGCAGGTTGAAATAATTAATGATGGCCCAGTAACTATACTTTTAGAAAGCAAAAAGATATTTTAGGAGGTTAGGGATATGAAGATTAAAACACTAATAGTAGGACCAATTGAAACAAATTGCTACATAGCTTATTGTCCAGATACAAAGGAGGGAGTAGTAATAGATCCTGGTGATGAAGGTGCAAAACTGGTAGAAGCTATTACTAACTTAGGAATCAGAATAAAATATATTATAAATACCCACGGGCACCATGATCACATTAAGGCAAATAAGGAAGTTAAAGAAACCACAGGAGCAGAAATTTTAATTCATACTTCAGATGCAGCTATGTTAACAGACCCCTCCCGGAATCTCTCCCATTATCTGGGGGAGAAGACAACTGAACCAAAAGCAGATAAGGAACTCACAGATGGGGATATAATTAGTTTTGGTAATATTACACTAAAAGTATTGCATACTCCGGGGCATACGCCGGGCTGTATTTGCCTTTTAAATACCACTAAAAAGATTTGCTTTACGGGAGATACCTTATTTAATGGTTCAGTTGGCAGAACAGACCTGCCAGGAGGTAATTATAAAACATTAACAAATTCCTTAAAGGATAAACTAATAAACTTATCAAATGAAGTTAAAATATATCCTGGTCACGGTCCTAGCTCCACAATTGGAGAAGAAAAGGCTATTAATCCATTCTTAAAATAAAGCAGGGATAAAATGATTATTTCCTTAACCCAAGATAGTAGAAAATATGCTCGAATAGTATTTGATGTTATTAGAATTTTTTTACCCCAATTACATTGGCAGCAATTAGTAGGTGAAAATAATACTGATAATAATCTATTTATAAGAGTAGATAATAGTGAGGTTGTTATTGGATTTTGTACTGGTCCAAGTATAGTAGAGGATCTTGAAAGTTCCGACGAAAACGAGGTTAAAAGAACAATTAAATTAGCTGTTTATCGTTTATTTACAGAAGTTTTAATGTATAAAGCCAGCCCATGGGGTATCTTGACCGGCATTAGGCCAACAAAAATTGTGCATCGTTTTTGGGAACAAGATTTAACAAAGGAAAAGATTACAGAAATCCTCCAGGGTAGATACTTATTGGCATCTGAAAAAGCGAAGAAGCTTATTCAGATAACCCAATTACAAAGAAAATATCTTCTGAATTCAGAGGAAGCAAAAAAGTTAGTTAGCATCTATATTAGCATTCCTTTCTGTCCTACAAGATGCAGCTATTGTTCTTTCCCCGCCTTTTCGACTGGGCCTAATGAGGTTGAAAATTACCTGCAGTATTTATTAAAAGAGATCAAAGGGGTCGGGGAAGCCATTAAAAGATCTGATATTAAAATCCAAACCATTTATGTTGGAGGCGGGACTCCTACCACACTTAATTTAAAGCAGTTAAAAATTTTATTGAACGGTATTAAAGAAAGTTTTTTCTCCCAAGATACAATAGAATATACCTTTGAAGCAGGCCGGCCAGATACTATTGATGAGGAAAAACTGACTTTATTATTGAACTATAATGTAAATAGGATTAGCATTAACCCTCAGACCATGTGGGCAAAGACCTTACAAAAAATTGGCAGAAACCATTCCCCCCAGGATATTCTTGAAAAATTTAATATGGCCCGTAATATAGGATTTAAGAATATCAATATGGATCTGATTATTGGATTACCTGATGAAGGATTACAAAACATTAAATATACTTTAGGGAAAATTGGGTATCTAAAACCAGAAAACTTGACTCTGCATGCGTTAGCTATTAAAAGAACAGCGAAACTAAAGGGACAAACTGAACCCTATTTAGATAACCAGTTGGATAAAATGTTTGCATTTACTGAGGATTGGTGTAAGGATAATGGATATTTACCCTACTATTTATACAGGCAAAAACAAATTTTAGGAAACCAAGAAAATATTGGCTATAGCTTAGGTGAACAACCGTGTATTTATAATATACAGATGATAGAGGAGAGACAGACTATTTGGGGGCTTGGTGTAGGAGCCGGCTCTAAAATTGTTGACACCCGAGATTGGACCCTCATTAATACATATAATCCCAAAGATTTAATTATTTATTGCCAAAGGATAGACGAAATAATAAAAACTAAAGTTGACAAAATACTAGGCCTTGGCTAGAATAATGTAAATAAAGGTAATAACTATGAAAAGGCGAGTAAATAGGATTGTTTCTAACAGGGATAAACTGTCGTGATTGAGAACAGTTTTTAAAAAAGCCTATTGAAAGAACACCTTGGAGTTGATGCATATGCATCCGGGGCATCGTTAAATGTGAATAAGTTGGGGCATAATAAGTATGCCCAAATTGGGTGGCACCGCGGGTAAGTCTCGTCCCAAAAGTCTTTTTGGGTTCGAGTTTTTTTTATGCCAATAATTAAGTAAACAGTTGATTAGTTAAATTTAAAGGAGTGAGTAAGACATGTTAACTACTCGTCCAAGGGGAACAAATGATATTTTACCCGGAGAGGTTGAGAAGTGGCAATTTATAGAAAATGAGGCTAGAAAAGTAAGTAGGGATTTTGGTTATCAGGAGATTCGCACTCCTATATTTGAACATACAGAACTATTTCTCAGGGGAGTAGGGGAGACTACTGATATTGTTGAAAAAGAAATGTACTCCTTTTTTGATCGGGGCAAAAGAAATATTACTTTAAGGCCGGAAGGAACGGCCTCGACTGTTAGAGCCTTTTTAGAAAATAAACTTTTCGCTGAACCACAGCCAACAAAAATGTATTACATTGGTCCTATGTTTAGATATGATAGACCACAGGCTGGCAGGTATCGGCAGTTTCACCAGTATGGAGTCGAAGTATTTGGCTCCCATCATCCTAGTGTTGATGCGGAAGTTATTGGCTTGGCCTGTACTTACTTGGAGAAATTAGGTTTATCAGGCATAAAAGTTCATATCAATACTGTAGGTTGTCCGGAATGTCGGCCTCAGCATCATGTGAATTTACTTAAATATTTTGAAGATAAAAAAGACAAGCTATGTAACACTTGTCAGGATAGGATGGCTAAAAACCCATTGCGGATATTAGATTGTAAAAATTCCACCTGTCAGGAAATAAGTATTAGTGCACCCACTACCGAAAGTTCAGCCTGCTCTGAGTGCAAAGGTCATTTTCAACAGGTCTTGAATTACCTTGAAATATTAGAAGTGAACTATTTAGTTGATCCCAAACTAGTTCGAGGATTAGACTATTATACACATACAGCTTTTGAAATACTAGTACAGGGTATAGGTGCACAAAGTGCTATCTGCGGCGGGGGGCGCTATAATGGGTTAATTGAGCAATGTGGTGGAAAGCCTATGCCGGGAATAGGCTTTGCTATGGGACTTGAACGGCTTCTCCTAACATTAAATAACGAGAAGGTTAATTTAACCGGTCTCTTGTCTAATCCGGAAATATATATTGCAGTAACAAGTCCCAAAGCCCAGGAGTTATCTTTTAGGCTGGCTATGGAATTAAGGAAAAAGGGCATTAGTACAGAGAAAGATTACTTTGAAAAGAGTCTTAAGGCCCAAATGAAAGCAGCAGATAGGTTTGATGTAAAATTTACCCTTATCTTAGGTGAAGAAGAATTAGCTAATAATAAGATAATTGTTAAAGAAATGGCAACAAGTGAACAAAAAGAAATACCTATTGATGACATATTAAGCTATTTAGAGAGGGGCTTACTTAAGAATGATTAATGGTGCACAACATTTAAAACGTACTCATAATTCAAATGATATCAGTAAAAATGATGTTGGCAGTGAAGTAGTAGTAATGGGCTGGGTCCAAAAACGCCGTGACCACGGTGGATTAATATTTGTTGATTTAAGGGATCGTTCTGGTATAGTCCAAGTTGTATTTAGTCCAGAAATCGAAAATGAAGCTTTTGCGTCAGCAGAAAAGATTCGTTCAGAATTTGTAATTGCTGTAAGGGGAGAAGTAATATTACGTCCTGAGGGCATGATAAATCCCAATATTGCAAGCGGTTATATTGAAGTTATAGCTAAGGAGCTAGTTATTTTAAATAAAGCTAAAACCCCACCCTTTTATATAGCCGATGAATTAGATGCCGATGAATTAATTAGGTTAAAATATAGATATCTTGATCTGAGAAGACCAGAAATGCAAAAGAATATAATATTGCGACATAAAACCGTTAAGGCTATCCGAGATTTCTTAGACAAATATGATTTTTTAGAAATAGAAACACCTATTTTAACCAAGAGTACACCTGAAGGAGCTAGGGACTATTTAGTACCTAGTCGTATCCATGAGGGTAAATTCTTTGCTTTGCCTCAATCACCGCAAATTTTCAAACAGTTACTTATGGTAGCAGGCATGGAAAAATACTTTCAGATTGCCCGTTGCTTTAGAGATGAGGATTTAAGGGCTGACCGGCAGCCTGAATTTACACAATTAGATATAGAGATGTCGTTTATCCAAAGAGATGATATATTAACTCTGATGGAAAAAATGATTGCCTATGTATTTAAAGAGACTTTAAATAAAGAAATAAGGACTCCCTTTAATAGATTGGCGTATGTTGAGGCAATGGAACGTTATGGTTCAGATAAGCCCGACCTTCGTTTTGGCATGGAATTAGAGGATGTTACTGAGCTTGTGGGAAACTCGCAGTTTAAAGTTTTCACCGAAACTGCTAAAAATGGTGGTAAGGTCAAAGGGATTAATGCAAAAGGCTGTGCAGGATATTCCCGCAAAGAAATTGATGACTTAACTAAATATGCTAATATTTTTGGTGCAAAGGGCTTAGCGTATATAATCATAACGGAAGAAGGTATTAAATCACCAATTGCTAAATTTTTTACTAATGAAGAGATAAATGCACTTTTGCAAAAGTTAAAAGCAGAATCCGGGGACTTACTATTGTTTGTAGCTGATAAGCAAAAGGTTGTAAATGATAGCCTAGGCCACCTGCGCTTAGAATTAGGTAACAGATTAAATTTAATTAACTCTGAAGAGTTAAACTTCTTATGGGTTGTAGATTTTCCATTATTGGAATGGGATGAAGAGGAAAAAAGGTATTTTGCTATGCACCATCCTTTTACTTCACCGGTAATTGATGATCTGGAACTGATGGAAAGTAAGCCTGATAAGATTAGGGCTCAAGCTTATGATATGATTTTAAATGGTGTGGAAATTGGTGGGGGAAGTATTAGAATATTCCAACGGGAAGTGCAGGAGAAGATGTTTGATTTACTTGGTTTATCATCTGAAGAAGCAAACCAAAAGTTTGGATATTTATTAGAGGCTTTTGAGTATGGTACACCTCCCCATGGAGGTATAGCTTTTGGGATTGATCGACTGTTAATGTTAATGGCGGGTAAGGATACTATTAGGGACGTGATTCCTTTCCCTAAAACCCAAAGTGCTGCAGATATGATGACAGATGCTCCTTCTGAAGTAAATCTTAAGCAGCTAAAGGAACTGCACATAATGTTAGATTCCAAACGGGCAAATAATAAATAACACCTTTGGAAACTTGAAGAGAGCCGTTGTTTATGATAACATATTGTTAAGAAATAGACTATAACTCCCTACGGTGTTCGTGGGGCGATTCGGTAGTTTTGAGCCAACACTTAAACATTGGGAGCCTAACTCTGGCTGTGTAGTATATGCCCATCGGGGGACTTACGAAACAATCAGGAGGGCACCCACCTCCGGGAGCAGGTTCAAAACTCCGGCATCACGGCATATGTGGGGTATTAAAACGCAGTTATTAACTGCGTATTTTTTTTAATAAATTTGAAATTAATAAACTAAGAAAATTAAGAGGTGGCGAAGGATGTCTCAAATTTTTAATAGAACAAAGCTTTTAATAGGTGAAGAAGGTTTTGAGACTTTAAAAAGCTCCCATGTGGCAGTATTTGGTGTAGGTGGTGTTGGCTCATATACAGCTGAAGCGTTAATTAGAGCAGGAATCGGAACCTTGACTATTATTGATCATGATGTTATTGATGTCACCAATATAAATAGGCAAATTCATGCGTTAACTTCAACTATAGGTAAAGCGAAGGTCAACATAATGCAACAGAGATTAAATGACATAAATCCTGAAGCTCAAATTAAGGCAGAAAAATTTTTTTGCACACCGGATAATATTAATGACTTATTATTGGGACAATATAATTATATTGTTGATGCAATTGATAATATCACGGGAAAACTAGCTATTATTGAACATTCTATAAAACATGGGATACCCATAATATCAAGCATGGGGGCAGCTAATAAATTAAGCAATAAAAATTTCCAGGTTGTAGACATAGGGGAAACTAGAGTTTGCCCCTTAGCAAAAGTAATAAGAAAAGAATTGAGATTAAGAGGAATACATAATGGTGTAAAGGTTGTATATTCACCTGATCCTATTATTAAACCAGATAAAGTTAAATTGGATAACAGCTCCGGTAAGCGGGAGATGCCCGGAAGTATTTCTTATGTTCCTCCTACAGCAGGTTTAATCATAGCCGGTCAAGTAATTAGTGATTTATTAAATATTTAACTAAAGAATTTTTAAATACTAATTGACATCTTCTACCTGAATAATTATAATCATACGTAGATACCCCTACTAGGTATTTTGGAGTTGGTAGAAATGATAAATGATGAAAAAAGCAACATTTTAAAAAGACTACGGAGAATAGAGGGGCAGCTTAAAGGCATTCAAAAAATGATTGAGCGTGATGCCTGCTGTGTTGATGTTCTTATCCAAATAGCAGCAGTAAAAGCTGCTATAAATAAGACGGGAACATTAATATTTGAAAATCATGCAAATGAGTGCCTAACATCCTCTAGGGAGTCTAATAAAACCCAAGAGGATGTTGTAAAGGAGCTTATGCAAGTATTGACAAGCTTCATTAAATAATAAATTTCAAATTATATTAGGAGGTTAGTAGTATGGCGAATTTAATTACTTTTACTGATGAAAATTTTCAAGATGAGGTACTAAAAGCAAAAGAACCTGTATTAGTAGATTTTTGGGCAGCATGGTGTGGACCATGCAAAATGATTACACCTGTAGTAGAAGAATTAGCGGGGGATTTTGCTGGCAAAGCAAAAATTGGTAAATTAAATGTTGATGAGTATGGTAAAACTGCTCAGGAATATGGTGTAATGAGTATACCAACTTTAATAATATTCAAAGATGGTAAAGAACAAAACCGGATTGTTGGTTTCCGTCCTAAAGGCGAGTTATCTAAAGCTATTGAACAGGCACTGTAAAGAGGAGGGGGACACACCTGCGGGAGCTTCTGATTTACTGCAAGACAGGAATGTCCCCAACGCATAGTGACTGGTAAGACTAGTGACCGGTGACTAGTGACTAGTCACCGGTAAAGGATAAGACGAAAAGGGTCATTATTGACCCTTTTTTGTATTTCATCTTAACTCAATAGCTAATTCCCTTAATTGGTGGCAAGTAACACGATCACACATCAAGAAAGCTAGACCTTCATGGTCACACGCTCTGACTAACAACTAACAACTAGTCACCAGTAACTAGTAACTATAAATGCAGGAATCCATCAAGCTTTTAACGAATTTAAAGGTGATAAAATACAAGGAGCTGGGAAAGAAATGAATAGATATATTGATTTAAGAAGCGATACAGTTACTAAACCATGTGATATTATGCGTAAATTAATGGCTGAAGCAGAAGTCGGAGATGATGTTTATGGTGAAGATCCTACGGTGCTTAAGTTAGAAAGCTTAGCAGCACAAAAGTTAGGGAAAGAGGCCGCGCTCTTTGTTGCTAGTGGAACAATGGGTAACCAGTTGGCAGTTTTAGCTTCTACTTCTCGTGGCGATGAGATTATTTTGGAAAAAAGCGCCCATATTTATGCTTTTGAGGTAGGGGGAATAGCTATGCTGGCAGGAGTGATGCCTAATACTATTATAGGTATCAATGGAAAAATATCCTTATCCCAATTAAAAGAAGCTATTAAGCCGGAGAATATCCATTATCCTCAAGGCACTTTACTTTGTCTGGAAAATAGCAGTAACTTTGGGGGAGGTACTGTTTATACCTTGGAAGAAATAGACAATTTATCTGAATTTGCCAAAAATAATGGTCTGAAAGTTCATATAGATGGAGCAAGGATTTTCAATGCTGCTGTATATTTGAAAATTCCTGTGCAAGAACTTGTAAAAAATGCTGATTCAGTAATGTTTTGTTTATCAAAAGGATTAGGAGCTCCTGTAGGGAGTATGTTGGTAGGAACTAGGAAATTTATTGAACGTGCTCGGAAATATCGGAAAATGCTAGGTGGAGGCCTAAGACAGGCTGGTATTTTGGCAGCAGCTGGAATCTACGCCCTGGAAAATTTGGTGGAAAGATTAGAAGAGGACCACATACAGGCTAGGAAATTAGCGCAAGCACTAAATGAGCTTTCCGGTATAAAGATAGAAATGGATTCAGTACAGACAAACATTGTTATGGTGGAGATAGATAATTCTAAAGCAAATGTTCAAGATTGTGTAAAATTACTTAAAAATAAGGGTATATTAGTAAACAGTGTAGATGAGCGAAGATTAAGATTTGTCACCCATAGAGATGTTACTCCTCAAGACATTGATTTCACTATCCAGGTAATAACAGAAATTATGCCAAATTAGAAAACAGTTTCTATAAGAAACTTATGGTTGGTGATATAATATGGATATATTTAGCACACTAAAAGATGAACATTTAAAAAAAGTCTCACCCCTAGCAGATCGGATGAGACCTAAAACTTTAGATGAACTTGAAGGTCAAGAACACTTATTAGCACCTGGTAAGCTTTTACGAAGGGCAATTGAGAGTGATAGGTTAAGCTCTATAATTTTCCATGGACCGCCAGGCTCAGGAAAAACAACAATTGCTAGTGTTATTGCTTCTGTAACTAAAGGGCACTTCACTAAAATTAATGCAGTAACTGCAGGAGTACAAGACATCAGAAAACTTATTGTTGAAGCTGAAGAAAGATTAGGTATGTATCAAAAAACTACAATAGTCTTTGTTGACGAAATTCATCGTTTTAATAAAGCACAGCAAGATGTACTATTACCTGTTGTAGAAAGCGGAGTTATAATTTTAATTGGTGCGACTACGGAAAACCCATATTTCAGTATTAATTCTGCTCTATTATCTAGGTCATTAATCTTTGGGCTAACCCCTTTATCGGAAAAAAATATCAGGATATTAATCAAAAGAAGCATTGAGGATAAAGAAAAGGGTTTAGGAAATTATAAAATTGAGGTATCAGAAGAGGCATTAGAGCATTTAGCTCATTATGCTCAGGGTGATGCCAGAATAGCTTTAAACGGATTAGAACTAGCTGTCCTTTCAACTCAGCCTGATCATAAAGGTATTAGGAAGATTAATTTAGAAACCGTTGAAGAATCTATTCAAAGACCGGCTGTTTTATATGACAAAACAGGTGATCAACACTATGATGTCATTTCTGCTTTTATAAAAAGTATGCGGGGTTCTGATCCCCATGCTACCCTTCACTATCTGGCACGAATGCTCGATGCTGGAGAAGATCCCCGTTTTATAGCCAGAAGGATTGTAATTCATGCAGCAGAGGATATAGGCCTTGCTGATCCTCAAGCATTAATCATAGCTCAAAATGCGGCTCAAGCTTTAAATTTTATTGGTCTTCCTGAAGGTAGACTTGTCTTAGCTCAGGCTGCTTTGTATATTGCAGTTGCCCCTAAAAGCAATTCTGTTCTAAGAGGCATAGATGAAGCTTTAAATGATGTAAAAAAAGGAGTTATTGGACCAGTACCACAGCATTTGCGGGATAGCCACTATAAGGGGGCCCATATGTTAGGACATGGCAAGGGTTATTTGTATCCCCATGATTATCCAGGTCATTATGTAGAACAACAGTATTTACCTGATGGTTTATCTGATAAAAAATACTATGTTCCTTCAGGAGAAGGTAGGGAACAAGAACTGTATAAAAATAATTTATTTAAATATGATAAAAAAACAGAGTAAATAACTCGGCAATTTTATTGACCAGAGCATAAGTCCTATGATAATCTAAAAAAGAAAGCCGAGCAAATCAGTAGGAAATAAGTTGAGGTGATATAGTGAAGCTATCAACCAAAGGTAGGTATGGGGTAAAAGCCATGTTTGATTTAGCCCAAAATTATGGAAGTGGGCCTATTCCTTTAAATAATATAGCACGGAGGAATAATATCTCGGAGCATTATTTAGAGCAGCTAATTGCAGTTTTAAGAAAAGCGGGTTTAGTTAAAAGTGTAAGAGGAGCGCAGGGTGGGTATATATTAAGTAAGTCACCAGAAACAATTACAGTTGGTGATATTATCCGTGTTTTAGAGGGACCTATTGCTCCGGTTGATTGTGTTAATGAAGATGAACCTGAGCACTGTGAAAACGCTGATTTTTGTATAACCAGAAATATCTGGGCTAAGGTTAGGGATAGTGTAGCTCAGGTGTTGGATTCTATTACATTAAAAGATATGCTGGAAGAATCAAAAAACCTTCAAGAACAAAGTTATATGTATTATATCTAAGTTAGGAGAGGATTTTATGCGTAGAGTGTATATGGACCATAGTGCAACAACACCAGTTCGGTCTGAAGTAGCACAATTGGTTACAGGATATTTCACAGAAACTTTTGGGAATGCTTCTAGTGTCCATGCTTATGGAAGAGATGCTAGAAAAGGAGTAGAAAATGCCCGAGAGCAGATTGCTAGTCTAATTAAAGCTAAACCTGAAGAAATTTTTTTTACCAGTGGTGGGACAGAAGCTGATAATATGGCTATTATTGGGACAGTAATGGCTAACCGTGATAAGGGTAAGCATATAATTACTACTCAAATTGAACATCATGCTGTTTTAGATACTTGCCATTATTTAGAAAAACAAGGCTTTGAAGTCACATATTTACCTGTAAGTGATGATGCAAATATTGATTTAAACCAACTAAAAAATGCAATTAGGGAAGATACAATTTTAATTACAATTATGCATGTGAATAATGAAGTAGGAACTATCCTGCCAATAAAAGAAGTGGGACAAATAGCTAAAGAAAAGAATATTATTTTGCATGTTGATGCAGTACAAAGTTTTGGTAAAATTCCTATTGACGTTAATGAGATGAATATTGACCTTCTTTCAGCTTCAGGTCATAAAATATATGCTCCTAAAGGTATAGGATGTCTATATCTGCGCAAAGGTATTAAACTATCACCGCTGTTTTTTGGTGGTTCACAAGAGCGGAAACGCCGTCCTGGAACAGAAAATGTACCAGGCATTGTAGGGTTTGGTTTAGCAGCAGAGTTAGCAGGAAAAGAAATGGAAGCTGAAAGTATTAGATTGACTATGCTCAGAGATAAATTAATAGATGGCATTTTGGAAAAAATTCCCGAATCCCAATTAAACGGTAGTCGTACTAAGAGACTACCTGGTCATGTTAATGTCAGCTTGCGATACATTGAAGGAGAAAGTTTACTACTAATGCTAGATATGAAAGGAATAGCTGCATCAAGTGGTTCTGCTTGTACTTCGGGTTCATTAGATCCATCCCATGTTTTAATGGCTATGGGTATTTGCCACGAAATAGCCCACGGCTCATTAAGGTTAACATTAGGTAAGATCAATACAGAAGGAGATATTGATTATGTCCTAGAAGTATTACCGGAGATAGTGGAAAAGCTTAGAAGTATGTCACCTTTGTTTAATTCAATGCAGATAGAGAATAGAGAGGAGTGTTCTAAATGTACACTGACAAAGTAATGGACCATTTTTCTAATCCTAGAAATGTAGGAGAGATTGACAAGGCTAGCGGTATTGGGGAAGTAGGAAATGCTAAATGCGGTGATATTATGAGGATATATCTAGATGTTGAAGATAATAAAATAAAAGATATAAAGTTTAAGACCTTTGGGTGTGGAGCCGCAATTGCAACAAGCAGCATGGTTACTGAAATGGTCAAAGGAAAAACTATTGATGAAGCTTTAGAAGTAACAAACAAAGCTGTAGCTGAAGCTTTAGGTGGATTGCCACCAGCTAAAATGCACTGCTCCAATTTAGCAGCCGATGCTCTTCATAAAGCTATTGAAGACTATAAAAGCAAGTAAAGGTTGGTGTAAATGGATGTCTTCTAAGGGTACGGTTGTAGTTGGGATGAGTGGAGGTGTGGATAGCTCAGTAGCTGCATATCTCCTAAAAGAACAAGGGTATGATGTAATCGGTGTAACAATGCAGATTTGGCCTGTTGAACATGATGAGGAAAGGGTAGGAGGCTGTTGTTCCTTATCAGCTGTAAATGACGCCCGCAGGGTTGCTGATAAATTGGGAATCCCTTTTTATGTGATGAATTTTAGGGACTTATTTGAAATTGAAGTAATAGATTATTTTACTAATGAATATTTGCAAGGAAGAACACCTAATCCTTGTATTGCATGTAATAAAAAGATCAAGTTTGAAGGGTTTTTGACTAAAGCGAAACAATTAGGGGCGGATTATATTGCAACAGGTCATTATGCAAAATTACTTTATGATAATACTAAAAAGAGATTTGTGTTAAAAAAGGCTGTGGATACAATGAAAGATCAGACATATGCCTTATATAATTTTACTCAAGAACAGATGGCCCACACCCTATTACCCTTAGGAAACTATGCAAAACCACAAATAAGAGAAATTGCCGCTTCAATTGAATTAAGGGTGGCTAACAAACCTGATAGTCAGGAAATATGCTTTGTTACAGACAATAACTATAAAAATTTTATTGAAAACAGAGTTGGTCAAGAGCATTTTAGACCAGGACCTTTTTTAGACACCCAAGGCAATTGGATAGGAACCCATGAGGGATTGCCCAATTATACAATAGGTCAAAGAAAGGGCTTGGGTTTAGCTTTAGGTTATCCAGTATATGTTGTGAAAATTGATGTAGAAAAAAATGCAGTTATTATTGGCAAAGACAATGAAGTTTTTCAAGGAAAGTTAATAGCCTGTCAAAATAATTATATTCTGTTTGAAGATTTACATGATGAGATCCAAGTTGAGGCTAAAATTAGGTATTCTGCCAAGCCTGCTAAAGCTATACTTAAGCCACTAAATAAGGAAGAAGTTTTAGTCGAATTTGTAGAAGCCCAGCGGGCAATAACTCCTGGTCAGGCTGTGGTTTATTATCAAGGTGATTATGTTGTAGGTGGCGGAACAATAGTTAAAGGCATTTAACATGTGCGAGAGCGCATGTTTTCTTTTTTTTCTGGCAATACTATAAAACGACAATATCTAAGGAGGTTAGGAACCTTTGCGAAAAGTTTCGGATCTAATTAATCTTCCCGTTATTGACCTAACCTCAGGTAGACAATTAGCTACAATTAAAGATGTCGTTTTGAATGCAGATAATGATATACTGCATGGATTTCTTTGTGAAAATAAACTTCTGCCTTTGGGTAAGGTGAAGAATTTTGGCAAGGATGCTGTCATAGTAGAAATTGATGACCTTGATTTAATCTTAGAAAAGTATAAAGACCCTGTTAATCCTCCTAATTTTTTACCGGGCTATATTATTGGTACTCCCATAATGACTGAAGGTGGAAAATATCTTGGTACGATAGGAGATATATTAGTAGAAGATAATTCAGGTAAGATATTAGGATATGAGGTTTCTGATGGATTATTAAAGGATTTGGTCTCTGGAAGAAGCTTACTTACTGTTCCCCAGATTATTACATATGGGGAAGATGCGGTTATAATTAAAGAAGAATAAGGGAGAGGAAAATAAATGCAGCAATATTGCCCGATATGTAATAGCAGAGCAGTGGGGAAAGTAGGGTCAGATCAGTTTTATTGCTGGGAGTGTTTTGTAGAGTACAGCAGTTTGGGGAATCAAATAAAAGTCTATGATATTGCAGAAGATGGTACCTTAGAAGAACTAGAGATGGCTGATATTGATGCCACTTTAATTTAAAGAAGGGAGGTGTAAAACAGTGCGGCGTTTTTTGAACGGAATTATGCTCGGTAGTCTAATAGGTGGAATGGTTGGATTGATGATCAATGGAAATTTTAAGCCGCAAAGGAAAAGTTTAATGGGTAAAACAAAAAAAATATCCGGCAGAGCTTCTAAAATAGTAGGAGAAGTAACAAAAGATGTAACAAATCTTATCAAGAAAAAATAAGCAGCGTAGGCTGCTTTTTTAGCATTTAGATAAGCGCAATAATAAGCTTTAGCGCTGAGCTTTTAGAGGTAAAAATACACATGGGGTATGAAAATGATTAAGACCGAACAAATAAAATTAATACGAATAATTATATTGATAATTTTATTTATTTTATTATTATATCTTATCATATTGGCTTGGCCGATAACTACGCCCTTTTTTATTGCATTTTTTTTAGCATACGTACTAGACCCATTAGTTGATTGGTTTGAAAAAAAGCGCATCAGCCGAATTTGGGGGATATTAATTATTTATGCTTCTTTAATTTTAATCATTTCTGCCGGAATTATTTATGGATTTCCCAGAATAATTCTTGAACTAAATAAATTTGCAGATACAATTCCTCTATATGCCAAACAGATTCAAGAATATATAAAAATATGGCAAAATAATTACAGTAAGATTGATATACCTGAAAGCATAAGAGTTATTACAGATGATACTATAGAACAAGCAGAAAACTTTTTGATAGCAATTTTTAAAAGTGCAGCTCAAGGTTTTGTTTATTTTTTCACGAAAATATTTGATATTATCTTGGCACCGATTTTAGCGTTCTATCTTTTAAAGGACTCTGATGAAATAAAGGAATATTTTTTAAAACTGATACCTGTTGTAGCACGTAAAGATATTATTATTATTGGGCAGCAAATGGATAGAATTCTAAAAAGTTTTTTGCGTGGACATCTAATTGTTGCCTTCCTTGTTGGAGGTTTGACAACTATTGGTTTATCCTTAGTGGGCATGGAGTTTGCGCTAGTTTTAGGACTCATTGCAGGAGTTTTTAATATCATCCCGTATTTTGGACCATTATTTGGTATAATACCTGCTGTAGCTTTAGCCTTACTTCAGTCTAAAAAAATGGCAATTTATGTTTTCATAATTATGGTTACAATCCAACAGATAGAAGGTAATATTATAACTCCAAAAATTTTAGGTAAAAGTATTGGTTTGCATCCTTTGATAATAATTTTGGCCTTACTTGCGGGAGGACATTTATTTGGTATTTTAGGGATGATTTTTGCGATACCATTGACTGGTATCTTGAAAGTGATATTAACTTTTATAATCAAGAAAACAATGGAACTTTGATGTTTGACAATTAAAACTTAACTTTGTATAATTAATTCAATTAAATTTACATATTATTTCGCTGAAGGATTAGATGGATTTAGTTAACACCTCCAGAGAGGGAAGAACCTGCTGCAATCTTCCCGGTATTACTAGAATCCAGGCCCATCCTGAGAATTGCCAAGAGATTGGACGATTGGCCCTCGTTAATGGGCTATGCATTTTGCTAATGAGTTGACCGGTATTTATCGGTAACAGGGTGGTACCGCGAGGAACTCCTCGTCCCTGCAAGGGGATGGGGATTTTTTTTATCTTCTGGGCCAACATATTTGGTCTGATATACTCCTGGGTTGAAATATTGCGTCTGACAATTACTCCTTGGTAAATATTTTGGGTCGGACAATACTTCGGAGTGAACATATTGCGTCTGACAATACTTCGGGGTTGAGATATTGCGTCTGACACTTGCTTAAACAGGCTTGTGTCAGACGCAAAAGCTAGACCCATAAGTAATTGTCAGACGCAAAAGCTAGACCCATAAGTAATTGTCAGAC
>LADT01000092.1 GCA_000961765.1 Clostridiaceae bacterium BRH_c20a | reverse complement strand
AAAAGAATTATATATATACCTATATGCAGGTAATTTATATTCCAGCTTGTTTCGTAAATAGTTTTAAAAACTAAAGCAGGTAAAAAAACATATAAACTAACTGTAGAAACTGTTTTTAAATCAAGTCTATACTTTTTTTGCAGTGCAAACCCAAATACAGACATAATAACAATAGGTAAAATCACATTGATAAAAGCCAATTTTTTGTCCTCCCGAGATGAAGTTGTTTTGAGCTATAAGTTTAATAATAAACTTTATTAAAACTATTAGCAATAGATAGATTCTTCTATACTGTTAATATTTGTTAATAATTAGTTTCCTAAACAATCTTGAATATTTTGTGGAAATATGCTAATATTAAGATAATTATATATATTACCTCATCTCTTTCCGAGGTGAGGTAGAGGCGCGGTCCCTATTAGTACTATACAGAGCCTGGGGAGGCTGGGAAGTATAGGAAAGGAGTTGCCGCCGAAGTGCAGTTAGTCCCTTACTTACTGTGCTGGGTCTGCATCCGAACAGGTGCAGGACTGTCATCAAGGGAAGTATCCGCCCCTTGATGGAGTGCTATCTCACGAAGGAAAGGAGGCCAGTAGGTTATTTGCAGCTTCTTTCACAGAAGCTTTTTTGTTTAACAAAAATAAACCCTACTAGGAGGTAATATAAAATGAGTTATAATTGTAGTTACTGTGGAAATCCTTTAGATTCCGAACATAAAATGACTTTTAATTTAGGCGAGGATGAGGTAAACTCCTGTGAAGGCGAATGTGTCATCTACCTATATCAGGAATATCAGCAGCAAAGAAATTTTGCAACCTGGATTAATACGAATAAAAATTAAAAAACGCCCTCGGGCGTTTTTTTTAAGGCTCAATACTTTTATTATAATAAAAAGCTATATAAAATAGGTATTACCAGAATTGCCGTCAATAATCTTAAAAGCTGGAGAGAACTAACAACTACAACATCAGCTTTTACCTGATCTGCAATTAAGACCATAGGTGCTAAGCCACCTGGAATAATACTTAAAAATCCCGTTAGTAAATCCCACTTAAAAATCTTGCTGAAAATCAACGATAATATAAGGCTGTTGAAAATTACCAGAAAAGTAATTATTACTATAGGAAAAAATGACTCAGAGATGTTAAGAAAGCTTTCCCTAGAAAAGCTGGTTCCAATAATACTTCCCATCCCTATCTGTGCAAAATTATAATATTTGACAGGTGGAGTAGTTACTTTATCAGAGGAAAGGTGACACACCCGCTTAAGCAAGGGAATATTTTTTATGACAGGAATGTCCCCAATTGGTGGGCTAAAATTATATGCTGCGGTAAAAATTAAGGCTCCTATTAACCTGCCTGCCGGAAAATGGACCATTGTAAAGATAATGCTTCCTATAGTTGCAATAACAAAATACACCCACCAATTATTATTAATTGGTAAGGAATGCCCCGATTGCTCTTTCTCTTGGGCCTCCCTTTGTTCACAATAATGCTCTCCATTATAAACAAAGACCCTCTTCACTAATACCGGAACTATCATAATAATTGTAAGAAGTCTGGCTAATTGAAAGGAAACAATCTGAGAAATATCAGCATTGTAAGATAATGCTAGTACACTTACCTCAGCTATACCACCTGGGAGTACTGATAAAAATGCAGTATATTTATCCAATAATGAGGTATTTAGGAGTACCCATCCATATACAAAGGTTATTAATATATACCAACCAACAAGTATCGTGCCTGGAATAATGACAGACCTTAACTGCTCTAATGTTTTCCGGTTAAATTTCAAACCAATAAATACCCCGAAAATAATAGAACATATCACTACAAGATATGTTGGTGCCTTAATATTAAAACCTATTATGTTTAGAGCAGCCACAACTAAAATGGGTCCAATTAGCCTTCCCGCAGGAATTTTTATCCAAGCACTAACAAGTGCAGATAAATATCCAATACCAAGAAGAATTGCTAAATTGACTAGTTCTAATAACAACTTTATCCCTTCTTTCTCCCCTATACTAAATCTTATTACTTTTATTTCAAAAATGAAAGATTTATTTCATATCTTTTCAAAGGGAAATAGACAAACCTGCAAGAATAGTATATAATTTGTGAATGTTATTACAGGTATTGAAAGGAGAAATGTAAATGGCTGATTCAGCAAGAGAAGGAATCCTGCAAAGGGATAAAGAAACCTATGCAATTGTCCCTAAAACCCCAATGGGAATACTTAATCCAGAAATTTTGGAAAAGGTTGCCGCAGTTGCAAAAAAATATAATATCCCCATTGTGAAAATAACTTCCGCCCAGCGCCTTGCCTTAGTTGGCATAAAGAAAGACGATGTAGAAAAAGTTTGGGAAGACTTAGGCTTAGAAGTAGGCTATCCTGTAGGGGCATGCCTCCATTATGTTCAGTCTTGTCCAGGCACTGCAGTGTGTAAGTTAGGTCAAAGAGATTCATTAGCAATGGCTCAAAAATTAGATGACCTTTTATCAAATACAGCCCTTCCTGCCAAAACAAAGGTAGGTGTTTCGGGCTGCCCCCTCAACTGTGGAGAAGGTTTTGTTCGTGATATAGGCTTATTCGGTAAAAAAGATAACGGTTGGACGGTTATAGTAGGCGGTAACTCCGGACTAAACGCCAGAATAGGCAATGTACTAGCTGAAAACCTTTCCGATGAAGAGGCTTTTGATTTAATAAAAAGCTTTGCAGAGTATTATAATGCTAATGCCAAATCAAGAGAACGGCTTTATCGCTTCGTTCCTAGAATAGGTATAGATGAGATAAAGAAGGCTCTTAGTATTTAGTTGGCTAGTGGCTAGGAGTAAGTCTATGGTCTATGGTCTATGGTCTATGGTCTATGGTCTTAGATATCATAAAATAAAAGACCCAAGGTTTAGTCGTATATTTAATACGTCCTAACCTTGGGCTTTTTTGGGTTTATTTAATTCTTACAGATCCATTTTATTAAATTTCCGCAAAGCCAGAATTATAAATAACAAAATATATCCTACCGAATAAAATATCATCCATATACTGGGGGGATGACCACTACCAAAAGGACCATTTGCTAAAATTGCAATAGGAGATTGACCAGCATCATAAAGAAAACTGAAAAATTTTCTATAAATACTATCCACTGGACTAAATAGGCTGGCTAAAATGCCCATATCTACTAGCTCCTGCTTATTAATAACCATTCCAATTTGTTCTAAGAATCCACCTATTATACCCAACATGAAATTCATGATGACAACTATACCAGTAGCCAAAGGCTTTAAGATCGTGCTTAGATAAAAGACTAAAGATAATAAAGTTAAAGGGATGAGAAAATAAATAAGAGCACCTTTAATAATACTGATTAACTTAAAGTGATAAAGAACTTCACCTGCCATTAATAAGTTAAGACCCAAGACTGCCCCTATTAAAAACAAACTAAAAATTATTAACATTAATGCTAACCCCAAAAATTTTCCTAACATATACTCGGTTCTAGTGATGGGTTTAGAAAGAATACCATATAATATACCTGTTTCTAATTCATAAGTAACCATGCTCACACTTCCTAAAACAGTCAAAAAAGCTACTATAAATGTAGAAAAATATAATCCTGCACCGACAAGTTGACTGGAAATACTAGCCCGAATCAATAAATCAGGTGGTGTACCTCCCCGTTGAAAAACCATATAAAGGGCTCCCCCATACAAACCCAAATAAAGTAATGCTAGTAACAGGGTAGAAATAAATATCTTTTTATAAAGTAATTCTTTAAAAGTATATTTAATTATAGTCAGCATCATTATTTCCTTTCGTTAAAGCATGCAAAAATAACTCTTCTAAAGATCTCTTCTTGGTTTCTATCTTAGTTATAGTACCGCCATTATCTATAATGATTTTTAGGGCTTTATTCACTTCTTCTTCCCCAGCTATTTTTATAACTAAATTATCATTGCCACTTTTCTCTACCTTAAGAACAGCTAAATCAAGCTTCTCTATAATAGCAGTCGATAAATTTTTTATGGTAACCTCTAACCAAAGCTCACCTAACTGCATTTCCCGCCATGAACCGCTCATGATTAATTTCCCGTTATTAATTATAGCTATTTCATCACAAACTGTTTCTACTTCACTTAATAGATGGCTATTCAAAAATACTGTTTTCCCCTGATTTCTTAGTTCAATTATAATATCCCTAACTTCTTTCCTGCCGATAGGGTCAAGAGCTGAAGTAGGTTCATCTAAAAACAAAAGAGTTGGATTATTAATTAATGCTGCCGCTAAACCTATTCTTTGCTGCATGCCCTTACTATAGGCACCTACTTTTTTCCTTTCTTTACCCATCAATCCCACCAAATCTAAAATTGTTCCAATCCTTATTTGATATTCACTTTTCGTAAGCCCATAAAGCTGGGCATGGTATTTTAATAATTCTTCACCAGTCAGCCAATCCTGGTAGCGAAATAGCTCGGGCAAATAGCCAATATGTTTTCTCGCCTTTGTATCGCCGATAGACTGTCCTATAATTTTGGCTTCTCCGCCGCTTGGAATCAGTAAACCTAATAGAGTTTTAACGAAAGTACTTTTTCCCGCCCCGTTAGGGCCTAAAAAACCAAAGATATGCCCCTCGATAACCGAGAGGCTAATATCCTGGCACCCGCCTGAACCATAATACTGTTTTGTTAATTTGTGTGTTTCAATTATCATTTAACATCCCTCAAAGAATTTGCAATTTCTACTAAATCCAACTGGCTAGGACCATTAAGGGTGTAAATAACACCACTCTTTTGCCAGATTAGATGACTAGATTGTGGGTTTTTATTTAATATTCCATTTTCTCCTTGAATCTTGACCATTTCAACGGCTTTATCGGTCGGAACGAGTAGTGTATTTTGCCAGTCATTAACTGACTCTAACTTATTCTTCAAATCATACGGTAAAATGGGGATATTTAATAATATCTGCCGCAGTTCAAAAACATCTACTCCTTCAGGAACGATAATTTCCGGGCTAGCAATCTGCTGGAGACTCAGCCAGTTATTTTCATCTAATCTGTAATGCAAATCAACCTGACCTTGAGTGTTGACAGAAAAGGATTTACCGTTAAGCTCCACTGGCAGTAGCTGTTTAGAACCGAGCTGTCTTAAAATCTTATTTACCTCTTCTGTATTAAAAGTAAATTCAACTCCACTTTTATCAGTTACATTAACCTCATGGTTTAAATCCAAATTAGCTGGATATTTTATTGGAAAGGGAACTTTTTCTTGGGCCTGAGCTAAGGATATCTGTTCAAATTTAGGCTGACTAATTACATTTGCCTTGCCTAATTGTTTAAGGTCAATTTCCCCTACCCGATTCATAAAATCATTTCTCATTTTATTTAAGTCTTCCATATTAAGCTGAATGGTTTCAATCTTTTGGACCCGAAAAATATGCAAAAAATCTGCTGCTGCCTGCCGTACCGGCGGTACAAAAATTGTAGTAGTAAAAATGGCTACTGCAGCTATTCCTACAGCTAATTTTTTATAATTTATCATCTTTTTCATCAAACCTTTCCATTTGTTTTCTTTTAATGTTCGTTCAAATCTTTGATATGCATCTTGCGTGTGACTTGAATCAATGCTAATAGTATTTTCGCAGGCTTTAATTGCTCCAATGATAATTTGGTCTAAATTCTGCAATTCTTCCAATTTATTTCTACATATAATGCATTTATCTAAATGAGTCTCAATAATTTTTATTTGAGCATTAGTTGCTTCACCATCTAAATAGGCTTGCAATAATCCTTCATTGATATGCATTTATTCACTTCCTTTCATATTCAAAAGGATTTCCTTGAACTTCTTCTTCGCCCGCGCCAGCATTGTACCAACCGAAGCTTCCTCAATATCTAATATTTGAGCAATTTCAGTATAGGAATATCCAGAGTATTTCAAAAGGATTAAGAGCTTATCTCTCTCCGGCAGCAAACTCATAGCATCCTTGACAATCTGCTCTTCCTCATTTTTTATAACTACATCCTCAATATTGGTACTTGATGGGATAACAATATTTTTTTCTTCTCGCTGTTTCCTGTTTTTCTCAGACCGCAGGTAATTATAACTGCTGTTTACAGCAACCTTGATTAACCAGGCCTTCGGATTACTTATAGTATGCTTTTGAGCATAATAATATTTAATTAGAGTCTCCTGTACTATATCTTCTGCCTTATTTTGATCCCCTAATATAAATGTTATTTGCTTTAGTAAAACCTGATAGTAAGAGTTGAATTCACTAGTAAAATCATATTTTGGTCTGCTATTATCCATAGTAGCTAACACACCTTCGATTTCTATCACCCCCGTCATTGATCGATCAATTTCAATTTTCACTTATAAGACACAGTGAGTCAAAAATTTATGACAGAGGAAAGCTAAATATTTTATAGTATAAACAATTTATATCATAATTTTAACATAGTTGACCTTTTTTCTTTTGCAAAATAAAAGACTTGCTAGTTAATATTAACTAACAAGTCATCCAAGACTTCCTTGGGGACATTCCTGACTCATAATTATCCCAGCCTCAGCAGGTGTGTCCCCTTTCCTCTTCATTTTAATTTTTTTATTAGCTTAGCAACATTTCCAGCGAATTTGGTGACAGTTGCAATGCCTTCTTCATCCTTTAAGGCTTCCCCTTTTGTTTTACCGCCAAAAACTATGTTCCAATAATTGGAGCCCGGTACAATCATCTCATTAATAAAGAATACCATCAGCATTTCCTGAAAGGAGTTCGTTATACCGCCGCGGCGAGCTACTGCAATAGGTCCCCCTACTTTCCAGGATAAAAACTTGTCAGAGCTGCGAGAAACCATGCCTATCCTCTGTAAAGCATTCATCAAGTCACCTCGGGGGGTTCCGAAATAAACGGGCGAACCAACAATAAACCCTTGAGCCCCTCTAATTTTATCAATTATTTCATTTAGACCATCATTTAATGAACATTTTTTTAGTTCACCACATTTATAGCAGGCAATACATCCTTTGATATCCTTTCCTGCTAGAGATACAACTTCTGCTTCTAATCCCTCTTTTTCAATTTCCTGTTTACAAACCCCTAAGACCTGGTAGGTATTTCCGTCCGGGCGGGGACTTCCAGATAATAATATTACTTTTTCCATTTTTCTTCACTCCTATCCACCTATTAATGCCGGCAGGATTGATATCCTGTCACCATCTTTAAAAATATAATCTTTATACTCAATTTTACCATTAACAGCAACTAAGAAATTTCCTTCATCCTTAACTTCAATACCTAAATCAGCCAATATTTTTTCCACAGTAGTACCTTCTGCATAGGAACGGATTTCATCTATTTCCAATTTTCCCCACGGGACTTTAACCTGTAACTGAATATTTATCATATTTAATTTACCCCTTATTAGATTTATTATAGGTCTTGGTCAAATATGTCAAATGCTACCCCATTTGAGGGATTAACCTCTGTATAGAAAAACTCTGGTAGTCTATCGTGAACACTAGTAATCCCTGCAGAATTATTAAATTTTTTCTCAGTGGTCAAAGTACTTAGAGCTATTTCTATTAGAATATCTTCACTGCACGCTAGACCTGTATGGGAGGAAATCAGTCCAGCTAACAGATTTTTATCTTTTACTGCAGCTCCCACCATTATACATATACCTAATGAATCAAACAAAGTAGCTCCTAATTGAGCATTTTTTGATATTTCTACTTGATTATCTTTGAGATGGTGTTTGATATTCAGTCTGACAGTATTTCCGGCAGTATGATCTGCACCCATGGGAGAAGTTGAATACGTTACACCAAGACCTTTGACCGAACGGGGATCATAGGCCGGCATTCCTTGTCCTTTTACCGCTGGAACCCTTGTCACACCAAAAACCTGACCGGCAATGATAGATCCAGCTCCGATTATTTTGCCTAGATAGGACCCTTTTTGCATTTCCTCAGCTACTTTAACAATTTCTTTAGTATCACCAAAGGCCATTATCCCCTTTTCCATCAAAACACCAATTGTACATCCAAACTCTATGGTATCAATACCATAATCATTGCAAATATAATTAAGTTTTGCAATAACATCCAGGTCATCGATATCACAGTTTGAACCAAGCATAGCAATAGTTTCATATTCTAACGGGGAAACTAAAATTTTACCATCTTTATCGGGATAACGGTTAGAACAGCGAATAATACAGCCCGGCATACAGGCATGGGTCGAAGCACCTTCTCCTCCTCGCTCAGTTATTGTATCATACAAAGCCTGTCCGTTAATCTTAGCTGCCCCTTCAAATGTACCCGTAGAAAAGTTCCGAGTTGGTAGAGCCCCAATAGTATTTGTAATTTCCATCATCCCTGCTGTTCCATATTTGGGGAAGCCCTCAGCAGTCTGGGGTGTACTTCGGATTAGAGCTGTATATTTTTTTAGCAGATACTTAAAGTTATCGGTTTCTACTGGCTTAACAGGACTTGTTCCCGCATCATCTAACACTATGGCTAGTATTCTCTTTGAACCCATAACAGCTCCTAGACCACCTCTGCCGCAATAACGGCTGGGATTGCCTTCAATATCTGTATTAGTAATTCCAGCAGTTATCGATAATTGTTCACCAGCAGGACCAATTAAAATTATACCGATGTTTTTGCCGTACTGTTCATGAAGCGCATCTGTTTTATCATAAGTTCCTTTATTTTCTAAATAACTTCCATCTATAAGTTTTGCCCCTTCTTTATTAATATAAAGGATATACCAATTACTTTTTGTTTTTGTTTCTCCTTCTAGGATAATTGCCCTTATTCCTAATCGGGCCATCTTATAGGCAGTATTGCCTCCACCATTACTCTCTTTTATCCCTGAAGTAAGAGGACTTTTAGCACCAATTGATATTCGACTTGCACTAGAAACGGGGGTTCCTGCAAGAAGTCCGTTTGCAATTACCAACTTATTAAAAGGTCCTAGGGGATGACATGTCCCGGATACTTCATCACTTATAATCCGGGAAGTTAATGCTCGACCAGAAAAAAGTCTATATTCAGAGGGAATATTTTCTTTTTTAATTTTCAATTCTGCAAGGTCAACCCTTAATAACAGCATTCTTTCCACTCCCTTAAAGCTTATAATATTTTATTTTCTGCATAAATATATAATTACCCTTTTTAAAACAAAAAAAAACTTGCCAGCTGGTAACTAGCAAGTTGAGTGAGGAGGTAGATTATCTATTAGAATAGTCTACCATGAAAAAAACTTAGTTAAATATTTTCAATAAGTTTGGAAGCTAATTCTTCAATATGATTTTGTACTGCTATTTTAGAGCCTTCAGTGTCTTTATTACTGAAAGCAGTTAGTATTTTCTCATGTTGATGTATTAAGGCTTCAAAAGTCATAGTTGACTTAACAAAGGTTAGATAGGGTAAATGAGCCATATTGATCAACGACCAAACCCTATGCAGCAAGCTACTACCAGTTGACTTAATTATTAATTCATGAAACGCTATATCCATTTCTATAAATTTTGTACGATTTCCTTCCTCGGCGCTTTTTTTCATTTTCTCAATGAGCTGGGCAAAAGCATCTATGACTTCATTACTCTTTTCCCTTGCCACAATTTGTGCTGCATAACCTTCTAGTAAACAACGTAATTTATAAGCTTCTATGACTTCTTTCTTTTCAATTATCTTAACAAAGGCGCCTCGGTGAGGCTGAGTTTCCACAAGTCCCATTTGTTCGAGTTCTCTAATGGCCTCTCTAACCGGTGCCTGACTTACATTTAACTCTTTAGCAATTCTAGTTTCAATAATTCTATCGCCAGGTGCCATTTCTCCATTCAAAATTGCATCTGTAAGAATTTTTTTTATTTCATACCTCAAAATCTTATGCTCGATAGGCTTGTCACAATTTTGCTTCAATATGACACCTCATAAGTTGTTGTGAATTAATTAATAATCGATTATCTATTATTTATGTTACATATACTATTTTCAATTGTCAACTTATTTAAAATAGTTTATTGAGAAAGTTTTTCTTAAACAAAAGACCGTCCCTTATAGAGAGACGGTTTATATATGAGTTGAGGATGTGCCTTATAGCCTTTATTCCATAAATACTATTTTTTATATGGTATCCCCAAAAGCTCGTGCACTGTTACAAATTTATACCCATCCTTCTTTAATACTCTTATTATATCGTCTAAAGCTTCTACTGAACCGCTTAAATCTTCACCTATTCCACCAGCGGAGTGCTGTAAAATAATTGACCCTTGCTGCATATTTTCTAGAATATTGGTTTTGACTTCTGCCGCAGATAAGCCCTTCCAGTCGAGAGAATCTACATTCCAGGCAATAATTTTATAGCCTTGTTCCCTGATTAACTCTACCTTTTCCCTATCCAAGGAGCCATAAGGGGATCTGAATAAAATAGGTGTATACCCTCCTTGACTCTTTATTACTTTATCAGTAGCTGCAAGCTCCTCTAAGGCTTTTTTGTTAGATAATTTAATTAGGTTAGGATGACTCCAGGTATGATTGGCTAAAACATGGCCTTCCTTTACCATTCTCTTCACTACTTCGGGATACATTTCACATCTGCTTCCTATTACAAAGAAGGTAGCGGGTACTTTATGTTTTTTTAGAATGTCTAACATTTCTACAGTATAGTTATTATCTGGTCCATCATCAAAGGTCAAAGCTACTTTAGCTTCTTTCATAGAACCCTGCCGGAAAAATACATCGGGGTACTCAGAGGCTAAATCAATTATTTCTCGTTGAGGAAAACCCCGTATTTCCCTTTCCGGCCCCCCTGCCAAGTCGAATTTTTGGGGCGCTATTGGTTTCTTAGCTATATTACTTGAGGGAAAAAGATAGCTCCAAGTAACATAACTTCCTAATAGCAATAATGCTAAAGTTCCTATTAAATATCTTCTCTTCAATTCATATCACCTCAAGAGTATTGTATCCATTCTCACAATAAACATGCTCTTTTTACCATTGCTTTATTATTTCATAACTGGTATTTTAGACGTTAAGGGAGGGGATTTCTATTAAAAAGATTATTAAGGCTTTGCTTTTTAGCATTATTATTTCTCTAACCTTCTTCGCTCCATTAACTGGTGAAGAGCCAAATTTAGAGGAAACAGAGCCTATCCCAACAGAATATGCTAAGGGTGAAGTTATTGAGATTGTCGAAGAGGAATTCGGCAAAGATTATGGTGCCGGAATGCAAGTTGATTACCAAAAGGTAAAAGTTAAAATTACCACAGGACAATTTAAAGATAAAGTTTTGCTGATTGATAATTCCACTACCGGCAATCCTGCCTATGATATCTGGGTTGCACCAGGTGATAGCGTTTTATTGATTCTAGAGATTCTAGCTGGTGATATTTTTAATGGATATATTGTTGATTTTGTAAGGGACACCTACATATTTATGCTAATCGGTCTCTTTATACTGCTTCTTATCCTAATTGGCCAAAAACAGGGATTAAAGACTATTTTCACCTTAGGTTTTACCGTTTTAATTATCGGGAAATTTATGCTTCCGCTCCTATTTAAAGGCTATAACCCGGTGTGGTTAGCCTTATTTACTGGCATCCTAGTTACGGCCATTACTTTAATAACTATTGGTGGTTTAACTAAAAAAACTGTTTCTGCAATTTTAGGTACAACCGGTGGATTATTGGCGGCTACAGTTATTGCTATTATCGTGGGAACCATGACTAATCTACGGGGTTTAAGTGGGGAAGAGGCGCAAATGCTTTTATATATTCCCCAGGAAATAGCTTTTGATTTTAGAGGTTTATTGTTCGCAGGTATTATTATTGGAGCACTGGGAGCAATTATGGATGTAAGTATGTCTATCGCTTCCTCGATGGAGGAAATCCAAAAGGTAGGCACAAATCTAACAGTAAAAGATCTTTTTAAATCAGGCATGAACGTAGGTAAAGATATCATGGGTACTATGTCCAATACCTTGATCTTAGCTTATACAGGTACCTCTATCCCATTACTCTTACTCTTTATGGCTTATGAACAGCCTCTTATTAAACTCATTAATATGGATTTCCTGGCAACGGAGTTTATCCGCGCCTTTTCAGGAAGTATCGGTCTTATTTTGGCTATCCCAATTACTGCCATAATATCTGCTATATTATTGGCAAAAAAATAGCACACAACTCTATTGAAGATAATATATAATAGAATTAAACAAAAGTCGCTTATGGAGGAATTAGCTAAATGAAAACGTTGTTAGTCTTTATTGCTCTCTTGTGTATAGCATTCTATTTTTGGCTTAAATATAACAGTAAATGGGAAGAACTTTTAACAACCCAAGACGTAGAAAAATACATGTCCATCGTGGGCAAACTTCAAGGAGCAGGAATCAAATATAAAACTACCTCTGGCGGCGAGGAGTTTAATTCTAGAAAAAGTACTCTTAATTCACGAATCGCCCCTATCTCCTACACTATATGGGTATTAAAAGATGAAATATATAAATCCCATAAAGTAGTGAACTAAAAACGGACCTTTTGGTCCGTTTTTTAGTCGCTATACTCAGGGGATATTCAAGGTGTCAGTGGGCGAGTGGGCGCGTCAAAAAAATACGGTTTTTCGCGCTCACGCGCTCACTCGCCCACGTACTCAACGTCCTAGTTTCCGCTTGAGGTTTGGCCTTTAGTAGGTGCAATTCCAACATCAGACTTATACCCCATATATCCGCCGCTAATATTATAAACTTTCTTGAACCCTAAATCCTTTAATATCTTATAACCTAAATAGGAACGATAACCTACTTTACAGTAAAGAGCTGTTTTTTTCTCGGTGTTCAGTTCTTTATGCCTTTCCCGCAATTGATCAACTGGAATAAATACAGCACCTGGTATAGATCCCTCTTCTTGACATTCTTGAGGTGTTCTCACATCGATAATCTGCCAGTCATCTCTGGTAACTTTAGCCATAGCCTTTTTAATAGCCTCCGGTGTGATCAAATCAATCTCACCCCTTAGAATATTAGCTGCAACAAATCCCGCAATAGTTACCGGGTCTTTTGCTGATGAGTACGGAGGAGCATATGCTAAATCAAGATCCTCCAAATCCTCAACGGTCATTGAAGCATGAATAGCTGTAGCTAATACATCTATCCGCTTATCGACACCCTGCCAGCCAACAATTTGAGCGCCTAAAATTTTCCCCGAATGTTCAGCTACAACGAGCTTAATTAATAAGTGTCTAGCCCCAGGATAATATCCGGCATGGTGCAATGAGGGGGTATAGGAAACAAAATAAGCAAGACCAAGCTCCTTGGCTTCTTTTTCCCCGATTCCCGTCTTAGCCGCAGTAAGTTCACCTGCTTTGACAATGGAGGTGCCTAAAACACCTTTGAAAAATCTTCGTCCACCCACAACATTTGCTCCTATTATTCTCCCTTGTTTGTTTGCCGGTCCAGCCAAAGGAATCCTAACCTTCCGACCTGTTACCAGATGAATGGTCTCAATAATGTCCCCACCAGCGTAGATATCAGGGTCACTGGTTCGTAAAGTTGCATCAACCTCTACTCCCCCTGCAGGCCCTATTTTTAAACCCGCTGCTTTAATTAACTCCAGCTGGGGCCTGGCACCTATAGCCAGTATGACCAAGTCTGCCTCAACAGCTTCATCATTCTCCAGAATTATTTCCTGAACCCTTTTTTCCCCTTTAAATTCCTTAACACCATTCTTCAAAATCACTCTTGTACCTAGATTTTCTAAGTGAATAGCTAATGGTATCGCCATATCTTCATCTAAATAAGGTAAAAGCTGGTCCATTTTTTCAATCAGAGTGACTTTTTTACCTCTTTTCAGAAAGGCTTCTGTTGCTTCTAAGCCAATATAACCCCCACCAACTATTGCGACCTTTTCTATATCTCCCATTGCTAAAGCCCTTTCAATAGCATCAAGATCAGGCACAGTGAATAAAGTAAAGATATTCTCCAAATTACCACCGGGGATAGGTGGCTTTATTGGTGTTCCTCCAGTGGCAATTACGAGCTTGTCATAGCTATCTGTAAATATTTCTGCACTGTCCTGCTTTTTAATTTCCACCTGTTTTTTTACTCGGTCAATTCTTACTACTTCATGATTTACTTTAACAATTACCCTGTATCTTTCATAAAAAAAATCAGGGGTCATTAAAAATAAATCCTCCCTTTCCTTAATATCTCTGCCAATGTAATAAGGCAATCCACAATTAGCAAAGGATACATATGGACCCTTTTCATAAATGATTATTTCTGCCTTTTCATTATCCCTTCTGGCTTTAGCGGCGGCAGAAGCCCCGGCAGCTACTCCACCAATTATTACTATTTTTTGTTGACCCATTAATGAAAACCTCCTCTTTTAATAATAATACACTTTGCTATCTACTATTATTTTCTTCTAAAGCGTTTTTTTATTTAATACCCTGCATATATATTACCAGAATATGAGAATTATGAGGTGACTAAGATGGAAACAAATTTGGAAAATAGCTATAAGGATGAATACATTAGAACAAAGGCTCGTTTTGATTATGAAAAATACCATAGAAAAAAAGAATCCAGAAAAAACCAAAAAGAAAAATATCTTAAATCCCTAGTTTATATTATTTGGGGTTGCGCTATGCTCTATCTTCTATATAGAATATACCTTATTTTTGTATAGACTAAACCTACGTCCCTAAAGGGACAGGTTGAGGTTGAGGTTGAGGTTGAGGTTGAGATTCCGCTTCGCTAGATTGAGATTTCGCTTCGCTAGATTAAAAACAGAGAAAATCTAGTAAATAAAATTGAGTTAAATCTTACCATATATTTTACTTACCTTAGCCTAGCCTAGCGAACCCTTCAAACTAGAACGGGAATCATCAGACGAAATAATATTTTACTTACCTTAACCTAGCGAAGCGAAATCTTAGTCTAGTGAACGAAGTGAGTGAAACCTTAACTAATAATGCGTTAATTCGTTGGGGACATTCCTCCGACCTCAAAGTGAATCGCCAAAGAGAGGTGTGTCCCCTATACGTTGGGGACATACCTGTCCCCCAAAATTACCCAAGCTCGGCAGGTGTGTCCCCTATCCAATTGTGTGGTATAATTTACTTAACCATCTTAAATTTGGGGGTAGATTATGGCAATTAAAAGAATTTGTGCACTGATAGTATTCTTACTTGTTTCACAATTTGTGGTTTTTCCACTAGTTGGACAAGCTGCTGAACCCCGCCTAGTCAATGTATATCTGAATCAAGCCCTAGACTACAGTCCAAATCCGGTTTACCTTAGTGCTTCTGCACTTTATAGTGATGGCAGTGTTAAAGATGTTACATATTCAGGCACCTGGAAAACCTCTAGTCCTTCCATAGCTTCAGTCTATCGGGGTAAGGTAGAGTTTGGAAGCAACACCGGCAATGTAACAATAACCTTTTCCTATGGTGGTTTTGAAGCATCCGTTGGAACTGAAGTTGTTGATATTACAGATTTGGAGATTACCACCAAAAATATTAAATATAACTCCAAACCTGTTCAATTAAAGGCCCAAGGTCGCTACAACAATGGTGAGCTTAAAGAAATTAAAGAACATATAACCTGGTATTCTACTAATACCGATGTGGCAAGTGTTGATTCCTCAGGTCTTGTCACATTCCGGGGTAGAGTAGGTGTAGCTGCCATTGGTATTATTTTTACAAGTCCGTTAACACAACAAACAATTAGAGATGAAGTTGTCGTTTCCGTAACAGAACAGGAAGTTGAAAATGATGAAAAGCCTAAAGAAACCATGGCCTTTACAGTAAAAATAGAAGGCCAACTAGATCCGGAAAAGAAAACTAGCTCTTTAAAAGCTTATAGATTATATATAGATGATAGTAAAAAAACTCTGGAAAATGACCTAGTGGAATGGTCTAGCTCTAACCCTTTTGTAGCAGAAGTATCTGATCAAGGTCTAGTAACCTTTACAGGAAAACCAGGTAGTGTAACGATAACTGCCCGTTACGGAAATTATTCTGATTCTAATTCAGCCTTTGTACCCCATAAAACTCAAGAAATACAAATTAATGAAAGCCTAAACTTTACTCCATTTTTCTTTAATAATCCCCCTAAGCTAACTGTAACAGGTAAAGACAATAGTGGTCAGAGTCAACTAGTGCACGGCCTTGAGTGGTCGTCTAACAATACAAATGTGGCTTTAATAGATAATAACGGGCAGATTACCTTCACTGGCAAATCTGGTAATGTTACTTTTACTGCATCCAAAAATGGTTTAAACACAAACATAACTATCACTGTGCCTGAGCTCCCTGCCAAATCAGTAAAAAGTATATTTATTAAACCTAGCCTTTTTTACAGTTCCAAGCCCCAGGAGCTACAAGCCTTTGCCCTGATGGGTGACGGTTCAGTGGAGGAAGTAACAAAAGAAAGCTCTTGGACATCAAGTAATGAAAAGATAGCCTCTGTTTTAGAAGGCATTGTATATTTTACTGGATTACCTGGTACCGTTGAAATAATATGTACCTATCAAGGATTCACTGATAGAGATAAGGTTTTAGTAAGTGTACCCAGTAAAAATACAACTTTGGATGGAATCAAGTTTGCTGATCATTTTCTTACCTACCAGGATAATGGCAAAGCACTAAAGGTTATGGGTATATATTCAAATAATACTTTTAAAGAAATAAGTGGTGTAAACTTTTTCAGTTTCCAGCCTAATATTGCAAAGGTCCAAGGTAATAGTATCGAATTTTCCGGTCTTCCTGGAACAGCAACAATTGAAGTGCAGGCCGGACGTTTTCGAACTACAATCAAGGCTGAGACTGTGATTCCAGCTGGAACAAATCTCCCCTTATACCTGCGCTTAGTTGGAGACCTAGATAACTATCAGAAGGTAAAAGAAATTAAGGCTCTAGCCGTTTATCCCGACGGCAGTGAAACTGATATTACCCAAGAAGCAGTTTGGAATACTACCAACACAAATATTGCTAAAATTCAGGATAAAGGGAAAATAGAAATAGTGGGCAGCGGTCCGGTAAGAATCAGTGCAGCTTATAAAAACCTAAATATTTTCTTATCAAACAAAGCTTACTATCAGTTTAGTAAACTTAATCCCATAAAAACTGAGCTAGTTCCCTTGAAGGATATTAAAACCAGAATCCAGGCAAAACTATCCCAACCTGTTAACTTGCCGTTACTTAACGATATAGTAAATCATTGGGCACAGAAGGAGCTAGAAATGGCTCGAAGATTGGGATGGATGGGCGGATATCAGGATGGTACTATGCGTCCTAATAGCCCAATGAGCCGTGGGGAATTTGCCTCCCTTGCAGAAAGGGCACTGTATCTGAAAACACCCAACCGTTTTGTCAATTTTTCCGATACACAGAATCACTGGGCAAAAGAAAGCATTGCTGTTTTGGCAAACCTAGGTATTGTACCCATTGACAGTACAAGAAGCTATAGACCTGATGAACCTATAACCCGCGGGGAAATGGCTCAAATAATTAACAATATGATTCAAGTTAGAGCTGATACATATTATCCGTTTATTGATGTACCGCCAAGTCACTTTTTTGCGACAGCTGTTGCTAATACTGCCCAAACAGGAATATTAGCTGGAATGGACACTCTGCATTTTAGACCTAATGATAATGCAACCCGAGCTCAAGCTCTTGCTGTTCTGCTGCGTTTTCTAAAAACCGATCCAGAAATGGAGGGAATATTAAATAGAGGAGTTTAATAATTGAGAGTTGAGAAAAGAAAATGTAGAATGCAGAATTTAGAATGTAGAATTATACTTTGTCATCGCGAGCGTAGCGTGGCGATCTCGGAATAACCCGACCAACCCGGTTGAGTTATTCCGTTTCTTTTTCCGGTCACTATTAAATTAAAGACGGTATAATCCTTGTGCACTAAGTGGCCCGTGGGCGGAGAATACCGGAACGGCGAGGGAGCCATGCCCTACGGTTTTATAAGGTGGGTTTTCTGGGCTCTGGGCTCCGGGCACAAAACCCAAAAGGTTGTCCCGATATCCACCTCTCACCAGCCACCAGTCACTTCCTTCTCCCTAGATACTCCCTTACCTCCTCTACCGACAAAGCATTAAATATATCCTTTTTTTCTAGCCAACCTTTTCTAGCCATTTTTATTCCAAAAATGGTGTCATAAAGTTCTTCTTTTCGGTGGGCATCAGGATTAATACTTATCAGCACACCTTTTTCTTTTGCATACTTTAAATATCGCCAATCCAAATCCAGCCGATAGGGGCTGGCATTTAGCTCAATAATTACATTATTTTCCCGGGCCGCATCAATAACCTTTTGCAAATCTGGCTCATAGCCCTCTCTACCTAATAAAATCCGTCCAGTAGGGTGACCTAGCATAGTCATATATGGATTTTCCATTGCTTTTATTAGTCTTTGGGTTGCCCTCTCTCCCTTAACAGAAAAGCCCGAATGGATTGAGGCTATAACAAAATCAAATTCCTTGAGAATTTCATCAGGATAATCCAAGCTGCCATCAATATGGATATCTGATTCAATACCGTGAAAAACATAAAAATCAGGGTTTTTTTGATTAAATTTGCTGATTTCCTCTTTTTGCTTTTTTACTGCCTCAATTTTTAATCCCCCTGCATAAACGGCAGTCTGACTATGATCAGAAATCCCCAGGTATTTAAACCCGGCTCTTTTCGCTTCTTCTACCATTTCAGAGAGATTATTTATTCCGTCACTGTAGTTGGTATGAATATGAAAGACTCCTTGAATATCCTCAAAGTTTACTAACTCTGGCAGCTGACCTTTCTCCGCTGCCTCAATTTCCCCCATATTTTCTCTAAGCTCAGGCGGAATATACATTAAACCTAAGGCTTTAAAAAAATCTTTTTCATCATGGATAGCTATCTTTTTTTCGCCTTTAAATAACCCATATTCATTTACTTTAATATCCAAGGTTTTGGCTCTATGACGCATTGCTGTATTATGTTCTTTACTGCCTGTAAAATGATGCAGAGCATAAAAATATTCATCAGGTGCTACAACTCTTAAATCAACGTTAACACCAGTACTTAAGGTTACTGAAGTCTTCGTTTCCCCTTGAGAGAGAACCTCAGCAGCTGCAGGTAAATTTATTAAGTAGTCCATCACCACTAAAGGATGAAAGGAGGACGCTAATATATCTATATCCTTGACAATCTCTTTAAATCTCCGTAAGCTTCCAGCTATACTAACTGCTATTACCTCCTTGCATTTTTCCAGTTGTGCTACAAGCTCTTGGCCCTGTTTGTATATATCACCATAAGAAAACTGTCCTTGGTATTTTTTTATATGTTCAATACCCTTTATTATATTTTCCTGAGACTTAGGGCCAAAACCCTTTAATTCTAAAAGCCTATTTTCCTTACAGGCATATTCGAGCTCAGCTACACTGGAAATTGCCAAGACCTCATAAAGCTGATAAGCCTTTTTCGGACCTAAGCCTGGTATTCTAAGAACCTCCATAAGCCCTGGTGGTATACTTTCTTTTAATTCTTGATAATAGGTGAGGTTACCTGTGGTTATTAATTCGATAATATTATCGGCCAGGGTTTTGCCTATTCCCTTCAATTCTTTAATTTTACCGTTTATAACCATTTCCCGGATATCTCCATCAAGAAGTTCAACAGTACGTGACCCGTTTTGATAAGCCCGTACTTTAAACTGATTCTCACCTTTTAACTCTAAAAAAACAGCTATCTCATTTAGTACCTGGGCAATAACCTTTTTATCCATGCCCTCACCTGCCTATTCTTTATAATATTAATATAGATTTTACCAATTTTTTAAAAGGAATCAAACAATCTTTAGCGAAAAGTAATAATTATAATTATTGTTTATTTTTATTAATAAAAAATGCAAATAGGAGGAATGGTCAGTTGTTTAAAAAAATTTTATTCCCCACAAGTGGTTCACCTGTCTCGGAGAAAATTGCCTTAACAATAGTTAACCTTATAAGTGATACAAAAAATGCGGAAATAACCATTGTCTACGTTTTACAGGTTACCCCTTTTCATAGGACTGTATCTTACCAGCTAGAAGACAAGGGCATCGATTCTTCCAAGCTTGCCTTAGAAGATATTAAAGATATCCTTGAGAAAGCTACCAAAGTTTTTAGAGAAAACAATATTCCTTATACAATTCGAGTAGAATTAGGTGAACCTGTTGAAATGATTTTAAAAATAGCCGAAGAAACAAAGAGCGATTTAATGGTAGTCGGTTTCCACGGTCATAGTACTCTAAGTGACTACCTCTTTAAAGGAAATATAACTAACGAGCTAATTGATAAAACTAATTGCCCCATCTTGGTAGTAAAGTAAATGTCAAAGGGACGGGGTTTTTTGACATTAGTTATGTCAAAAAACC
>LADT01000085.1 GCA_000961765.1 Clostridiaceae bacterium BRH_c20a | reverse complement strand
CCTCATGGACAGGTTCAAGAAAAACAGCTAACCCATAGATAGGGAACATCCATAGATAGGTGTGGCTTTCTAAGGTCCATCGCCCTTGTATTAATGACCCTAATCCAGTCCATACAACTTCAGTTATCCAACCTAATGTGCCGTAAAAAATATATTTTCTGACCATGGATTTAGTTTGTGTAATTACGGTTTTTTTATTCTAAGAAACCTGGGACACCTCTCCCTTCAAGAAGCAGGATGCAGGAGACAAAAAAGCTGGATAAAATCAATTGGGGTATGTTACCAATTTAGTTGCTTAGTTATTAAGAATCTGCTATTATATTCATATATCGCGATGTATAAATGGAGGTTTTTTTATGGATAATATTTTTAACATTCTATTGGTTGCTTTAATTATCTACCAGCTGCATAACTTTTACCTTATTTATAAAGCCCCCACTATATTAGGTGTTGATGCCAAAAAGGCAAAAAAACAGAATGCATTTTTTGTAGACGTTCGTTCAGAAGGTGAATATCTAAACGGCCACATTCAGGGTTCCAAGAATATTCCCTTAAATCAGCTTAGTAAAAGATTGTCTGAAATACCAAACGATACCCAAGTAATCGTAGTGTGTCAGAGCGGTTCCCGTAGTGCTCGAGGTACAATGAAGCTTTTAAAATCAGGATTTCCTAATGTTTACAGCCTAAAAGGCGGAATGGCTGCTTGGAAATAAATATTAAGTATTATGCATACCGGTCACTTCTTTGTTTTATACTATTTATAGTATATAGGGGGTGAATGGATTTGCGTTGGCGGCAAACAGAAATAAGAGATATTATGTTGAACCCGGCTAATATCGGCATTAAGGTAAGTCCAGAGGATATTTTCTTGTTAAATGTTCGGGGCTATTACCTACTACTGGGTACGAAGTTTTCCCAAGAAGCTCTGACAAAGGAAAAGTTCAAAGAATTATACTTGAAATTTTTGGACTTAGCCCGTGAAAATGGCTTTTCCGTAGAAAACCACGACCCTAATTTTTCTGATACTTGGTTGGATAACCAATTGGAAAGAGTAAAAGAGAAAAGAAAATTTGCTAATGCCATAAATGATATGCTGGATAAGAACAAATAAAGACGCCCGAAAAAGGCGTCTTTATTTGTTCTTAGGATTTCGCTACGCTAGATTAAGGTTTCGCTCCACTTTGTTCCGCTAGGTTAAGAAAATCAAGTTATCATAACTTTTCAATCTTTTTACCGTGTTCATCCGTGTGCCCCGAAGGGGCCCGTGGTTAAATAATTATATTTTCCCACTTTTTTACTCTTTCACTCTTTCACCTTTTCACTAATTTTTATGATAAAATATACAATGTATTAGTTTAAATCAACGAGGTGAACATATTGCATAATATTCCCATATTGCTGCTATTGTTTCAATTAATGCTTAGTCCAATACAAGTATCTGAGGATATTAATATCAAACAGTCCTATGTACTTAGGGAAGAAATACCTATTCTTATGTACCACGAAATCGGTACACCCAGCGGTCCATGGAAGGAGCTCTACGTGGAGCCCGAGACTTTCGCAAAGCAATTGGACTGGCTAGCAGCAAATGGTTATACCACTGTAGCTCTAGCCGATGTTTACAGCCACTGGTATAAAGAAACACCTCTACCGGAAAAACCAATTGTTATAACCTTTGACGATGGTTATCTGAGTATGTATGAAAAGGTTCTGCCCTTATTACTCTCTAAAAACATGCAGGCTACCTTTTTTCTCTATCCCTCAAAATTCGGTACACCAACTGGTCTTACTCCTGAAATGGTGGCGAGCTTAGCCGAAAATGGAATGGAGATTGGCTCCCATACCTATAGTCATATGGATTTAACTAAGGCTTCCAGCCAACAGCTTAAGAAGGAACTTTTAGACTCGAAAATCCTTTTAGAGAAGCTAACAAAAAAACCCATAAACTTTTTATGCTACCCCTCTGGTCAGTTTAATAGTCAAGTCATAATAGAGGCAGAAAAAAACGGCTACCAAGCTGCAGTAACAACCCAAATGGGAAAAGCCTCTGTAAGTCAGGAGCCCTTTCAGTGGAAAAGGGTTCGCATAAATTACAGTGATGGACTAACAGGATTTATTAAAAAGGTTCAATAAGATCAAAAAAACTATGGACCATGGACTATAGTCTATTGACTATCGACTAATTATTATAGACGACCTCCCCAAAAATAACGCAAAAAAATGGGCCCTGGGCCCAGAACCCAGGGCCCAAAGCCCGTTTGTTATACTTTAGTTACCTCTACATTTTTGAGAGCTGGAACTATATTTATCCAGGCATGTTCACCGATAAATTTCATGTTTTTACCTTGATAAATAAAGGTGAATTCGCTGGCAGCCTTTTCTTTCTTCCAGGTTCCTTCATAAGCATTTCCTCCGGTAAAGAATAAAGCTTTGCCTCCACCTATCAGTTCAATTTCCGACTCTAACTCATTTGTCACAACTTCCCTAGTCTTTGTTTCTAGGACAACAATATTCTCCGTAAAAATCTCTAACCCTTCTTGTGTCTTATGAGGAACACCATTAATATATCTTTTATACCTACCGCTACCCCATTCATAGGTAACAGTGTAGAGATATCTAGGGTCAGTCGAATATGTAATATCTATTAAATCTACGGCATCTCCACCCTCAAGTTTACCCTGTTCTAAGGGTTCTAATGGAAGCAGACTGAATTTCTTTTTTTCTGCCCCTTTTAATAGGAGGTCAGTACTAGAATAAAGATTATGGGGCATCTTTCTGGATTTATCCCGTAAAAAGTATGGTCCTGAATTATAAATTTCATCCAAGTCTTTGATTTTTAATTGAGGAATAAGGTTTAACGCATTTGTATTGCCCCCGGCGTGGGCAAAAGGGAAATCGTGCCCTTTTACTATGTATGCAAAATAATATCGTGCGCTTCTTATAGGACCTATTTTATCAGCTTTTTGTGAATGGAAAACTGCTAAGTACCTAGTTATCCCGCCTTCTGCTAATATCTCATAAACCCGGTCAGCTTTATCCAAACCACTTTGCGGATAGGCATTACGATGATTATCGACAGAGACTATAAATGCCCCGGGCAGTTCCTTTTCTTTTTTAATCAGAGGTTCCTTTGCTATAATGGGCAGGATTTCGGGCTCAGCTTCTACTATTTCAGTATGGGAACTCAATTCCGGTTCGGCATCTACTTTATTTGGTTCATTTTTATTACCACACCCAAAAATACTGATAATCAAAAGAAATGTCAGGATAATTAATATAATTTTTCGCATACTAGCACCTCTGCATTTAGTTGGTGAAAAAGTGAAAGGTTTTCGCTCCATTTGGTCACTTATGACATAATCTGTAGTTTCGATGGAGGGACTTATTTTTCCTTCTTGACAAGTATAGAAAGAAATCAAAAATCCTTAACCTTTTTAAAAAGCTCGCTCTTTTCTAATAAATGCAATAGGGGTAACCCCAATAAATAGCATGCGCCTATTTGCCCTAGAGCAACATACCCTGCAGTCAAATAAAATGGCATATCAGCAAAATAGCTCCACATAAAGCCGATTACTAGCGCATTAATAATTACGGGCGGTAGAGGTGCCAGCCATTTAGAAGGCATTTTCCGAGTAAGATGGGCGGCCACCAAGGTAGCCAAACTACCAAAAACTATATCATAAATACCTAAACCACTATAAATATTAGCAATAGCAGCGCCTATAAAAAGCCCTAAAATACTTTGGGGCATAATAAAGGGTAAAATAGTTAATGCTTCCGAGACTCTAAGCTGGACAAAATTATACGATAAAGGAGCTAAGCCAATAGTTATTGCTGCATAAATTGCGGCGATAAGGCTAATCTTAGTAATAGCTTTAATGTTCATTTTTGTTTCCTCCAATTTTCTAGAAAGGGTGATTATTTATGAAAGAATCTGGTAATACAGGAGAAAAAATTACATCTTCCGGCCTATATCAAAATAAGTATGGAAAAAAGGTTACCCTTAATCCAGGTAAAAATTTTCCTCCTTGTCCTGAAAAAGGGCTACCAACTAAATGGGAAAAGATTGATTAACACCAGGTTTTTAAACCCTCAAAATCAGTTATAACAATGCTCTTCCCGGAAATATCGATCACACCGGCCTGATTTAACTTACTTAAAATACGGCTAGTAGTTTCCCTAGTAGTTCCAACAAAGGCTGCTAAATCCTGTCGAGTTATATTTACACAAAGTTCTATACCGTTTTTTGTTTTACTACCATGACCATCAGCTAGAGCCAAAAGAACCTGAATTGTTCTCTCTACCGCATCATTAGCCCCCAAGTGTCTAATCCTCTCCTGAATACTCATAATCTTACTAGTTAAGGCCCTAATTAGTTCTAAAGCCATTTGGGGGTTATCTAAAACAAGCCCTTCCAAGTTTTTATTCCGAATGATACCAATAGTTGCATCTTCAATAACCTCGGCAGTAGCTGGATAAACAGCATCTTTTTGGAACAAGGTTACTTCAGCAAAAATGTCACCATGACCTAAAAAATGAACAACAATTTCCCGTCCTGTTTCCGAAAGCTTAGAAACCTTAACTTTACCTGATTTAATAAAATAAAAAGCTGAGCCAGGGTCCCCTTCCAAAAAGATTATCTTATTTTTAGAGAAATTTTTAAACTCTATCACATTAATAACCAATTCAAGAAGTGCATCATCTAGATCACTAAATAAGCTTACTTTTCTAAGCAGTTTTTTTTCTTCTATATTCAAAATTATCTCCTCCTTTTTAGTTAATGGTGACTAGCTTTAGTGGCTAGTCTATTATCTATTTGTCTATGGTCTATGGTCTATGGTCTATGGTCTATGGTCTATAGCTAATCTAATTCCTTTTTATCCCTGTGTCCCTAAGGTGTTCGTGTTTTCTCTATTCTCATTCTACATTCTACATTCTACATTCTACATTCTACATTCTCCATTATTCTCCGCGCCCTCTGGCCCACTAATAGACTAATAAAAGAAACGCCAAGTACAGTACCCAGCGTCATTTTTATACAACACAGTTTTGGTAACGCAGGTCGCTGTTACTGCGAAATGTTCAATATCTATACTACTGCCAAATATAACACTTACGATAAGGAAAATCAATATATTAATGACGGGAAATATCACAAGCATAATATGCATCCTATTATGTCACCCTTAAGCGTATGAGAACAAGAAATATTATCATTTAGTGTTTCTAGTCACCAGTCACCATATTTTTAGGATATCCCAATGACAAAATTAATCATATATCATTATTAATAGAGTATATTTCCAAGAGGATTATTCCCTAATACTTTTTCAATAGCATGCAAGACTCTGCCTTCTTTTAAAGGCTTAATAATAAAATCACTGGCTCCATAGTGAATGGCCTCTTTGACCATTGATTCCTGACCCATAGCTGAAACCATAATAATTTTAGCCGCCGGAATTTCTCTTTTAATAATCTCGAGAGCACTAATGCCATCCATTTCCGGCATGGTAATATCCATTGTGGCTAATTCAGGCATAAACTCTTTATACTTTTCAATAGCTTCAAGACCATTTTCCGCTTCCCCAATTACCTCATGGCCTCCATTTTCTAAAATCTTTCTTAAAACATATCTCATGAATAAAGAATCATCACAGATTAAAATACGGGCCATTTTTGCCTCCCCCCTTCCGAATCGAAGACCCGAGATTTATATTTATTATTATAGATGAATCTAAATTTTTTAAAAATTAATTCTTTTAGCTTAACTTATCCACTGTTTTAATATGAAATTTTTCTTTTTCCTCTGCTAAACTCCACGCCTTGTTCATAATCCGCTGAGCCTCTGCAACCATATTGTAATAATGCAGAGGTTCTAAGTCACAAGCTTGATTTACCAAGCAAACAATTTTATTTTCCACTTCTTTTTCTTTAACATTAAATTCCGTTATTATTCTATCTTCCAAAGGCTTGTCGTGAAGAACATAATCATATATTTTTTGATGATAGAAAAAAATCGAGGTTAGGTAGTTATGAATCTCTTGGCGCAGCTCTTTATGAATTTCAGTATTAGGGGCTAGGATAATGCTTCTGTGTACCTCTAATAAGCGTTCTAAATTAGATTGAATCGCATTAATAGATCTTCTGACTAAAAAATATGTGTCCTTTTCCTTTTCCTCATCATACTTAAGCTTGCTTTCAATAGATAATACATATATCGACCTTGCCTCTTCTAGCAGGTTTTTTATATTTTGAGTATTTGTTTTAACCTCTTCCCGACCTAGAGGATTATTGTTTAAAACATCATCAACACACCTGTGGTAGAATTCTTCAAAGGTATGCCGCAATTCATCAACCTTTTCTAGAAGTCGATGGCTATGCCTTGGAGGTATAATTATGTTCAGAGCAAAAGCTACGGAGAGTCCTATGAAAATATTGACCATTCTATTTTGGACAACAGCTAAAAAATCCCCTTTGGGTGCTTCACCCACGAGAATTAAAGTAATTACTGCTAGGATAATGCTATCCTGCCAGCCCAAACGCAAACACAACCAAATGGTCACGATTGAAGCAATAGCTAGCATCATGAGACTTCCGTTAAAATAATAGGCAATAAGAATAGCAAATATACAACCAATAAGAGTAGCTAATATCTGAGTTCTTATAGTGTAAAGTGAACTCCTAAGAGATGGCTGTATCCCTACTACAACAGTAATTGCTGCTAAAGTGCCCCTTTCTAAGCCCAGAAGTTCACTGATAATAAAAGCGAGATAGATGCCTAACCCCGTTTTAAAAGTACGCATACCTAATTTAAACTTCACAAAAACCGCTCCTCAAAGACAAAAACTTTTTCTCGAGATATACTTATCTTATTATAATGGCTAGTTGAATAATATGCTATATTAGATACATAATATTACTATATCCTTATTATACTCGACTAACAGCTATTCACTATTTCACTAGTAAATTAATTAAATTTGCAGTTTGTTTAGAAATATGTTATACTAAAAATACAATAACGCGGGATGGAGCAGCTGGCAGCTCGTCGGGCTCATAACCCGAAGGTCGGAGGTTCAAATCCTCCTCCCGCAACCACCAAAAATCCCCATTTAAAATGGGGATTTTTTATTTTGTCTTTTAAACTCTTAATCTAGCCTAGCAAATCTCTCTATTCATGAACGTTTATCCAAATTCTAAATTTCTTCATTCTAAATTCCACATTCTACATTCTACATTCTACATTCTACATTTCTAAAGCCTTTCCCTTACTTTCTCCCCAAACTGACGGCCAAACTCTTCACACTCCTGTAGTTCTTCTTCAGTTGGATTATATTTAACCTTCTTGCCTTCCATTATTACTTCTAGTCCCGTTTCCTTGAGGAAATCTTCTACTATCTTAACACTTTCACCACTCCAACCATAAGAACCAAAGGCTGCGGCTACTTTGCCTTTAAACTTGAGGCCTTTTATCATCTCCAAGATAGATGCAGTTTCAGCTAGAATCCCGTTATTGACAGTAGAGCTGGCCACTAGTACCCCTTTTGACTTAAAGACTTCTGTTAAAACATCATTCCTATCACTTTTCCCAGTATTATAGACTTTAGTAGGGATGCCTGTACTCTCGATACCTTTAGCAATAGATACTGCCATCTTTTTAGTAGCTCCCCACATGGTATTATAAAGGATAGTAACTATACCCTCATGATAGTTATTGGCCCATTCGTCATATTTTTCTACTATTTGCATGGGATTATCCCGCCAGATGACTCCATGGCTAGGAGCAATCATATTTACGGGTACATTTAGGGCTTTAACTTCCTCAATTTTGGACCTAACCATTTTACTAAAGGGTGTCAGGATATTTGCATAATACTTTATTGCTTCCTGATACAGCTCACATTGATCTACCTGGTCATTATAGAAAAGAGGTGTGGCATAATGCTGGCCAAATGCATCATTTGACAATAAAACCCCGGCTCCCTGTACATAGGTCATCATCGAGTCTGGCCAGTGGAGCATAGGTGCTTCTATAAATACTAGCTTGTATTCCCCTAAGTCAATGGTATCCCCAGTTTTTACAATTTTAAAATTCCAATCCTTGTGGAAGTGTTGTTTAATCATTTCTGCACCTTTTTTAGTGCAGTAAATAGGAGTATCAGGAATTTTATCCAACAGTAAAGTCAAACTACCACCATGGTCTACTTCTGTATGATTTACAACTATTAAATCGATTTTATCCAGACCTACGTTCTTTTCTAATTCGTCAATAAATTCCTCTCTAAAGGGCGTCCAAACAGTATCCACCAATGCTATTTTTTCATCTTTAATTAGATAGGAATTATAGGTAGACCCTCTATGGGTAGTATATTCCTCTCCGTGAAACATTCTTAGCTCCCAATCTTTTATACCCACCCAATATATTTTGTTTGCAATTTCCATCATCTTAAAAATCCCCCTTTTCAAATTTTTTTATCTTCACTATTTTACTTTTTTTAGTCTTTTATAAGAATTGCTTGGACAGGACAGGTTTGGGCTGCTTCCTGGGCACATTTTTCAAGCTCAGAAGGCACCTCCTCTGTTAAAGCATATGCAAAATCACAGTTAGGATACATGTCAAAAAGCTCCGGACAAAGTTCAGGACAAGCCTCACACCCAATGCATAGGTCTTGGTCAATAAAAACTTTCACCATATATACCACCCTTCTTTCTATATCTATATTCCAATCCTAACTGCTCTCAGGATTAGTGGCAATGATATATATCACAAATTTCCATTTTTGTTAAAACAACAAGTATTAATTATTTACCCTATTATAGTTATCTTAAACAAGTTTTTCATATTTCAAGGAAACCTCGGCAAATCCTAAATTTTCATAAAATCGGTGGGCCCCTTTTCTTCTTTTATTACTGTTTAGCTGGATGCTGTTACACCCTCTTTGCCTAGCAGTACGTTCCACCTCCTCCATCAATTTTCCCCCAATTCCCTGTGAACGAAACTTTTCCTTGACAACCATACTGCCTATATATAAAACTGGTTTTTCCCTGTGTAAGTAGTATTTAATACTAAAACTTGCCAAACCCACAACCTCGTCCTGTTCTTCAGCTACCAGCAGATAATAATCAGGGTTTTCGATATGGTGAATTAACGCTGCTCTTATCCCCTTAGCTGTGACCTGGTAACCCAAATCCGAGTCTAACTTCACAACCTCCTCTAGGTCATCTATACAGGCCTTACGAATTAAAACCATTTATTACCACCTAACCTTTTCAATAAAATATTTTTTACATGTTGACTCCAAAGCTTAATGCTTCTATACTACTAATTAAATAATAATATTCAATTAACAACAAGGAAAGAGGAAAGTAATCTTTACTGAAGTTTACAGAGAGCCGGGAGTGCTGGAAACCGGTAACTAAGGTTATGATGAAGTTCCCTCTGGAGTTGTCCACTGAAAGATAAGTAGGTGTGACCGGAAGCTTCCGCCGTTACTTGGAAGGGAATATTAAAATAAGCTTTGCTTATTGCGTATTCTTCAGCAAAGTGGGCTTTTCATTTAGCCAACTAAGGTGGTACCGCGGGTAATTCCCCCGTCCTTATACAGGACGGGGTTTTTTGTATTTACCAATGTTTCTTTATTCTTTAAACCGTGTTTATCCGTGTGCTCCAGAGGGGCCCGTGGTTAAATAATACATTTTCTAGTCACTAGTTATTTTTAGCAGTACGGAAGGACGGATATAGAAGAACGGTAGTGCGGTAGTACGGGCAGGATGGAAATCAGTTATTGGGAAGGGAGTTAGGCCAACTCCTTCTCTCAATAAGGTTTTTTAAACTAATTGATATTCAAAGATTAATATTATCAATGCTTATATCTTTGGGAGATCAGTAGGACGGTATAATGGAAAAGTGCAGTGCGGCAGAATGGTGTTTTTAAGTTAAACTTAACCTAGTGAGCCTTTGGCGAACGAAACCTTAACCTAGCGAAGCGAAACCTTAAAAGAACAGCCCACATGGGCTGTTTTTTTACCTTATCTCAAAGAATTGTACATATTCCTGGTGAGAAAGATTAGCTATCTCATAAAAGGGAATTTTGACGATAACAGGATCTTCTGTAATAACCACATAGCCCATATCTGTAATGTCCTTAACTGCTTCTCCCTTGTCACCTTGTATTGTAACTTCTACAGTTATAGGCTGTTCCTTATCGCCTTTCATCAAAATATCTTTAATCTTCTTATTTGTTGCCTCACTATAAAGCCCTTCCATTGCTGGGAGAGTAAGGCCCCCAAACTTATACTTATCAGGCCCCCAGATAAATCCTTCTTCATTGGCGGCCAAATCGTATTTAAAATCAACATGACCTTTGGTAAAAACTAGGTTGATACTGCCCTCTTTCTTTTTTACTCCGACATAGCGGACATCATTATATAGCAGAGTATAATATTCGGCACTTTTTTCTGTGGGAACAATTTCCTTAACCTTAGCTGCTGCCTCGGAAGCTGTTATTTTATCAATCAGATTTCCATCCTTATATACTTCTAATGTATTACCTTTATTTACTTGTGAATTACTGTTGTCCTGATAATTACGAACAACTATTGATAAGCCGTTAATTCTTACCGCCTTATCGGTTGGAGCCAGTTCAACCACATCAGCCAGGACATGACCATAATAATTATTACGGAGATTATTCTCTATTTGTTCCATAGGAAAATATTTTTGAGCAAATATCAGCACAAGCAAAACTATACATATATTAATACCAATATATTTAACCTGTTTATCCCTGCCGAAAGCCACTTCTGCCGCTGTAGTAAAAGCGGCAGCGACTAGTATAAACAAAGGATAAACGATAACCCAACCCATCATGTAATCATCATAGATATACAGCCAAGCCAGAAAATTTAAAATTATTAATACAGGAATGGTTATCCAGCGTGAAAACTTAGGAACCTTCATTATCGCAACACCCCTATTCTTGCAAAATTCCTATGTATTATATCATATTCTTCAGTCTTAAATCTCCTTAATCTTTAATACTTAATCTTTAATACTTAGACTTTAACTGTTATACTCAAAAAGAGAAGCTTGTACTAGGGGATATTTAGGTCATAGCAAAATTGAGTCATGGCTAATAGTCGATAGACGATAGTCCATGTCAGTAAAAGTGATTAAAAGAGTGGATATTTGATAGGGGGTATATTTTATGACCATTAAAATCTATACAGAAGCCTTCCCGGAGGATATATTAGAGCAATTAAAAAAACTGTTCTTAATTGGTAACAAAGACCAAGTTACGGCTATATATGTCAATACATTTTTAGGAAAAGTAAAGGATGCTAACATTCTAACCGATGAAAAGCTTATCACTTTGTTAGCTAAAATAAATAATAAATTCGAAAAAAATGTAATTAGTCTTAAGAAAATTAAAGATATAACCTACGTGGAAAAAGGTATCTTTGGAACTATTACCTATCAACTCTCAATGAAAAAAAACTTTGAATTACAGTTAAACCGTAAGGACGGCGAAGAGTTCTTTAAGCTTTCCCTGGAAGCTTGGGAAAAAATAAAGCAACGCCCCATATCCTAGGGCGTTGCTTTATTTTAAATATACCGCGCCCACGTGCCTCACGCGCCCACGGAAATAGCGGAATCGCCTAAGCGATTCTATCTTTCAGATAATAGCTTTCCTCCAACCGCAACATTATCAGGGCTGCTTTCTTTAATAACAACTATAAAAGCATTTTCAGGCATTTGTGGCAGCACTTCATGGGTAGCTTTAGTTAGTTTTGCCGCCAACTCTGCCTTTTGTTCCTTAGTAAGCACAGGACCTTCAAAACTGATAATCGGCATAGTCATCCTCCTATCCTGGATTATATGTTTATTATTAACGACAAACAAAAATATAACTCCAAAACAAAATTTAAGTTAATGCTCTGCTTACGGCTTCTAACACCCTATCAGCCTTAAAAGGTTTAACAATAAAATCCTTAGCTCCTGCCTGGATAGCATCAACAACCATACCCTGCTGCCCCATAGCACTGCACATTAAAATCCTGGCATTAGGGTCAAATATCCTGATTTGTTTAACAGCGGCAATGCCGTCTAGCTCGGGCATGGTAATATCCATGGTTACAATATCAGGATTAAGCTCCCGATATTTTTCTATAGCTTTAAAACCGTTCTCTGCCTCACCTATCACCTGATACCCATTTTTGTTGAGGATGTCTTTTAACATCATCCTCATAAAAGCAGCATCATCAACTACCAATACTTTATGAGCCATATCCTAGAAAACCTCCCTAAGCAGCAGGTGTTACAAAACTAATTTTGATTATATACCATTATTTTCTGATTTACTATATAATTCGACACCTCTCATCATATTTTTAAAAAATTCGTTAAATACAGCACTTCTATAGCTTAAATGCTTTAACCTTACTTAATAGACCTTGAGCCATTTCATTCAACTCTTCCATTGTTGCCCCTATTTCCTCCATGGTACCTGCCTGTTCTTGGATTCCCGCGGATATTTCTTGTGCACTAGCAGCAGTCTCATCAGTTATTATTACAATATCATTTACCGACGCAGTCATTTCCTGACTCAAAGCCGACTGTTCTTCGGCAGCTGCTGCCATCTCCTGTATTTGACTATTTATCCTAGCTATAGCGTCAACAATATTTACAATTTGCTCTTTTGCTAAAGACACTTGATTAACAGTATTTTTAATCTGTTCTCCGGTTTTACTACTTGTTTGAGCAGCCTTATTGGTTTTTTCTTGAATATTATTAATTACACTTTGGATTTCCCTAGCAGAGCCCGCAGATTGTTCTGCCAACTTTTTTACTTCATCAGCAACAACGGCAAAACCCCGACCATGTTCACCTGCTCTAGCCGATTCAATAGCTGCATTGAGGGCTAAAAGATTAGTCTGATCAGCAATATTACTGATAATACTTACAAAACTGGCGATTTCATTTACTGCCCCCATTAAGTCCTCTACAACCTTCTCTATTTCCTTTCTGCCCCCATCTAATAAATGGGTAGTCTCCTCTACACCCTTCATTGTATCTAAAGTGTGTAATGCCTGCTTACTTATCTTACTGCTATCCTCCGACGCAACCTGAGAAGCATCAGCAACATGCTCTGCTGATTTCGCCACCTCTTCAGCGCCAATGTTAGTTTCTTTCAAAATATCAGTATTACTTTGAGCCCCTTGAGCAACCTTTTCAACACCTATAGTGATATTAGACATACTGGCATTAGTCACTTCAATAGCTTTATCAATTTGCTCCACAGAAAAAGAAATTTTCCCTACTGTAAGTTTAATATCCTCTACTAATCTACGGTTAGCATTTATCATTTGATTAAAGCCCTGTGAAAGAATACCTATTTCGTCTACACTTTTAATATCAGCTTGAATCGTTAAGTCCCCTCTTCCCGCTAACTCCATATATCCTTTTAATTGGTTTATAGGATTTGCAATAAATCTATTAGCATAAAATACAACTGCTATAACGACAATTAAAATTAGAGTAACTAAAGCAAACATAAGTGCTTTTTTCTTCTCTGCCACCAGCTCATCAACATCATTGACGTATATTCCTGTACCTATAATCCACTGCCAAGGCTCAAAGGTAGAGACATAGGATAACTTAGGCTCAATTCGTGCAGTATCATCATAATATTGCCAGGCATACGAGACATATCCGCTCCCCTTATCTTTGGCAACATTTACAAATTCCGTAAAGATTTTGACTCCATTAGGATCTTCAATCCCTGAGGCATCAGCCCCTTCTAACTCAGGCTTAAAGGGGTGCATTATCACCTTGGGTTCAAAATTATTAATCCAGATATACTCCTGCTGATTGCCGCCGAATCGGATTGACCTAATTGCCTCCTTGGCCATATTTTGAGCTTCTCCCCTTGATAGCTGACCATTTGCCTCCATTTTATTATAGTAATTGGCAATAGAAATCACTGAAGAAACCATATCCTTGGTCTGAGTTTCCTTTTCACCATAAATATTTGCTCGAATTGAGGGTAAAACATACAAAAATATTAATAGGGTAAATAGAACTACTGGGATTAGTGATAAGACTACCAGCTTACCTTTGATGCTTTTCTTAAACACTTGTCATCTCCTCCGCTAGCTAAATTTTATGTATTAAGTATTATACTAAATTTACCCTGTTTTCGACAATTTTCAAACATGGCCAAAACACTCTAAAACAAGAAAATAGTCCCGAATGACCCAGGACTATCCCATATCAACCATAGGTTTTATTCTTATTAGTCTACCGACCCACCCCTTAGTTATTACCTATAAAAATAGCTTATCTATTGCTTCCGGCACATTATCTTTCTCATAGCTCCCAAATAAATGTCGGGCGGAGCTATCCTGGGGGATTATTTCCACGGACACTAAAGATTTACTGGTGTGCCCGTCTTTGTAGGTATCTAGTATCTCCTGAATAAGCTGGGGTTCGGTGACCTTAATTAGATGGTCAACTTGTTTTAATTGGACTTCTGCTATATCTTTTGCCCAATACTTTAATTTCCGAAATTTATAATGGGAGTTAAATAATGGTACCCAATTTCTATCCCCTCGCAAAATAGGACCCTCGGCTAGTTTGTCACCGGCAGAACTCAATAATTCTACTCTGGCAATAAGATAGTCATCCTCACCGCCAAAATAATCATGCTCTTGATAATATTGTAAAAGATTCTCATATGCCGAATTAATTAATACAGAGTCATCAGTGGTAAACTCGTACTTATTTAAAGGAGAGTCAAATTTAACCTTTTTAACCTCACCTTTATCCAGTTTAAAGAGAGGAATGGTCTGTTCCTTATACTCCTGGCTGTTATATAGATCTTTTAAAAACTCATCCACCGGCCTAATCCCTTTATATTCCCTGATTACGGTTTCCCCGTTAGTCAGATGGTATTCAAATTTTACGTCCAATTTCCAGGTCTTTATTATATGGTCTTTCGGCTTATATCTGTCTAGTTGTTTCTCAATTGTTAAAAAATGTTCAAAGGTATCAGTATCTCTAAATTCAACTACAGTATGTTCTTCCTGCTCCGGTCCCCCTACCGTTAAGGTAACAGATTGGATATCCTCCTGCTTTACTTCGATGGTTCCGCAGGCAACTATTACTTGGGATAACATTATTAGTATTAAGGTTAAGGCTAAGGTTGAGGCTAAGGCTAATATTAAGGTTGAGGTTGAGGTTGAGGTTGATTTTTTCATTAGTAACACCTCCTCGTATAATAGTTTTTGTAAGGTTCTTAGAGATAAAATTCCAGTTATAAACCTTACTAATTACCATAAATTAACTGGGAATATTGTTCTTTGATAATTTTATAAATTTGCATTATCAGAAGTTATTTTGTTTACTTTTAACTGATGCCCGTGTGACAATGTTTATAGGCCATTGAGGTTAGTTCTGTCATCTCCTGTAGGACCTTTGTGGGTCGCTTCTATTTAAGTCAGTTCCCCTGGCCTGGTGTTAGCTTTGAACCGCTGGGTGTTTGTCCGGCTCCCTCTCTCCTGTATGGCAGTTCAAGGAGTCGTGCATAGGGGGTTCCGGAGCGTATTCTAATTGCGAGGATGTTGATGCGCCAGGTACCACGGACATTAGTTAATTCAATGGCCAAAAATTTGTATCAGGAAGGAGGTGATTTCATTGTCAAATTCATTATTGGTAGGTATTGATGTCAGTCTCAACGACAACAAAGTCCGTATCCTCCATCCGGATGGAACCAGTCTTTCAAAGTTTGTTGTTTCAAACTCTGTTCCCGGTGCAAAAACCCTTTCTCAAAAAGTCTCAGG
>LADT01000066.1 GCA_000961765.1 Clostridiaceae bacterium BRH_c20a | reverse complement strand
AGGAGGATGTAAAGGAAATAACTCATTTGATTTTCTGGGTTTTACGCATTATATGGGTAAGGACAAAAATGGGTCGAAACGCATAAAACGCAAGACAAGCAAGAAGAAATATAGAGCAAGCTTACTTCGTTGTAAATTATGGATTAAAATGAACAGAAACATGCCAATTAAAGACTTCATGCAGAAAATGAATATTAAACTGCAAGGATATTGTAGATATTATGGAGTAACGGATAATCTAAATGCAGTAAGCAATTTCATTTATGAAGTTGGAAGGATTCTATACAAATGGTTAAACAGAAGAAGTCAATGTAAAAGTTTTAATTGGGGTAAGTTTAATCTATTTCTGAAAAAGTATCCATTACCAAAAGCCAAAACTCATGTAAGAATATTCGACCTAGGAATGGGAAGTAGCTATGCTATGTGAATGGTGGTGTGAAGAGCCGGATGCGTTAGTAGCGCAAGTCCGGTTCTGTGAGGGCTTGGGGCTGTGAAGCCCCGGCTACTCGATCCAGACACATTGTCCCCAGACACATTCATAAACCCTATTATTCAGACGAGTGAACGTCATATTTTGTTTCACATAATGTTAGTACCAAGCACTAATTAAATCATTATAAAGAAAACTTAGCTTACACCAAGCCTTTGGTGTCGGTGAAAGACTTAGTTGCACTTATGCCACCCCAAAATTTTACTTTCTTTAAGGCCAAAAAAAGATGGCAAGGACTACACCTTAACCATCCTTTTTATTACATTAGGCTACCGGGGATATTGGCCAGTATTAGCATGGCATAAGCCCAGGGAAAAATACCAGTAAAGGTTAATATGCCATAACGCCAGGGATTCACTTTACTCATTCCAGCTACATAAGAGATGTAGTTCCCCACTCCAAAAGGTCGGCTAAAACAAATACTCCACTCGCCATATTTACGGAACCAAGCCTGCACCTTGGAAAGTTTTGATTTTTCCTTTAAACAAGACTGAAATTTAAGCCCAATCATATAAGGTATAAAACTGGCCAAACTGTATGCCAAACTCATACCTAGAGCTAACCAAAATGCCTCTATTATTCCTGAGGCCATTAGATTCCCAAGAGTTAATATTACTACCATTCCCGGAAAGGGTATTGAAGACCCTTCCAGCAACATGGAAAGATAAAATCCTAAGTTACTGTAGCCTTGAATGTTATCTAAGAATTGTGCTACCACTACAACCACCTTTTCTGCTTTCACCACGATGTTTAAAATTGGTACTTATTGTACTACCTAAAAGTTTAGCTCATGCTCTCATAGGTATGCAAAGGAAGTATCTACCACGCAGTTAAAGAAAACAAAACCGGTTATACCTTATAGAACAAATCCAAAATATATTTCAGAACCAACAAGTTTTTTATATAAGACCCTATTTTACATAAATTCATTCTTGAATTATAAATGTATTTCCCCCGCCTTATGATTGGGCTAAATAAACACTTTCGTGTATTATGCAACAAGGGCGGTGAGTTCCGCCCTTGTTTTATGCCTATAAATAAGAAAGTGTGTCACTTAATTCTATTTGTGTTACCCGTATTTCTTTTCAAACCCCTTCCATGATGAATAAGCCATAAGTACTCCAGTCAAAGGTGATATAATAGCAAAAACAATTATTCTAGTTTTAAACATCTCTTTATAAATAAAGGTAAACGTAAAATTAGCGTCGATAAATGGAACTAAAAATACCCATATTAAAAAGAGAGATAATCCAAAATAAAGTATTCCGATCTTAAGTAAATAAGCGACTAATCCTTTGCTTTTTATCTTTTTCCATTTTGCTAAACGTTTATTTCGCTTATCCATAATTATCCCCCTAACTAATACGTTTTTTATGAAGAATGTGACACTTAAACAACAGAAATAAATATTATTATCTAGGTTTTGGAAAAAATGTCCAAACTATGGGAAAATAATCTGAAAGGCCAGCCCACCTTGTGGCTAATCTTTCGCTTGCAATATTTCGCCATAACAAAGTCAGGTAGTATTGCCTAGAATGTCATATCTTGAAACAACGCCGTCTTGAAAATAGATTTTACAGAAAGGCAAAACATCTTTGGGTACAACTGTTATATTGGAAATACTGCCGTCAGTGTTATAGTAGACAGCACCCCCTTCATCCATATATGTATTTTGTCCATAGAAACAACCGTTGGGATGGGTTCTATAATCCTGCTCCTGCGGGAAGCGTTTGAGCACATCCTCAAAGCTCTCACCGATACGGATATTACGTGGACCGTACTTCCATTGGAAATCGGTAACCCTGATGTAGCTCACTGTACTGCTGTGTTCTTCAAAAACATATTCCGCGCCAGCGTAAATGTAAGTTGTTGTGCCAATGGTTACATCTGAGGGCTTTTCAATGATTTCCCATGGCTCGCCGAGTTTGGCCAGTAGTTCCTTTTTGGTTGTGCGGGTAGTAATCCCATTAAACGAAGCTTCACTCGCAGCGAATCTTGCCTGGGGATCAAAGATGCGTTCATCTAGTTCATAACCTGCGTGAAGACCCCAAAGAGGGCTTTCCAACTCAAGGAGCCGGATGTTATTATAGCGGAGATAAAAACTGCCACCTTCTTCTGGCAGTTCATCAAAATTTATCACAACCTTATAACGCAGGAGCTCTGTATATCTGCCTGGCATACCAGATAAAAGAAGGCCATCGATTTCCGACCAGAATTTTTGATAGTCCTCTCCTCCATACGATTCTGGAATGTGATAGACATCAAAATACCCTGTAAAATTCCCATCACCATGGGTCAAAAGTTTGGTCAATACTAGCCGATTGCTGCCGTCGAAGCCCCAGCCCGTGGCACGGATTCGATCGGTGCCCGGTACATACTCCGTCATTCCGGTTACATAATTTTGTACCGTTCGGCCAAAGAATTTGGTTAATACAGCATCAATTTCCTCCTTAGTGTTGCCGTTATCGTAACTGTAACCTTGCATATTGGTAATAGCGAACACCATAAGATCCATATCGTCAGCTTTATCGACACTAAAATTAAAAAGCGGTTTTATGCGCGAGTTATGCTCGGTAAAATACTCGTAATATTTGACAGCAGCCGCGAAGTCCTCCTTTGAAAGGTTGCTGTTTTTCGGTATGTTGTCTGCAGGAATACTCGCTGACGATTGGCTATTATCCAAATCAGTTTTATGCAAATCCCCATCAAGCGACTGATTATCCGGTAATAAGGAGTTTGTTTCTGTTGGCCGAACACAGCCAGAAATAGCGGTAAGAAGAATAACCAGAACAATTATAATTATTAAGAAACTTTTGCATTTCTTTTTCATTAAATCACCCTAAACTTTAATTTGTTTTTATTTTTCCAGAGCTACAATCTTACAATAAGTTCCAAAATATCAAGCATGGGGAATTTTTACTGCACAATAATCTACAGATGCGCCAATATAAAACAAGCCTCGGTACCATTTCGTGTCCTTAAGGGTGTAAGATATATCTGATATTTAATCAGCAGTTGGTAGTATCTTTATAATCCTGTTTTTTCAGTAATATTTGAGACCTCTTTATATGGTACAGTTAGTAATAAAAAACCCAATACTACTCCGCTTAACTCATTTGGTAAATACATAATAAGAGGAGGACGGTATAATCCATTAAGCAAAGGAAGGTTACTATCTCCCCCTAAGATTGATAAAAGAAAAACAAGCGGGAATATGGCTATATATAATATTGGGATACCTATAGCAATAAATTTTATCCAATCTAACTTCCAACTTCCTTTTTTTCGACACTCAGTAATAAATTTAGGAAAAGCAATAAGAAGACCCATAGCTATTGGAAATAGTGTGCTAAAAATCATATATGGAGTCCCGTTAAAACTTGTAGCACTATACTTCTTTAAGTTTAGCAAGTATTTTTCTCCGAGAAAATAAATAAAAACCAAAAAAATGGTGTATGAAAATAAGCTCAAGAAACGCTTTAGGTTATCGTTCATTTTTATCCCCTCCAGTATAACTCTATGGGCTTATATAAAAAGCCACAACCCCAGGCAGGCTACTGCATATTTTCTAAAAGTCCATCTCTTAAAAATAGTCATAAATTCCTCTAGAAGAGTTAATCTTGAAAACCTTTTTTCTCACAGGATAGATAGGTAAAATAAATATCTCCCAGCGGATCATTTACAGTAAATTCAATCAACCATTCACCCGCTGGCTCCAAGCTATCCCCAGGATTATTCCAGGCAAAACGGTCACAGGCCTGCCAGAAGTTAAGTCCTTTATATTCTTCCTCCTTCATTTTGCTCCAGACGACTTGGGCATTCTTTGAACTGGAATATACTTCTTCAGGATCACCATCAAGTTCATAGAAGTAATAACCTGTAATCTGGGCTTTCCAGGTATCTTTACCGTCTTTTGCTTTACTCTTTGTAAGTTCTGTTAGTTCATAGATATAAAAGCCGTGATCACTCCAGCCTTTTGGAATGTATTTTCCATCTAAATATTCCAAATATGTAGAGTCTTGATCTGGATAAATTAAATCCCCAAAATATTTTTTTACAGTCTCGGCAAAAGCTTCTTTGCTAATTGACCTATCCTTTTGGTTATATTCTGTATTTTCATAGACAAATTTAGCCAACTCATCTAAATCCGGATTCTTTTTCTGTGAGAACTCCGGCAGGGAACGAATTCTTCTGGAATTATTTCTAAAATAGTCATTAAAGAAGATTTTAGTAGCTGCTGAAATATTTGTTACCCCATCTCTTATTTGCTGAACATAAAAATCATGTTGATAGTCGTATTTCCGGTTATTGAAGGATAGTTGGGCTTCCTCGGAAGGTATTAAAGTCCAGTCAACAGGTGCGGCTTTCTCCTCATTAATTCTAATGCCGCCCCATTTATCTCCCTGCTTAACAAAGATGATATCTTCCGGCACATTCAGCACATCCATAAAGGCAGTGTCCCAAACAGTATCGACCAGGGGTTTGCCCTTACGGGTGAGATAGCCGAATTTGCCGTTCTTCTTAACCTTGATAAAAGGTTCAACCTCTTCATAATAGTTTAAATCAATATAATCGAATTCCGGCTGAATAACTATTTTCCCGTCTTGGTCAACGGCTCCCCATAGCCCATTATTCTTAATACCGACAAGTCCGTTTGCTTTATTACCATCGGGCATTTCAAAGTTAGATATCTCTTCATAGGAATGGTCTAAAATCTTTACACCTTTATTGTCATAAAGACCCCATTTTCCTTCTCTTTTGGCAAAGATTAATTTTAGCATGAGGTCATATTGTTCAAAACCGGAAAGAATAGTATCACCCTTCTCATTCAGGAGATTTTTGGATTTTTCTTCGACTGTCTTTATGTAATATTCAATAGTCTTTTCCCCCTCATCACCCAGCCAATATCTAGCACTAATCCTCTCCAACTCCTGACCCTTAGCCGCTATTTCTTTCGTTTTGTCAATAATCCCTTGATAGATTCCGAAGTGGGCGTCCTTTGACAAATATGATATTGGTTGTTCACCATCTGGCGAATTATTATCTCTGATATATATTTTTCCATCAGGCCAAATTAGGAATTGACCTGAAAGTTTCTTGCTTTCAGCGTAAAAATCCACTCGATACAATCCCTTTTCTACAAATTTTAATCCCTTATTCATAAAGGCTATATCTTGCTCTGGTGATAACCTATCTACAGGAATATTGGATATGGTTTCTAAAAACTCTTTGATTTCAGCCGTCTCTTGAATATTCCAAACAAAAACCCTTTCTTGCTCCTTTGTGATCTCTACGTTCACAATCTTTTCTTGATCATAAATAAAGTCATTAATTGTAGTTATTTCCTCCACAGGGGAGCTATCCTTATTACCACAACTAACTGCCGGAAGTAAGATGATATAAAATATTAAAAATATAAAGACTTTTCGCATGTGTCCTTTCACCTCCTAAGATAAGCTGTCCGTACGGCCATGTGACGGATGGAGCTAAGCCTTAGACTTTAGCTCCATCATCTTTTAATAGTTCTTTTATAGCTCCGATACTACCAAGTAAACCCTTCGACTCGAAAGGTACAAAGACCTTGTTATTGCCTTTAGCCATTGCCTCTAAGGCTTCAATAGATTTATAGGTTAAGACCTGTTCATTTAAATTCAAATCTCTAAGGGTATCATAAATTAGTTTGATTTTTTCCGATTCTGCTTTCGCCACCAGTTCAATAGCCTGAGCTTTACCTTCGGCCTCTCTGATAGCAGCTTCTTTCTGAGCATCTGCCCTAAGTATAGCCGATTCTTTTTCCCCTTGAGCTGTAGTAATAGCAGCCTCTTTTAGTCCTTGAGCTTCTAAGATAGCAGCTCTCTTTTGCCTTTCGGCCCTCATCTGCTGCTCCATAGCATCTTTAACATCTTTAGGCGGGTCTATATTCTTAACCTCTACTCTTTCAACCCTTACTCCCCATTTATCGGTAGCCTCATCTAACACTGCTCTCAACTGTTTATTTATTTCATCCCTGGACGATAAAGTAGCATCCAGCTCCAACCTGCCTATCACATCTCTTAAGGTAGTAGTAGTCAGATATCTTATGGCCTGAATTAGGTCCGATATTTCATATGTAGATTTAAAAGGATCAGTTATCCTGTAATAGACAACAGTGTCGATTAACATACTGACGTTATCACTGGTGATTACAGACTGAGGTTGGGAATCAATAACCTGGGTCCTGGTATCTATGGTAGCCACGACCCGATCTAAAATAGGAATTACCACATGAAAGCCTGATTGACCAAGCTTGTGAAATTTACCCAGCCTTTCAACTACGATGACAAAAGACTGCTTAACAATTCTAAATGAGGATACTGCCAGTGCTATTACAAATAGAAATACAACTCCGAATACGATATAAGTAATGTACATATTTACCTCCCTAAAGTTTATTTACGATTAACTTTACGCCTTCAATTCTTACAACTGAAATTTTCTCACCTCCCATAATCTCTTCCCCGGCAGCTGCAGTCCATTCTTCCCCTTCGACCTTTACCAATCCATATTCGCCAGGTCTAATAGACGTAATTGCTACACCTGTTTTACCTATAAGAGCATCATTTGTAGATGGTCTCACTTCCTGATTGATATTTAGATATTTTTGTAAAAAAGGCCTTACAAAAATTACAGCTAAAAAAGAGACGACAGAAAAAGTGAAAAGCTGGATTAAAATGTTATTTGTAAATAATGAAATGACAAGTGAAGCAAGTGCTGCAACAGCCAAAAGAACAGTAAATATGCCTGTGGTTAGAAATTCTACCACTAATAAAACAAAAAAGGCTATTAACCAAAAACACCAGTGGGGCAATAGTAAACCTCCTTCCTACTTTATTTTCCTTAGATAAGTAGAAATTATTATGATTTTAAATATATGGATGATTTGCTAACTTACAGTTTTTCATAATATTAGTACCGGAAAAACAATAATCATTACAGAAAAGATCAATTCTTTTTAACATTTTTGACTAATAAAAAACGAGCCCGAAATTAGTCAAATTCAGGTTCGCATGCTAACATTTTCAATTTATCTTGAGAAATTCTAGTTGTTTTTAATTAGTCGTTTAACCTTTGCTCCGTATTTTTACTACTACACCGCACTATATTTGTTATCTATACTACTAAAAATAGAAGTCAAGCTATTCAAGTGCTGTAACTTTGTTTATATATACTCAAAGTTACAGCATTGTTTTTATTAAATTAATGATTCATATAACTTACCCCGAAGCTTTTTAAGGTCTTCTTTTAGCTGTTTGTTTTCAGCTTCTAATTCCATAATCTTCTTATTCTTTGCTGCAATAATAATATCCTTGCTACTATTAGTCATATTTTCCCTTTTCTGTGTAGATATTGGTAGTCCCTTTTGTTGTTTTCTTAAGGTTTCAATTTGAGTGCGAATTTCAGGATTATTGTAAAGATATGATTTAGTAACTCCAGCTTCAATAGATACAGTATTAAAATTAATGCGTTTTCTTGATTTTATTAATGTTTGTATAGCTTTTTGAACCTTTTGTAGTGTTTCTTCACTTTTTTTAGTTGCAAAGGTTTTAATACCCTCTGTATCAGGATTTTTATTTGCCATTTTCCCTTTCCTCCCCAATATACTCACGTCTATGCTTACCAGCTTTGTGATGTATTTTTCCGTCACGTAAGGTTATTGCAATAGCTTCTAAACGCTCTAGAACTGATTGGTTTTTCTCAATCCACATAATTCTGCCTAGTGCTTTTGCTCTTTCAATTTGTTTCTTAGTTTCTCTTATTTCATCTTCAAACTCGTGCAAGAACTCTGGGCTAGTACACATATTATTACATATCAAGCATGGATTAAGTTGATGATTACATTCAATTTTTGAAGGTTTGAGGCAAAATCCCAATGGTATCCTTACTGCATCAAGGTTATGTCTAATATACTCCCACTCAATTAAGTCTTGATTTTCTATATCCTTAATTTTTACTTTTTCTAGCTTGCCTGTTGAGTTATTTATTTTAAATATACCTGCTTTCATGACTTCTTCCCATGATTTTCTCATTGTGCTGTCTAATATTTGGGCATATCTCAGTGTCATTTCTGGACTAAAGTGAGCCATCCATTTTTGGACATGTAATAAATTCATTCCATTATTTATAAGTTCAACACCTTTGGTATGTCTAAATGAGTGATTTTTAAAATGAAAGATTTCCCCGTTATTATCAGTAATATTTATTTTAGCAGCAAGTCGATTTAATGCTGCGGAAACTGATCTTGCATTAGGTGGTAATCCAAGTCTTGAACCACGTTGACTAATGAACAAATACTTATTAGGGTTATTAATTTGTTGACTTAACTCCATTGTAATATTAATTTGTTTTTTAATGATTTCTACAATTTCTTCTGCTATTGGTATTCTGTGGTTTTTTACATGTGTTTTGGAAATATATGCTACAAGATACCAGCCACTCTGGGTTTTTTCTAAACAGTTATCGTATTTTAAGTTCAGAACATCATTTATTCTCATTCCTGTAGCTCTTAAAACAATAAGAATTGGTATATATTCCTCCTGACTTTATGAGAAACAAAGCAAAAAAACGTTGAAACGCTTGTAATACGGACGTTTCAACGTTTTTAAATTGTCCTATTATTTTAGGTTTATTGTCAGATCCAGCTTGGTACATGAACGGAACTTTGTCAAAGTCATATTGGTCTTTAAAACAGGGAGCTTCAGAATTTTTGCTAGATCAAGATACGTCTGGTTGACTTGTGTAGGCGTTGCGACATTGTTTGGGTACTCTCCTTGGACCAGTACTAATGGTTCATGGATTGCGTCCATAATCCTGGCAGCGGAGGCATTCTCTTTATGAGCTTCTCCCAGCAGATATTGGGCGTAACGAAGGATACACAGGGAGATGAAGCACATAGCAAAATGGCCCTTGATATGTTCGTCGTTCCAAACAAAGACAGGACAAGCCCTAAGGTCGTTTTTCAAAATCCGAAAACTCTCCTCAATCTTCCATAGTCCGCCGTATATCGTGGAAACCTGTTCAGTGCTCAAGTTCAGATTGTTGGTAATAACCGCATAATAGCCATCATATCGTGCCGCTTCTTCAATTTTAGCCTCGTTCAATCTCCAGCCATTGGTATCAAGCTCCATTTGCAGAAATTGATTACAACCTCGCTTGATGGCAGCTTTCAGCTGGTATGGCTTATCCAGTCGCTTTCTCAGCTTTTCAAGCATACGTTCCCGATCAGATTTGTCTTTTGCTGCACGCTTGGCGGACCATGTCAGGTGTATCTTCACAGGGATCTTCTCTTTGCTGTACTTTTTGGGTCTGCCTCGTTTCTTTTCTGTACTGCTATCCTCCGGAGCAAGTGGTACCTTTACCTCAAGTGTCTGCTCAACAACTTTCGATTGGAAGGATATCTCGCCAGTCTCTGGATCCACCTTATCCTGCCAGCCATCCTTGTTCCACACCAGTTGCTTAAAAGTATCCGGTGAACGTTTTAGCGTATAGCTGATGACGAAGTCATGTCCACCTTCACAGAGGTATTCTAAGTTGCTGCCACTGT
>LADT01000062.1 GCA_000961765.1 Clostridiaceae bacterium BRH_c20a | reverse complement strand
ACATCATAGCAGTTGTTGTCAATTAACCACTGCTTGAATTGGAGAATGGATTTGTTAAAAGTTGAAAATCTCTTTTTTGAGTAATGAGGGATAATCCCCTGTGAAGTAATAAGTGTGGCGACGAGAAAGGTCTTATGCACATCGACACCACAACAGATAGGATAAACAACTTTCATGGCACAGCCTCCTTTCATAAATGGGGAGGAAGACATTGACTGAACCATCACACATTTAACTAAGAGCTAAAACAATGATTAGCGTGCGGTCTTATAGAACCACTTATTTGTGCTTGAAAGATGACTCTTACACTGGTTTTTATACTGTTTTGAACTGAGAAGTAATCTACGACTCACCTCACCGTGCTTTGTAGTGTATCTTCTCCCTAATCTAATCATAACCAAGTAGTGAAAGACACACACAATTTTTCATTACTATTTGTGCCGCCAGCGTAGCGGCGGAATGGAGGTTTTTATGAAAGTAAACGAAAGCAATGTTCAGGTTCAGTCATTTCAAATTGTTGAGAACTCGTTACTAAAGGGATATCTCAAATTCGTGTACCGGGTGAATTGGTTTATTAAAGGGTTTGCCGGTTTATTATTAGTTTTAATGTCGTTAATAGTATTTGGTGCAGTTTTATCACGCTTTATTGCAAATATTTCTATTGCTTGGGTGGAACAAATTGCCGTTTTTTTAATGGCCTGGGTTGTTGTTTTTGGAACTGCCCTTGCTATTAGAGCCCGTCATATGATTGCAGTAGAAGCTTTTGCCATGAATTTAAAAGGTAACACATGGAAGGGACTTAAAACCTTAGTTATGATTATTTGCTTGGTATTTTTAGCAATTTTAGTTGATGCTGGCTTGAAAATGGCAAATTTAGCTGCTATGCAGTATCTACCTACATTAACCTGGATATCGATGTATTGGGTTTATATTGCGATTCCAGTTGGTGCTTGCTTTATGATTTTAAATATGGTTGCTAATCTCATTGAGCTCTGGGCAGTAGGGGAGGCACGGGAATAATGACAACTATTGTTGGACTTGGACTTATAGGTCTTATGTTTTTAAGTGTTCCGATAGGAATAGCTATCGGTCTTGCCTCTATGTTAGGAATACTATTAAGTGGTATCCCCTTACAGGTTGCTGCTCAAAGAATGGTAGTGGGTCTTACACACTTTACCCTGTTAGCCTTGCCCTTCTTTATTTTTGCCGGTACCCTTATGGAACACGGTGGTATATCAAAAAGATTAATTCGTATGGTAAGTGCTTTTGTTGGCCATCGCACTGGTGGAATTGCCATCGTAACTGTTATTTCGGCGATGATTTTTTCCAGTCTTTCAGGTTCCGGGTCCGCTACAACTGCAGCTTTAGGCTCTATTCTTATTCCAGCGATGATTGCCAAAAACTATTCCAGAGGTTTTGCAGCTTCAGTCCAAGCGGTTTCCGGAGAACTAGGAATAATTATTCCTCCTAGTATTACTTTTATTCTTTTCGGTGTTGCTACTGAAACTTCCATTGGTGATCTTTTTATAGCTGGTGTTATTCCCGGGATTTTAATAGGATGTAGTTTAGTAGCTATCTCTTATGTTTTAGCTAAGAAAAAGGGATACACAGGAGTGGAAAAAATGGAATGGAAGGAGCGGGGAGTTGCATTTAAAGAAGCCTTTTGGGCCCTTCTAATGCCGGTAATAATTTTAGGTGGGATATATACCGGCATCTTTACTCCAACCGAGGCGGCAGTAGTAGCAGTAGCTTATTCCTTTATTGTAGGTTTCTTTATCTATAAAGAAATTACTTGGGAAGGTTTTAAAAAAGCTGTTAATGAGGCCTTAATAACTAGTGGAATGATAATGTTTATAATTGCTAATGCTTCTATTTTTTCCTGGTTACTTACCAGGGAGTCAGTTCCCCAAAATTTAGCTATATTATTTGGAGAGATTTCCTCAAGTCCTATTATGTTTTTATTGATTATTAATGCATTTCTACTAATTGTTGGTATGTTTTTTGATGCGGCTCCGGTAGTCATTGTACTAGCTGGGATACTAACACCCATTGCTGAGAGCTTCGGTATTAATCCTGTACACTTTGGTGTAATTATGGCTGTAAACTTGGCCTTTGGTATGGTTACACCACCAGTGGGAGTAAACTTATTTGTTGCCTGCCGCTTAGCAAATATCGGTATGGAGCAGATGATAAGGGATTTGATACCATATTGGATTGTCTTATTAGTTAACTTATTAATTATAACCTATTTACCCCAATTATCTTTGTGGCTACCAAGCCTGTTAAAATAGTAATTTATTAAAAGTTAATAGTTACATACCAAAATTTAAGGAGGTTAATTAAATGAAAAAAGCCAGTGTTTTTTTGAGTGTTGTTTTGATTTTATCTTTATTATTGACTGCCTGTGGCGGAGGAGCTGCTCCCAAACAGGAAGCTCCTAAAGAAACTCCTAAAGAAGAAGCTAAAGCTGCTCCCATTATTTTGAAATTTGCCCATTCCCAAAATGACAAACATAAATATCATTTAGCCCACGTAAAATTCAAAGAATTAATTGAGCAAAAAAGTGACGGACGGTATAAAATTGAAATATTTGCACAAAGCCTTGGCGCAGATAGAGACTTAATAGAAGGCCTGCAATTAGGCACTGTTGATGCAGCTTCTATTAATACCTCGGTAATTGCTTCTATTGCTCCGGAGTTAGGTGCTATTGACCTTCCATTCCTCTTTAAAGATCGTGCCCATGCCTACCGAGTATTAGATGGTGAAATTGGCCAAGAATTAAGTGATTTAATAAAGAATAAGGCTAGAATTATACCTGCAGGTTTCTGGGAAAATGGATTTAGAGACTTTACTAATAATAAAAGACCTATTAAAACGCCAGAAGACTTAAAAGACTTGAAAATGAGAGTAATGGAGGTTGCTATCTATCTTGATACCTTCAAACAATGGGGTGCAAACGCAACTCCTATGGCTTGGCCGGAAGTTTACCCTGCGATGCAGCAAGGTGTTATTGATGGACATGATAATGCTGCCGATACTGTAAATGCGAACAAACTGTGGGAAGTTCAAAAACATTTTTCAGATAGTCAACATTTATATTCAGCTGTTGTTCTTGGTTTAAGTCCTAATTTCTACAACAAGTTAAATGATGCTGATAAAAAAATGTTTATGGAAGTGAGTGCAGAAGTTACAAAATATGAAAGGGAGATAGCTGCTAAAATGTACGATGAAGGTTTAATAAACTTAAGAAAAAATATGACTGTTACTGAAAAGGATGAAATTGACTTTGAAGCCTTCAAAGCTTCCGTTCAACCAGTTTGGGAAAAGTACTATGATGTATTTGGTAAAGATTTAATTCAGAAAATTGCTAATTCATAAAAAATAAATTAGATAGACGGGAGTCTTTATGGCTCCCGCTACATATTAAGGAGGATTGACGATGAAGTTTAATATTGCTACTTTACCAGGAGATGGAATAGGGCCAGAAGTAATTGAGGAAGGTAAAAAGGTTTTAAAAGAAGCTGAAAAGATAGTAACCGGTTTCAGCCTAGAATTTGAAAAATATGATGCTGGTAATGGTCACTATTTAAAAACCGGAGTCACTCTACCAGAAAGTGTATTTCAAGCTTGCAAAGATAGTAATGCAATTTTTATGGGTTCAATCGGTTTACCTAAGGCTGGAATGCCGGTAGTTGTTGATGAAAGAGGAACAGAAGTAACTGGGCATGTAATGTTTAAGCTTCGTTTTGACTTAAATCTTTTTGCCGGTGTGCGGCCGATAAAATTATATCCTGGTGTAGTAAGCCCGTTGGCTAATGTAAAAGATATTGATTTTGTAGTACTAAGAGAAAACTGCGAAGGACTTTTTGCATCATATGGTGCTGGGATAATTTTATATGATGATATTGCTGCAGATACCCAAATAATCACTCGAAAAGGGACCGAAAAAATCGTTGATTTTGGCTTCCAGTTAGCCTTAAAAAGAAATGGCCGCTTATCTGATGGAAAAAAAGCAGTAACATGTGCAGATAAACATAATGTTTTCCGCTCTTTTGCATTCTTTAGAAAAATATATGACGAGGTAGCAGAACGCTACGAAGGCCAAGTTGAAAAAGATTATGCAATCATAGATGCTTTAACACTTTGGATGGTTCAAACTCCTCAGAACTTTGACGTTATAGTGACTGAAAATATGTTTGGTGATATAATATCCGATTTGGCAGCATCCTTTGTAGGCGGAATGGGAATGTCCCCATCAGGAGATATTGGACATAACTACGGTATGTTCCAACCATCCCACGGTACTGCACCTACGATTGCTGGAAAAGGCATTGCCAATCCGGTGGCCACAATATTGTCAGGTAAAATGATGTTAGACTGGTTGGGAGATAAACATGATAATAAGGCTGCTAAAACTGCGGCGAATTTAGTAGAAAAAGCTGTTTCCAATACTCTAGGCCTTGGAATTAAGACTTTTGACATTGGTGGAACAGCGGATACATCCCAATTTGGAGATGCAGTAATCGCAGAAATGAGAAAGTTATAATAATTTAAAATATCTTCAAGGGGATGATGTAATGTGGAAAAATTATCAGGACCATCTTGAAATTGGTACTATATATGTTACTTTATTTCCTGAGACCTTAAAAGATGAAGAAAGTATTTTGCCTGCAATAGACCTTTTAATTAGAGATATCTTTTTCGATCGAATTGAACTTGGTTATATCCAGGATAAAGTAATCCGTGATGAACTAAAACGGCGATTAAAGATCAGTAGAATAAAAACAACATATGTTGCTCAGCCCAGAATTTTTGGAATGGATCTTAATCTTAATAGTCTTGATGAGCGGAAAAGAGAAGAAGCACTGATACAGCTAAAGAAATGCATGGAAGAAGCCTTAGAAATGGGGTCCGATTCCATGGCTTTTTGTAGTGGTCCATGGGTTAATGAGCAGAAGGAAGAAGCTAAGGCGGCTTTAGTTAGTTCGATAATAGAGTTAGATGCTTATGCTAAAGAGTTGAATTTAAAACTATTTTTAGAGGTTTATGACTTTAATGTTGAAAGAAACAGATTACTAGGTACTACTATTGATACCTTAGCTGTAGCTAAAAGCTTAGAAGATAAAGTAACTAACTTCTCATTAATGATAGACTTAAGTCACATTCCGTTATTAAGAGAGACTATCCAAGAATCGGTATTACCACTGCAGGGCAAAATTGGCCATGTACATATTGGAAATGGAGTCATAAATCAGGAGGATCCCCGTTATGGAGATCGACATCCTTATTTTGGCTATCCTAATGGAAGTAATGACGTAAAAGAGGTAGCTGAATTTTTAAAAGCACTTGCTGATATTGGTTACCTAAAACAAAATGGTAAAGCATCACTTAGTATTGAAATTATAAAAGGCGATGGTGAACGAGCAGAAGATCTGGTCATGAATGCTAAACGTACTTTAAAAGAAGCATGGTATTTGTTTGCGAATATGTTTTGAATGATAACTGTGAGAATTTGAAAGGTGTGGAACTTATGAAAGATTTAAAAGGAAAAGTTGCTTTAATAACAGGTGCTGCTACCGGTATAGGAAGAGCTGCTTCATTAATATTAGCTGAAAAAGGAGCAAATATTGTGATAAATTACTATCCTGGTACTGAAAAAGAGGCTGAAGATACACTTAGTGAGGTTCAAAAATTTGGCGTCAAAGGCATGATTTATCCGGCTGATGTTTCAAAGGATGCAGAAGTTCGTGAGATGTTTAATAAAGCAATGGAACTGTTTGGAAGACTGGATATATTGGTTAACAATGCAGGGGTAACTAATTTTGTTGATCTTCATGATTTAGAAGGATTAAGAGAAGAGTATTGGGATCGTGCTTTTAATGTCAATTCAAAAGCCATTTTCTTTACAAGCAGGGCTTGTGCTGAGGAATTGAAGAAAAACAAGGGGTGTATTGTAAATACTACTTCTACTGCCGGCTTTAATGGAAGAGGTAGCTCTATGGCTTATGCAGCTTCCAAGGCTGCTGGAATCAGTATAACAAAATCACTAGCCCTTGTTTTAGCACCAGAAGTTCGGGTAAACTCTGTTGCCCCTGGAATAGTTTTGACCCGTTGGGTTGAAGGTAAGGAAGACCATGTGAACAGATTATCTGCTGGGACACCTCTAGGTAAACCTGCCAATGCCGAAGATATAGCGGAAGTAATTGTGAGTCTGATTACAAGTGCGGCCTTGATAACTGGACAAACAATTGTTGTTGACGGCGGATTTAACATTTAAAAATTATCGGCGGCTAAATTTATAACTAGAGTAGTCTCTTTTAAGAGTTTTTATGATATAATTTTCAAGTTGGAGATAACTATAAGAAAAATAGTTATATAAATTTTGTGCAACTTACATGATATGTAGTATGTAGTATGCAAGTATGAAGATTGGGAATACATAAATGCATGCATGTATTAAATGGGAGGTTGCTTGATGCCGTTTGAAAGGATAAATAATGAGGAAAAAAGATATTCAGAAATAATTAATATAATAAAGAATAAGTTGATTAATGGAGAAATATTACCAGGTGATAAGCTACCAACAGAAGCAGAGATGGTCGAGCAACTTGGAGTAAGTAGAACTCCCATTAGAGAAGCTATTAAAATTTTAGAGGCAATTGGTATTATTGAGATTAAACGTGGAGAAGGAATGTTTGTACAGAAAAACTTTTCCGGCAATAATCTTAATCCTTTAATTATTAGTCTGATAATACACAGCCAAGACATTGGAAAACTGATTGAATTCCGTCAGTATTTTGAAAATATGGTTCTTGATCTTGCTTCCATTAACTGTACAGAAGAAGATTTGGAGAAGTTAAACAATATCTATAATTATCACTTCGAATTAATTAGGAGTAAAAAGTTAACGGATGAAGAATGGGCAGATCTCGATCTGGAGTTCCATTATGCAATTTTAGATGCTACAAAAAACCCATTTATACTGGAAATAGGTAAAACGGTTTATGAATTATATCGTCATAATATTGTCAAACTAACCAGGAAATATGGGAAAGAACAATCACTTAATACACATAAGCTTTATTTAGAAACCTTAAAAGATAAAAGCAAAAACACAGAATTAAGGCAAAAAATAAGTAATAATTATAGAAGCTTGCATAATCATATCGATTAAAAAAATCTTAAAAATAGAGGTGGGTAAAGTGTTTATTAATGTAGCAGCTATCCAACTCTCTGTAACTATTGGTGAGGTAGAACAAAATTTAAAAAAAGCAGAGTTGTATATTTTCGAAGCTGTCAACAAAGGGGCAAATATAATTTGTTTGCCTGAAATGTTTAATACAGGCTACTTTTCTCATACATCACATTGGGATAAGGAATATTTTAAATTAGCAGAACATATTACTGGCAGTACTGTACAGCGTTTTCAGAAAATTGCTGGTGAATATGGGGTATATATCATTGTTCCGTTTTTTGAGTATGAAAAACCCGGTGTTTATTATAATTCTGCAGCTGTGATTAACTCAGATGGTGAAGTAATAGGTTGCTATAGAAAGACTCATATAAATTGGTCGGAAACGGGATGGGAAAAATTTTTCATGAAACCTGGCTGTCATTATCCTGTTTTTGATACTGCCTTTGGTAGAATAGGAATAATGATTTGTTATGATCGGGACTTTCCTGAGGCTGCACGTATCCTAGCATTAAAGGGTGCAGAAATAATTTTTGTACCAAATGGGGCTTCGATTTCCTTAACAGAAATGTGGAAAAAGATTTTAGAGGTAAGAGCTTATGAGAATCAGGTATATATACTTGGTGCTTGCCTAACAGGCAAAACTGATGAGGAGCATCATGATTTTATAGGTCACTCTATATTAGTAGATCCTTTCGGAAAAATCGAAGATATTATGGGGAGAGAGGAAGGAGTACTGGTAGGGAACATTGATTTGACTAAGGTACATGAAGCTAGAATGAAAAGATTTTTATACCGTGATAGAAGACCGGAAATATACAAGGAAATAATTGAATTTTAGGAAATTTCACAAATGCCATTCCCCCTTTTTAAAGTCATCGTCTGCAAGGATGGTGACTTTTTTTTAAAAAAAAACTAGAGTAGACACACGAAGGAAAGGTAATCTTTATTTTGAAAATGGTTGTTTTTTTGACCATTTTGCAGGAAAAATTCTATATAATATGGAAACTTAAGTATTTAAAGGTAGTATTTTGAGATTTCAAGGGGAGAAAAGATGGAAAACGTTCATAAAGGTCACAGACAGAGGGTAAAGGAAAGATATTTAAAGGAAGGATTAGATTCCTTTGCTGACCATCAGGTGCTGGAATTGCTTTTGTTTTATGCTATTCCCATGAAGGATACTAATGAAATAGCCCACCGGATGATCAAGGAATATGGTAGTCTTGCCCTTCTTTTTGAAGCTCATCCTCAGGAAATTGCCCAAAGATGTGGGGTTAGTGAAAACATTGCTATTTTGGTCTCCCTAATACCACCCTTATCCCGTAAGTATTTTAAGGGGAAGTGGGGTGATAAGCCTGTTCTAAATAGCTCTCAAAAGTCCGGAGAGTATGCTGTTACCCTTTTTGCCGGCAGGATTTATGAGGTTTTTTATCTTATTTGTCTTGATACTCAAAATAGAGTTGTTCATGCTGTTTTGATCCATGAAGGTACTATTAATGAGGCACCTGTTTATCCAAGGATTATTGTGGAAACTGCCTTACGGCATCAGGCTCATAGTGTTATCCTTGCCCATAACCATCCCGGAGGCAGCTTAAATCCCTCCAAAGCAGATATTGATGTGACACAGAGAATTAAAGCAGCGCTTATGCCTATTGATATAAAAGTTATTGATCATATAGTAGTGGCTGGAGGTAGGTATGTGAGTTTTGCAGAACAAGGTCTTATCTAGGCCTATAGAAACTTTATATGGTAGGTTTAGCGAGGAAATGCTACATATTATTATATTTCACGGGGAGGTATGATGATGGAAAGGATAAAGCTAAAAGGAACTGATATGGAAGTATCACGGCTGTGCATGGGAACTATGACTTTTGGAAGTCAAACAGATGAAAAAGACTCTAAGTGGATGGTGGATTATTGTATAGATAGCGGAATAAACTTTTTTGATACAGCTAATAATTATGTAGATGGTCAATCGGAGGTTTTCCTCGGAAAAGCTCTAAAAGAAAAACGTAAAGAAGTAATAGTAGCGACAAAAGTATCTAATAAGGTAGGGGATGGACCTGAGGATCAAGGGCTTTCCCGAAAAGCAATCATAAAGGCCATTGATGATAGCCTGAAAAGATTACAAATGGATTATGTTGATATTTACTATATGCACCAGCCTGACCGTCGGGTTTCTTTAGAGGAATCTTTAGGGGCTATGGATGATTTAATGAAACAAGGAAAGATAAGAGCAATTGGAGTTTCAAATCATTCCTCATGGGAAATGGCACAACTGCTATGGTTAGCAGAAAAAAACAATTTAACCCCCCCTGTTATTGTTCAAACAGGTTACAATGTGCTTTCACGTAGCATCGAAGTTGAACTTCTTCCCTTTTGTAAAGCTTTTAATATTGGTTTAGCAGCTTATAATCCTCTAGCAGGAGGAATGTTAACCGGAAAGTATAAGTCTAAAGAAAGCCCTGCCGATGGAGGCAGGTTTGATAATAATAAAAGATATCAGGAGCGCTTTTGGAATATTAGGAATTTTGAAGCAATGGAAGAAATTGAGAAGGTTGCAGAACAAGAGGGTAAAACGATGTTATCAATATCACTTCAATGGCTATGGCAGAATGACTTAATAAGTACAATTATCCTGGGAGCTAGTAGAAAAGAGCATCTTATTGAGAACATTACTGCTGCTCAAGGTAGGTTGAAGCAAGAATCAGTAGCTGCTTTGAATGAAATCTGGAAGCGTCTAAAGGGTTTTACTCATGATTATGTAAAATGGTAAATATAGAGAGGCGCCTACAAGGGTGCCTCTTTATAATGAAGGTGATAAGCTTGAGGTTAATTTGGATGAAGGTCAAATGAAAACATAACTACTGGTCAATCCTTTACTGGGGAAAAATTATCTGATTATGCTCTGAAAATAATAAATAGTGGCGGAATTAAATCTTTATTTAGAAAACTTTTAAAAAAACTAATTCAATGTGGTCCGTCCTAACTTTCTATCTTTTTTGAAAAGTATAAATTTTTAAAGGAAAATAAAAAGGATTTTGCAAATCTAGATAGAATCTAAACGTAAGATTATAGTATTTTTGTTATTTTTGTATAATTTGAAATATTGAATATAAAATAAATTTCATAACTTCCGACTTATTAAAACCTACTGGGTTTTGTTAAGCAGGGTAAACTGAGTAATTGGTTTGCCTGCCATTGCGCAAAGGAAGGGTTGCTCTTTATATAATGTGCAGCTCTTCTTTTTTTCTCATTATTAAGAACAGCTATTTCAATTTCATAGCATTTTTATTTTGCTGTGTTATTATGTTGCTAAAAGTAGTAAACAAAAAAAGCTTTAGAGTTAAAGGCTTTATACTACAAGTAAACGTTTACCAAGGTGAACTCTAAAATAGGCTGTAACCCCTACAATGTTTGGGTTTCATAGCACAATATTAATGGAGGTGTTGTAATGAAGAAGAGGTTGTTATCTGGGTATTAATATGTTTTATGTTATTATCCGTATTTGCCGCAGGGTGAGTGTGCTAAGAAAAAAGTCACTGAGCCACCAAAAGAAGAACCAAAGCAAGAAGTAAAGGAAGAAGTAAAAACTTTTAAATGGAAGATGTCCGATGTTAACACAGGAACTACATTGACTGACCAAGCATGTGTGTATTTTGCTACTAAAGTAAAGGAAAAAACAAATGGACGTATTACAATTGATGTTTTTGCTAATGGTGTAATTGGTTCAGAAAGTGAAACTATCGATCAGGTTGATGCTGGTACTTTAGAAATGAGTTTTGCCACTGCTATGGGTATTGGACCTCTTGTTCCTGAGTTTTCAGTTCTTGATGGAGCTTTTCTGATTAAAGATATTGATCATCATGGAAGAGTTGTAAACAGTGATGCTGCAAAAGAATTGTTCTTGGCATAACCAGTCCAACTGAAGCAGGATTAGTTGCTGTTGTTTACAGTATTATTCTGGGTATATTTATTTATAAAGAATTTAATCTGAAGAAACTTATTATTGCTTTATGAAATACAGTCCAGACCACAGCGACAATATGATTATTGTTTGTGCTACCAACCTTTTAGGATGGATAATCACAATGCAAAGAGCTGCAGATTTTACCCTTGCCTTGACTAGTAACCCGGTATTAATCCTACTAAAGCTGGGAAAAGGGTAACTAACAATAAAGTCCCAAACAAAGGAATGTAATAAATAAATGTACTCCTAAATACTTTATAAGGACCTGGTTGCCAAATTTATTATTTGCGAGGTAATTGCATAAAATTAAGAGTAGATTTGCATTTTTGCACTATTATTTATTTTAGGACAATAAAGGAGGTTTTAAATTGAAAAAGTTAAAAATTGACTATGCTAAGTGTACTGGCTGTCGCTTATGTGAATTGACCTGCTCTTTCGAACTGAGCAATGTATTTAACCCCGAAAAGTCTGCCGTAAGAACAATACGTTATGGTATTCCCGAACAAACAATTGTTGCCTTTTGTAAGCATTGTGCCAAACCTGCCTGTTTTGAGGCTTGTCCCACTGCTGCTTTAATGCACAATAAGGAAACTAGGGTAGTAATGGTAAATAAGGAAGAATGTATAGGCTGTGGCTTATGTGTTGAAGCATGTCCTATTCCAGGTTCAATTCATTTAGGGGATGACTCTGTCCCAATCAAATGCAACCTATGTAATGGTGATCCTGCCTGTGTTAGAGTCTGTGCATCAGGGGCATTAGCTTATGAGGAACAAGGAACAGCAAAGAAATTTCAGAATCATTCTGAAAAGGTTTTAGAAAATGTATTGAGAAGTAAAAATTTAACAAAGCAAGATATTGTTATTTCTTAGGATTTAGAATATGAAAATAAAAGTTGTAGTAAAAGGGGAGGGTTTTACTTCTCCACAAGGTGAAACTGTTGAAATCGAAATAGGCACGAGTATCAAGGAATTATTAATCCAGCTTACGGAGGATGAAAAATTTCGGAAGCATCTAATTAATACTGATACCGAGGAATTGGCTATTTTTCA
>LADT01000063.1 GCA_000961765.1 Clostridiaceae bacterium BRH_c20a | reverse complement strand
ACCCTATCTACCTGGTTTAAAAACTCCCGTACTTTTTTAGGAGGCAAAGGAAGAGTCCCCAGCTTTAAGACCGGCAAATTCAGGCCTAAAGTTTCTAAAGCTTCCTTGGCATAGGTGTAACCAATCCCACAACCAACCAGACCAGTACGACCTTCACCCTTTTCTATCCAGTTAAAAGGACTTTTTTCCGCAATTTCTTTATATTCTGCCTGTTTAGCATTTAACAGCTCATGTCTCCAAAGGGGACGCATTTTGCCGCCAGCCTTAGGCTCTGATACAGCACTCATAACAAAACGGGACCGATCATTTTCAAAACTGGGCTCCCGGTCCGGAGCAGTACTTGGGCCTTCTTCGATAACAGAACGAGCATGGCAAACCCGCATTACTGGGCGCAGGATATATGCGGAACTTGTTTCTTCAGAAAGATCAAATGCAGCCTTCATCATTTCTTTGGCTTCTTCTGGAGAAGCTGGATCTAAAATAGGCAAATGTCCATAGGTGTGTAATAAAATCCTAGTGTCCTCTTCATTTTGGGATGAATTAGCACCTGGGTCATCAGCGGAAACTAAAACATAAGCTCCCTTTACTCCTGTAAAGGCAAAATGCATTATCATATCAGTGGCCACATTTGTGCCGTTATGCTTCATTACGGCCAGTGTACGGACATTAGCTAAAGAAGCACCCATGGCAACCTCTGTCGCAACCATTTCATTACAGGACCATTCAGAGTAAATATCAGGTCTTTCTTTGGCAATTACCTCTAGGATTTCTGTAGCAGGTGTGCCGGGATAACCGGTAACAACCTTTACGCCTGCTTCGATGGCACCCATAGCCATAGCATCATCGCCCATTATAAACTTACGTTTCTGCACAATTTTGTCCTCCTATAACTTTAATAGTCTCTCGGAATTCCCGAGTTAGATGGGATAAGGCTTTGCTTGAACCATCTTTATTTGATTCCTCCTACTTTTGTAGGTGGATTTTTTATTTCAATTTAACAGAATTGGAAATTCCGCTTTGAAATTTAAAATTTTTTTTAAAAAATCGCAAAAAACACTTGACTTTTTCAAAACGCCCCAATAATCGGCGTGAAGGGATTTTTTCCTTACTAACCATAATAGGGGTGTTAAAAGTGAAACCTATACTCGTTACACATGAAACTTATCAAAACTTCGTTCTTGAACAACTACAAAAACACTATTCAGGTGGAATTCTAACTCTAATCAATAAAGACTGGCCTACCATCACCAAATTGTGGATCACGGATCTTTCCTACGCAACAACCTGGCTTTTTGATACTTATTCCCTTAAGGGTCCTGCCCCTCGGGATCCTGTCTCCATGTTACGTTCTTACCTTCTGTTTCTCTTAACTAACCCTACAATCGGTATTACCAAGTGGGTTGATGAAATGCATCGTGTTCCTCTTTATGCCATTCTAAGTGGCTTTGAACCAGGGGATATCCCTGGTGTTGGAACATTTTATGACTTTTTTCAGCGTCTATGGGCTCTAGAAAAAGAAAACATTAAACCCAAAATTCAGCCCAAACGCAAAAAGAAGAAAAAGAAAAAGTTGAAAAAGGGTGAGAAACAAGCTCCAAAAGATCCTGGGATAGTTGAAAAATTAGTCAATCGATTTCTTCGCTATGGCTCCAAGAAAAAACTTTTGCCTGGAGACCGTTTATTTGATTTCTTTCAATCTCAATTTCTTACTGTATCTGCTAAATTAGGTCTACTTGGAGATTTGAATTCCATTGGGGTTGCTGGGGACGGCACCCCTTTGGAAACTTCCAGATACCCAAGAAGCAAATCTATTTGTGATTGTAGTGCCCAAGGTATAACGAAATGTAATCATCCCCGTCTTTATTCCCAACCTGACTGTAATTCAGGTTGGGATAGCTCTAGGGAAAAATATTTCAATGGATACCACCTCTACATGATATCTGCTAGCGACAGTACATACGATTTGCCTTTATATCCAAGACTTCAACCTGCTTCGCGACACGATGCAGTCAGCTTTGTTGCTAGTTCAATTGAATTTTCGCAACGATTCACCTTGGGCACGATTGATAGAATACTCCTTGATGCTGCTCATGATGCCGAAGCTATCTACCGATTATTAATTCACCACCAAATTGAGCCTTTTATTGATCTAAACCCTAGAACGAAGAAAAACTATAGCACAGAAAGTGATATTCAAATTTCTCCTAAAGGCATCCCTATCTGTCCTATTGGTAAAGAAATGAAACCCAACGGATATGATGCATCCCAGAACCGTCAAAAATGGAGATGTCCTCTTGCTTGCAGAACTGAAAATACATGCAAAAACCCTTGCTCTACTGCCAAATACGGTCGAACATTTCATACCTTTTCGAAAGATAATCTACGCCTTTTTCCTAATACGCCTAGATCTTCAGACCAATGGAAGCTTACTTATAAAAGACGTACTTCTGTTGAACGTTCTAATAAACGGGAAAAAATCGATTTCCACTTGGAAGCCGGTCGGCACCACTCCACTAAAATGTGGTACATCCGTATTTACTGCATCACGATGTGCCAGCACATTGATGCTTGGTACAGTGAACAAAAAGAAACCTTAAATCTGCCTAAACTCGTTTTCAATAAAACTGCCTAGTTAGAAACATTTTTTAAAATTAATATTGCTAGGTTTATTTCTTATGCCCTTTTTACGGTTATGACAAAAATAAAAGATATTTTCCTCAAAATCTGATAATTCCCAGTTTATATTTGCCATTTTAGCCTTTAAGTGTTTTTTTATTCCGAGAGGCTATTTTATTTAAACAACAAAATTGTTATTGTAATGCCTTACTACTATTTTTGGCATTTTAACAACTTGTAGATTTACTCATTTTTCTTTGCACCAATATGCTCTGATATTCTTTTACATGCACTTTTAAGAAGTAGTACTAACTCTTCTTTTTTCTGGGGGGTTATCCAACTTGTTAGGCCAGAAATACTTACAGCTCCAACAATTTTCCCAGCATAATCAAATACCGGAGCGGCAATACAGGTAATATCAGCTTCATTTTCCTCAGCGTCAACAGCAAACCCATTCTTTTTTACTTGGAGTAATTCACTTAATAGAGTTTCCTTATCTGTTATTGTCTTGTTAGTTAATGGTTCTAGAGAAATTCTTTCAAGCACCTCAATTATCTCCGGCAAGGTTCTATAAGCAAGTAAAACTTTGCCTAATGAAGTACAATGCAAATAAATTCTTTTTCCTTTCCATGAATTTAGGCGTATTGAACTTGAACTGTCAACCTTTTCTAAATAAACCCCAACGTCCCCTTCCAGTACACCAAAATGGGAAGTAAAACCAGTTTTTTGTGCTAATTCATTTAGTATAGGTAATGCCTCTTTAGCATAGTCAACTTTATCTTTTGCTTTTATACCTAGTTCGTATAGCTTCAAACCTAAATAAAACCCACCTGAAACGTCTTTTCTAATATAACCTCTGTCTATTAAGGTTAAAACAATTCCATAAGTAGTGCTTTTTGCCAATCCTAAGTCTTGATAAATATTTGTTAATGAAGACTGTGGGTGCTCGCTTAGATACTCTAAGATATCTATTACCCTCTCTACTCCTGGAACTCGGTAAGGGTTATTTTCCATATCCTTCCACCTGTCTCGCAAATTTTATATATTATCACAGGTTTAAATAATAAACCTTATCTTTTGATTAAGACTTATACTGATAACATCTTTGTTGAACTAAAGAGAACATTTAAGTACTGACCATATATCTTCACGGGATACCATACGCGGGTTATTTTTGGTCGCTCCTTGCGTTAATGCATCACCTACAACCATTTCAAGCTGATCTTCCTTAATACCTAAAGAATTAAGCCCCCGCTGTATAGGTAAAGTATTAAACAATTGTTTTACCGCTTCGTCTGCGGAATAACCACTTGAAAAATTAGCTCCTTCGCTTATAAGATTAGCAATTAATCTAGATTTTTGTTCCCGTATAGGTGAATTAAATTCTAATACCTTTGGTAATAAAAAGCCGACTGCCGCTCCGTGGTCAATATCAAATACTCCTCCTAAACTCATACCTATTCCATGAGCAAGACCTGTGCCGACCTGTGAGATGGCCATACCGGCTAATACACTAGCTTGAGCCATACCTGCTCTACTTTCAGCATCACCGATAGTTGTTGCACTTACTAAATACTTACTTGCTAACAAAATAGCTTTCTCTGCCCACGCATCAACTACTGGGTTAAAATCATGTATTAATATTGCTTCTATTGCATGTGTGAGAGCATCCATACCTGTGACAGCAGTAAAATAGGGACTTAATGGATAAGTTAATTCAGGGTCCACTAAGGCGATCTGTGGAAATGTATTAGTACTTCTTAACGCGCTTTTACGCATTTTCTTAACGTCTGTAAATACTGAAATATGGGTAACTTCACTACCAGTACCTGATGTTGTCGGAATAGCCACTATAGGTTTTAAAATCGGCAAATTAGGCTCCTGCATAACTTCTTCTATTTTTTTCCCAGTTGTTGCCACAGCTGAAATGCCTTTAGCACTATCCATAGCGCTGCCGCCACCCAATCCGATTATTACGTCAACGTTCAAATCTCGAGCATAAAAACCCCCTTCTTCTACAGTTTCTAATCTGGGATTAGACTCAATTTTCTCATAGACATTAACCTTTACACCTGCTTTTTCCAAAATAGTACATACTCTTTCCGTTATTCCTAATTTACGCATTGAAGTACGACCAGTTACTAGCAAAACACTTTTACCTATCTTTAAAACCTCTCCACCCAAGACATTTACTGCCCCATTGGCATAAATAACACGGGTAGGCATATATGACTGCCAACAATTTTTCTCAATCATACATTATTCCTCCCTCAAAATTAAATCTCAAGCATTTGGCCTACTCCTTTATTAATAGCCATTTGGTATACTCTGGAAGCAACAACTATATCTTCTAATGCTAATCCCAAATTGATTGCAATCAAACGTTGCTTTTCATTGGACCTACCAGGAATTTTCCCTGAAATAAGCTGACTCAAATCTCCAAATACGGGTGGAACATCCTGGAAATAACCAAGACTTCTGTAATACTCAAACTGTGTTGTATCATCAACATAAATATGTTCTGCAGATTCCAGGGCACATTTATGCCAATAAGAATCATAATCAATAGGGGCACCAAAACACCCTTCTTTTAACCAGGAAGCTTCAATGGTTGGTTGAGGTTTTTTCAGAATTGGACCTGCAGTAATAATAATATCACTATCTAAAACCGCTTCCTTGGCAGAATTAGTAGATTCAATATTAACTCCAAATCGTTCTTGCATTTTTCTACTAAACAGTTCTAATGCCTCTGAGTTAATATCATATGTTTTTATTAATTGTAAATCTGGCGTTGTTGCCAATAGTGCTTCTAATTGTGTGCTTGCCTGCACACCACAACCGATAATTGAGGCGATACTACTATCTTTTTTAGCTAAATATTTAGCTGATAAACCAGTAACTGCACCAGTCCTGATAGCAGTTAATAAACTCCCTTCCATAATTGCTAAGGGTAATCCGGTCTCGGGACAATTTAAAATTATAAGTCCAGTTATCTGAGGAAGATTTCTCCTCTTATTTTGTGGGTAAGCTGCAACCCACTTAACTCCTGCTGCATTAAATTTCGGAATACTACAAAGCATAGCGTTGATAAATGCATCGTTATTTTGAGGGCGTATTCCTGTTTTAGGAGGAAGTTCTATTCGGTTTTCGGCTTTTTCTATAAACGCTTCTTCTAAAACATTAATAACTTCATTCATCTGTAATTGTAGAGACTCTATGTCTTTCCTTGATAAATATAAAAGTTGGCTGCCAATTTTCATTTATTGATGCACCTCACTAATAAGAATTAATTAAGGAATCAGACCTATAAAACTCCACCAAGGAAGTTCAACAAAAAATACTATAAAAAACAGTAAAGCTGTAAGCGGAATCCCGATTTAATTGTTTCTCTTTCTCCATATCCTGCCTCTTGGCCGGAACCTAATAGAATGGTGCTGGACCAATACCATGAATAAAATCTAGCTTCCATAATACTAATGCCAAACTTATCCCTATTAACTTTTTCTTTTCTGTGGGTGAAATTGGTCCTAATTTAGTTAAATCATGTTCAATTAATTCTTTATTTATATTCCAATCCCAGTAAAGGGAAATAATTTTAGATATAACAGTAACATTAAACTTGATGCTAAAAAACCGGGGATACTCATATATATAAACCATTGATTCCAAGAAAGTACATATCCCGATAAATTTGACACGGCACCGTTTAATAATACATCTCCTGTATAAAATATCATTAAGATGGCAGTTGAACCTGAAAACACAGCAAATCTAACAGAGACTTTATCTTTTTTATTAAAATTCTTTTTTGGGCAATCACTTCAATAATAGATACAAGTAATAGTGCCCGGGGAAAAGGGCTAAGAATTAGTAAAGAGAGCAGCCAGTAGATAATGGCATTGACAAAACACCAGCAAACAAAATAATAGATATTAATACTCCCCAAGTAGCAAATTAATCCTAGATAAGAAAGCCTTTATCATATTTACAACCTTACTCGATCTATATTCAGATCACTTAGACGACTTGAACATAGATCATATTCATTAACCTAGGCTTGCATTTTTTTAAACTCTTCCGTTAAAAGTGGTATAACTTTGAATAAATCATCAACAATCCCGTAATCTGCAATTTTAAAAATATTTGCTTCTGGGTCTTTATTGATAGCTACTACAAATCTAGAGGAATTCATGCCTGCTAAGTGCTGAATTGCTCCTGAAATACCACACGCAATATATAATTTGGGAGAAACAGTTTTACCTGTTTGACCTACTTGGTTGGAATGATCTCTCCATCCCGAATCAACAGCAGCCCTAGATGCACCTACTGCACCGCCTAAAACCTCTGCTAATTCCTCTAATAACTTAAAGTTCTCAGAAGCTTTCATTCCACGTCCACCAGATACTATAATTTCTGCTTCAGTTAAATCCATTTTATTTTGAACTTTACCTAGAATTTCTTTTACTAATGTTCTTAAATTTTCCAGATTCAATTGAACTTTAACTTTTTCCATTTGCACATTTCTAACGCCTGAAGGGTCTTCTACTCCTAGGGCATTAGGACGAAAAGTAGCCATTACAGGGCGTGCATGAGGAGAATACACCTGGTTGAATAATTTACCAGCATATAAAGCCCTTGTAAATTTAAACTGCCCATCATCACTTATTTCAACACCTATACAATCTGTAGCGACACCTGTTTTTAGACGTTCTGCAACTCTCGGAGCTAAATCTTTAACTAAAGCTGAGTGGCTGTAAAATACTGTTTCCGGTTGTTTTGCTTTAATTAAGTCTGTAAGAACTGTAGCATAAGCATCTGTTGTGTATTTTTCTAACTTAGGATCATCAGCTAAAATTATCTTGTCAACTCCATATTGTGCAATAGCATCGGTTAAAGATTCAATATTGTATCCAAATAATACAGCAGTAAAATCTTGTTCTAACTTATCAGCAAACTTTCTACCGGCACTCAGAAGTTCATAGCTGGAATTTGTAATTTTAGCGTTCCTTAGTTCGATAAAAACCCATATTCCTTTAGACATATCTCTACAACCTCCTTATTAAATTTTAATTAATTCTATACATTATTTAGATAATTTTCGCTTCTTCCCGCAGCAGTCGAACTAATTCTTGAACATTTTCTGATATTTCACCACTCAAAATTCTACCTGCATTTCTAGGGGCAGGAAGGAAGGTAGAGATAACCTTGAGATTGGCCCCATTAGAACCAACTTGGTTTTCAGTCAGACCTAAATCTGCTAACCCTAATATCTTTAATTCTTTTTTCTTGGCTTGCATAATTCCTTTGAGGGCTGGATATCTTGGCTCATTTAAACCTTTTTGAGCAGTAATCATTGCAGGTAAGAATACTTCTATGACTTCAGTTCCTACTTCTACCTGCCTGTGGGCAGCTAATTTATTATTTTCTACATCAAGCTTAGTAACTAAATTAACCTGAGGAATATCTAATATTTCTGCAACTCTTATCGCTACTTGCCCCGAACCATCGTCAATAGCTACCTGTCCACCAATAATTAAGTCATAGGGTATCTGCTTTATTGTTTGACTAAGAGCTACTGCTGCTGTATGTTCATCTCCGCCAAATAATACCTCGTCATTTAATAAAATACTTTTATCTGCTCCCATTGCTAATGCTTGTCGTAAAGCCTCCTCTACTTTTCGGGGCCCCATTGACACTACGGTAATTATAACATCACCCAATTTTTCCTTAATGCGAATAGCTTCTTCAAGAGCAAATTCATCATACGGATTAATAATATACTGAATATTATCTGTAATTACATTATTATTACTGTCTAGTTGAATTTTTGCTTCAGTATCAAAGGTTTGTTTTAATAAAACTATAATGTTCAAAGTGCTCTACCTCCCCTTTGTATTTTGAATTTTATAAAATTAAAAGGATTTTATCCCTAACAGTTTTTAAAATTAGGCTTACGTTTTTCCTTAAAAGCCTGTAATCCTTCAATTAAATCTTTTGTTTTAAAAAGTTCCCCGAATGTCTCCACTTCTTTTTCCACACCATCTTTCATTGTTCCCCATAATCCTGCATTTACACTAGACTTAATAGCCTTAAGTGCCCCAAATGGTTTTTCGGCTAAACGATTTGCCATACCTTTAACTGTTTCTTCTAACTTATCTGTAGGTACAACTTTATTAACTAAACCAAGTCTTAGTGCTTCCGCTGCATCAATAGGATCTCCAAAAAACATAAGTTCCTTTGCTTTGGAATACCCAACTACCCTCATCAAACGTTGGGTACCTCCCGAGCAGGGAAAAGCCCCTAATTTAACTTCCGGGAAGCCAAATGCTGAACGTTCAGACGCGACTCTCATGTCACAGCTTAGCATTAATTCACCGCCACCACCTAATGCAAACCCATTAATACATGCTATAGTTACCTGGGGTAATCCTTCTAATAAGTTATGTAATTTATGTTCAAATTCCGCTTTTTCTATTCCACCTTGGACCCCTTCTGCTAATGGAAACTCATTTATGTTGGAACCAACAGAAAATGCTTTTCCACCCATTCCTTCAAGAATAACAACTGTTGTTTCCATATCATTATTAATTTCCTGAAAAACCTCTAAAAGTTTTGCTCTTACATCTAAATCAAGTATATTTAGAGGTCGATTATTAATACTTACAGTACATATAGGACCATCCTTCTGAACTAAAACTACTGACTCGCGTTCTTGCATTTATATACACCCCATTTTCTACTCTTCTAAGGAGCTGTATTGTTTTATCAGACCGACATACAGTTCTACACCTTTTTGGATACCTTGCTTCTCTTCTTCTGTAAGTGAACGTATAACCTTGACCGGGTTACCTACAGCTATGACCCCCGCCTGTATGTGTTGTCCACGTCGAACTAGTGAGTTTGCTCCGATAATACTTCCTTTCTCTACAACTGCCTCATCAAGCACTACTGCATTCATCCCAATTACTACATCATCTTCTATAATACAACCATGTAGTACTGCACCGTGCCCCAAAGTAACGCGATCTCCAACTGAAACACTGCCACCTGGATCACCATGAATTACCACACAATCCTGTATACTGGTTTCTCTTCCAATTTTTATTGGAGCAAAATCCCCTCTAATTACTGCGTTATACCAAATAGTTGTTTTCGCTCCAACTTCCACATCCCCGGTAATACAAGCACCATCGACCACCATAGCCTCTTCTGAAATCTTTGGAATTTTTCCTTTTGCATTGTATCTCAATTCAATTGTCACTCCTTATACTCGATTAAAAACTTCCATTCTTCCTATCTAAATAAAACGTTATTAGCAATTACCATGCGTTGAATTTCTGAAGTACCTTCATAAATTTCTGTGATTTTAGCATCTCGGTAATGTCTTTGTACAGGGTATTCCATCATAAACCCATAGCCGCCATGAACTTGTATAGCTCTAGATGTAAATCTACTTGCAGCCTCTGATGCAAAAAGTTTTGCCATAGCAGCTTCTTTAGTGTATCTTAACCCTTGGTCCTTTAACCAAGCAGCTTGGTAGGTTAATAAACGGGCAGCCTGAATTTCAGTTGCCATATCAGCAATGTGCCACTGAATACCTTGCAGTTTACCAATAGGCTGACCAAATTGAACACGCTGTTTAGAGTATTCTGAAGCAGCTTCAAAAGCAGCTTGAGCTATTCCAAGGGCTTGGGCAGCAATAGCGATTCTACCACCATCTAAAGTATGCATAGCAATTTTAAAACCTTCATTAACTTTTCCGAGTAAGTTTTCCCTAGGAATACGCATATCCTCAAATGTTAAAGCACAGGTTTGTGATGCTCTTATACCTAATTTGTCCTCAGGAGGTCCAACGATATAGCCGAGAGTGTTTTTTTCAACAATAAATGCACTGATACCTTTAACACCTTTTTCTTTATCAGTTTTCGCAAAAAGAATGGTAAGATCAGCAATACCTGCATTGGAAATAAATATCTTGGACCCGTTAATCACATAATCGTCACCATCTATAACTGCAAAAGTCTGCATTCCTGCTGCATCAGACCCTGCATTTGACTCCGTTAAACCAAAAGATCCAATAATCTGTCCACTTGCCAAGCGAGGTAGATATTTTCTTTTTTGTTCTTCAGTTCCAAAATCTAGAATAGGTTCCGAACCTAATGATGTATGTGTTTCAACTATTACACCTGTAGATGCACAAGCACGGGACAATTCTTCAATAGCGACTATATAACTTAAGAAGCTTGACCCTATGCCACCATATTCTTCAGGAATGGGTATACCTAGTACCCCAAGTTCAGATAACTTCTTCATAATTTCTGTAGGGAATTCCCCCGACCGATCTAGTTGATCTGCAACAGGTTTGATTTCGTTTTCCGCAAAATGCCTAACCATATCACGAATCATTTTTTGTTCTTCGTTTAAATTGAAATTCATTATTTTGAACCTCCTTTTTAATCTTAACTTTGATTTTCTTTAATAATTACTAGTCCTGTTTCACTATTTTTTCTAACTAAAAGCTTAGTTTCCCATTTTGGGTCAATTTCTGGGTAGTCTTCTCGATAATGGCTACCACGGGTCTCCCGCCGAAAAAGGGCCACCCTTGTAATAACTTCACCTATATCGATAAGGTTCTCTAACTCTAATGTAGCTTTAACCGCATCTTTGCTAGCGATGGAGCTATTATTAATTTCTTCTCTTAGACTTTTTAATTCGTCTAAAGTTTTGTTAAGACTTTCTTCACTTCTAACAACCAATACTCCCTTCCACATTGCATCCTGTAGTCGGGCTTTAAGTTCATCTGTTTTTTGCATACCTTCTCCGCCACTCATCTTTAGCAATCTAGCTATTTCTATTTTAACCTGTTCTTCAGGTATTTGATTATAGGAACTCCTGTCTGCTTTTAAAGCAGCATCCTTGCCGGCTCTAGCCCCATAGACTTGGCATGTTAAAAGCATATTACCGCCTAAACGATCCGCACCATGTGGCCCTCCTGCCACTTCACCAGCAGCATATAAACCGGATATTGTCGTGCGACCCCATTCATCGATTTTTAAGCCTCCATTTATCGCATGTGCAAAACAACCAACCTGAATAGGTTCAGTCTCGATTTTAAAACCTCTTTGCGCCATAAACTCTTTAACTATTGGCCATACTTTAGGTAAAGGACTATCATCAGGCAAAGTATTTACAACTTCATCATTAATTCCTGTTAAATCTACATATACTCCACTCTGAGCAGTGCCACGACCTTCCAGAATTTCTTTCTGAATTGCTATCTCTATAAACCTTGAGTTATCTCGTGTACTAAAAGGAAAGTGGGTTGACTTTGCTTCCATTACCATGTCTTCAGTCATTCCCTCTGGAAGATAATTACCTAAGAACTCTTCCTCAGAACCATTCAATAATTTGGGTCTAGCACACCATAAAAATGCGTTTAGCTGATTTTTAGTTGGATTTACGGTTCCTACAACTACTTGCATATATTCCATATTAACTAAGTCAGCTCCGGCACTTAAACCTAAAGCATAACCATCACCTGTTATATCCGGTGGTGTAAGAGTATATTTAAAAAGTTGGCCCGCTCCACCAGCAGCAATAATCACTGTCTTAGCTTGGAAAACTACTGGTTCACCTTCCTTGTCTAAACCAACAGCGCCAAAACAAGTACCATTAGATACAAGTAACTTAGTAATCATCGTATGTTCATGAATTTTAATTGGATGACCATTAATCTCCTTTTCTAAAGCCTTAATTATCGGTTCTCCATGATCCTTTAATACGTGCATACGAGGTTTTGTAGAGAAACAACCCCGAACTTCAATATAGCGTCCAGTAGAGGGATCCTTTTGAAATTCAACTCCTAATCCTTCTAAATAGGGCCCTGTTTCCATTGCTTCTTCACTTAAAATCTTAGCTAGCTCCTCATAGGTCATACCAAGGCCGGCTTTAATTATGTCTTGGTAGTGTATTTCTGGGCTATCGTTAGGATCAACAATACCATCTGCAAAATTATAACCTGCAGTGTCAGCTACTCTAAAGGCAGTGGTTCCGCTTTTCCCAAAAGCACCTTTAGCTACAATAATAACATCCGCACCGGCTCTAAAGGCCTCCAAAGCAGCACGACAGCCTGCACCACCAGAACCAATAACTAACACATCTGTTTGATAAGTTGCACTCATATTAGTACTCCCTTCATATTTAGAGCAATTTAGAATATATGTTTTATTTCTTTTGTTTATTCAAAATAATATCCTTAATTCCCATTACTTCAGACATGAAAATCCTAGGATTCATTTCTTTTAAATCCTTAGCAATTTCCGGTATGAATTCCATATTTGCCAGAATATCTTTTTCCAAATCAATACCAGGAGCAATTTCAATTAAGGTCACACCTTCAGGAGTTAATTCAAAAACAGCTCTTTCTGTGACATATAGTACAGGTGTGTTTCTCGTTTGTGCAAATTGACCACTAAAAGTAATATGTTCAACTTGGCTAACAAATTTTTTGATTTTTCCTTCATTTAGTATTTTTAATTTTCCATCCTCTATGGCAATTTTTAATCCACCTGCTGTAAAAGTACCACAATATACAATAGATTTAGCGCCCTGAGTTATATTGATAAATCCTCCGGCACCAGCAATCCTTGACCCAAATTTACTTACATTAACATTACCATATTGATCTGCTTGGGCTAGACCTAAAAATGTTACATCGATGCCTCCACCATCATAAAAATCAAACTGGTTTGGCTGGTCGATAATTGCCTGCGGATTCATAGCACACCCAAAAATCAATCCACTAGCTGGAACTCCTCCCACAGCACCTTGTTCAATAGTTAGTACAATATCTTCAGCTAAACCTTCCTCAGCAGCAACACTTGCCACTTCTGAGGACATACCAAAACCTAAATTAATTACCCCAGGAATTAATTCCATTGCTGCTCTACGTGCAACAATTTTGCGTTCACTTAATTCTCTTTCAATAGTGGACGCGATTACAACCTTTGCAGCGCCACAAAGGGCAGGATTATATTCACCGACAAAACTTTGCCACTGTTTTTCCTCAACAACAACATAATCTACTAAAATACCAGGTATTTTAACAAGTCTAGCATCTAAAGAACCCTTTTTTACTTTGCGCTTAACCTGAGCTATAACAATGCCTCCGCAATTATGACCAGCTTGAGCAGCAGCTAACATATTCAAATAAGAAACTTCATCCTCCATACTTATATTTCCATCCTCATCAGCAGAAGTGCCTCTGACAAAAACTACATCAATAGAGAAAGAAGGATAAAAAAGGTATTCTTTACCTTTAACGTCTATTACTTCTACTAATTTTCTTTTTGAGATGCTATTTAAAGCCCCTCCTGTAATTCTCGGGTCTACAAAAGTATGTAACCCTACATGAGTAATTAGTCCTGGGCGACCCGATGCAATTTCTCTGGCTAATTGCGCTATTACACCTTGCGGAATATTATAAGCTTCTAGTTTATTTTCATTGATCATTTTAACCATTTGATTAGCAAAACCATAATGACCACCTATACAGCATTTCACTAATCCTTCTCTGGCAAAAAGATCAGTACCTAATCCCTTGCTATCACCAATACCATTACTATGCACTAGTGTAATGTCCTTGGGATGTCCATCTTCTTCAAATCTTTTAGATACAGCCTCATATAAAGCACCAGGCTCATTCAATCCTCCACTGCTTCCTTCAATCCAGAGTACACATTCATCTTTTATAAACACTGCCGCATCTTTAGCACTAATAAATTTCGGAGCCATTCTCAATTACCCCTTTCTCGTAAATACCTTGATTATAAGCCTAACTGACGAGCTATAACTGTGCGTTGAATTTCAGAAGTACCCTCAACAATTTCTAATACTTTTGCATCACCGAAATATCTAGATACAGCGTATTCAGTCATTATTCCATAACCACCGTGAATTTGGATTCCCTGGTGAGCAGCTTCCATTGCCATTTCTGTTGCAAAAAGCTTAGCCATAGATGCTTCTTTAGAAAAAGGTTTCCCGGAATCCCTTAAAACCGCCGCTTTATGCACCATAACTCTAGCTATTTCTGTCTTAGTAGCCATATCTGCTAATTTATGCTGAATAGTTTGAAATTTACCTATTGGTTTACCAAAAGCAAATCTTCCTTTAACATAGTCTAAGCAAGCATCCAGTACTCCTTGAGCTAAACCTACAGCCATGGAAGCAATTAAGATTCGTCCGGTATTTATTGTAGAAAGAGTCTGTTTCAGACCTTCTCCTCGTTTACCCAAAAGGTTTTCTGCAGGAATTCGACAGTCATCAAAACTCAGTTCCCTTGTATCAGAAGCCCTCCACCCAATTTTTTTAAATTTTTTACTAATGTTAAACCCTGGAGTTCCACTAGAAACGATAAAATTGCTAATTTCTTTTTTTTCACCTGTTCCAGTGACAGCAGCAATTACTACTGGCCAAGTTATATCTGTCCCGGAATTAGTTATAAAGATTTTACTTCCATTTATAATCCATTCATCACCATTTAAAACAGCTGTTGTTTGGATTGCTGCCGCATCACTACCTGCATTAGGTTCAGTCAAACCAATTGCTCCAATTTTCTCTCCAGCAAGAATTGGTGCCAAATATTTTTCTTTATGTTCAGTAGTTCCAAAATTATTAATTAGTGATGCACACGATGAATTAGCCATTATAGAATTTGCCACTGAATTATCAATACGTGCCAATTCCTCAAGAACTAAAGCAAAGGTCAAAACATCCATTCCGCCGCCATTATACTCCTCCGGATAGGGAATACCTACTAAACCCAACTCACCCATTTGTGCAAAAAGATCATAAGGGAATTCCTCTTCTTCCCATGATTTTTCTGCGATAGGTGCAATTTTTTCTTCAGCAAAACGACGGGCCATTTTTTGTATCATCAATTGTTCTTCCGAAAGTTCAAAGTTCATATTATAGACCTCCTATCATAAAAAAAATTATTCTTTAACTATATCAGGTGTTAATACTTTTAGAACCGTCTGTCCAGCCGCTACTATAACTCCATTCTGGTTTGCACATGTAGCTTCATAGATACAACTATTTCTTTCTTCCTGTTTTTCAATTAATACAAGTTTAGATGTAATAGTGTCGCCCATAAAGACAGGAGCCTTAAATTTAATATCATATCTATAAGAAACTGCCCCAGGAGAAGGTACTTTAGCAGCCATATATCCCATTAATGTAGCAATAAAACCTACCATCAAAGCCCCTTGAGCAATTCTAGTACCAAACTGAGTTTGCTTAGCGTACTCTTCATTCAAATGAACTCCATAAAAATCACCTACTATTCCAGCAAATGCATAAATATCGTATTCTGACACTGTTTTGGAAAATGACTCAGTCTCCCCTATTTTGAGATAATCCATATGTGGATTCATGTTTTTATAGCCTCCATTTATATATTCGGGGGCATATAGCCCCCAAATAGTTAATTATTAAATATTCTTTTTACTTTTTAGCTTCTTGAATCATATCGAATAATTCTTGCCCTCTTGGGATATCTTTTACAAGCTGTTCTACGGCTGGTTGTGCTTTTTTCTTGAATTCTGTGAGGTCAGGCTTCACTACTGTAACTCCACGGTCTTGCATATCTTTTATTGCTTTATTATAATGATCCATATAAATTCCACGTGCATATTCTAATGCTTCATCAGCAGCCTCTGTAACAGCTTTTTGCTGTTCCTGAGTTAAGCTTTTCCAAGTTGGTTGACCCATAAGTAATACAGCTGGTAAATAATGTACTTTTGTTATGTTATAATATTTTGCAACCTCTACGAACTTATCTTGCATAAATTGGTCAGGAGATGTATCTGCACCGTCAACAACTTTTTGTTGTAAAGCTACATACACTTCGTTATAAGCCATTGGAGTTGGGCTAGCACCCAAAGCATTATACGCCCCAACATAACCTGGAGATTGCATTACCCTTACTTTCATGCCTTTCATATCATCTACTGTTTCAATAGGATTATTGGAGAATACATTTCTCTCCATTACGGATAGAAAACCAAAGCCTATTAACCCATGTGGTTCCAGCATTTTCAAGAACTCTTCAGGCACTTTACCTTTACTTAATACTTTATTTGCTTGCTCAACACTATCAAATAAATAAGGGACATCAAACAATGACCATTCAGGAATTGTATTTTCTAGTACAGCTTGGGCAGTTACCAAAGTATCTTGTGTACCAGCACGAGCAGCCTGAATCATCTGCACCTCTCCACCTAATTGGCTAGATGGGAACATTGCTAATTCAAGTTCTCCATTTGTTTTTTGTTTTATTAGTTCGTTCCATTTTAAGCCTAACAGACCATAATGGTTATCCATGACCAAAGTAATACCATAGTTTAACTTTCTGGCCTTCACTTGAGGTTTAGGTTCCTCTTGTTTTTGTTCACTTTGTTTAGGAGGTTCTTCCTTTTTCTCTGCTCCACCACACCCAGTTAAAGTTACCATTAATGCTACCAACAAAGTAAATAGAATTAAGAGTTTCAACTTACCAATTTTCATAGTTATAACCCCTTTCAATTTTTTTGGCTTTAAACCTAAGATTGGGCAAAATTATTTTCATTTATCACCCCCTATTTTAAACTTAACTTTTTTTTAATAGACGCCCTTGCCAAATAAGGATGGCAACCAAAGTGATAGTTGAGGAATATAAGAGATAATAAGGACATCCACTATTAATATAAATAAAAATTTAAGTAGCGGTGATATAATTTCATCCAACCGAATTTTGGCAATTGCACAAGCTACAAAAAGATTTACTCCAACAGGTGGCGTGAGCATACCTATAGCCAGGTTAACAACCATAATTAAACCGAAATGCACAGGATTAATCCCATACTGGATAGCAATTGGAGCTAATACTGGAGCAATAATCAAGATAGACGCCAAAGTTTCCATAAACATACCAACAACAAGTAAAAATAAGTTAGTTAATAACAAAAATACGATAGGACTAGCGGATAAACCAATCATTAATTCAGCAACTTGACTAGGAATTTGTTCCCTGGTAACTACCCAAGCAAATCCCGCGGCATTTCCAACTATAATTAAAATTATCGACATAGATACACCTGATTTCCCAAATGTATCAATTACCTTATTAAACTTAATCTGACCATTAATCAACCCTACTAAAAAGGCATACGCAACAGCTACCACTGCAGCTTCAGTTGGTGTAAATATGCCTCCATAGATACCCCCAAGGATAATAATTGGCATAACCAAAGCTGGTAAGGCTTCCCACGTGATACGGATTTTTTCCTTCCAAGTGAAAGTATCACTTCCACCATAACCTTCAATCCGCGAAATAATATGCACCGTAATAATCAGCGTGAAACCAATAAGAATCCCTGGTATAAAACCAGCCAAAAAAAGATCGGCTATAGAAACTCCGGCAGCTATTCCATAAATAACCATAGATATACTAGGGGGAATAATAACCCCCAACTCACCAGAAGAAGCACAGATTGCGGCAGCAAATCTTTTGTCATAACCTTCCTTTTCCATGGCTGGGATAAGAATACTTCCTATAGAAGCTGTAGTAGCGGAGCTAGAACCTGATAAAGTAGCAAAAAACATAGAAGTTACTACTGAGACTGCACCTAACCCCCCCCGTATATGCCCAACCATTGTCTTTGCCAGATTTATCAATTTTTCAGAAATACCACTCCACTGCATTAAGTCACCTGCCAACATAAAGAAGGGTACAGCCATTAAGGGAAAGGAATCCATATTAGCAAACATCGATTGTACTACGGCAAGCATAGAGGTCATACCTGACATTTTCATAGCTATTATGGCAGAAAGCCCTAGAGAGAACGCTACAGGAACACTTAAAAAAAGCAAAATCAATAAAGAAAATACTAAAGGTAATGCCATATCTTTATACACCTTCCTTTAGCAAAAATTTTTCTATAAAAACTACAATACCATTAAATACCATAAATACCATTGATACTGGCAAAGCTGCATAAACATAGGTCATAGGAAATTTTGTTACCGGGGAAGTTTCAGTACCTGACAAAATGATCATTTCTAAACCAATCTTACTTAATACCAAAAAGAATACAAAAGAGATTACAATAGCAGAAAATGTAATGATTTTAGATACTAGTTTAGGAGTAAAATGAACAAAAATTTCCAAAGATATTAATGACGATCTTCGCATAGCTACTGATGCGCCTAAAAATGTGCTCCAAATCATCAGATAACGGGCTATCTCCTCGGTCCAGGGAATAGTAAATCCGAGTAGATATCTGCAAAAAACTTGAATAAATACAAAAATGCTCATTAATAACATCATAACTCCAATAAGTTTAACTAGAAGTTTATTTACAACATCCATTAAGTTTACATATTGCCGTAATATACTTGCCTTCACCACCTCTTGCGGGGTTTCTAAATTCATCTGTCATCGCCTCCGTCTCTCCAACTTAGTTATTAATTATTAATTCATCTTTTTCAAACTACAATAACCATTTATTTTACATTTTTTTAATACCTCCTTATTTAGACTTTGCAGTTTTCTCAATATTTAGCCTATTAAACATTTTTAAATTATATAATAATTAAAAAAAAGTTTAACTTTGAATTTTTCGACTTTATTCAACTTTATTAATTTTACTAGTTATTATCAGAATTAAACGTCTATTCCACAATTCTTAACTAACAGGGTAATCGAATTTGCTTAGAGAAATCAAACTTAACAATTTACATAAATATGGATATAAAGTTTATTTGCACATTTACATTTCGTACATGTTTTAAAAGAGAAACACTTGTTTAAAATCATGAACTTTTATAAATTATATTATTCTATCCTTTTTTTTAAAATCCTGCTAACTATAAAAAAATATTCTGAATTTTTTGTCGAATTAAGTCGATTTTTGATTGTTTTTCTAAAAAGTTGCTATTGTAATAGTTGATGAAACCAATTAAGTGATTTATGATAAAGAAACTAATAAAGCGAATCGCAGTAAACTAAAAACTAAGCCACAAATTAGGGCATTAAAACCTACCAATCTATTCTTAAAGGGGTAATACATGTTTGAAACAACCAAAAAAAAATCCAGTACATTAAAAACTTTGAAATGGTCAAAGTTCTTGATGACTTTTTGTTAAAGGCACAAACAAAGGGGCTTAGCTATCAGGGATTCTTACATAAAATTATTAATTATGAGCTATTAAAAGCAACGGGATAAGTGGCTTAAATGGGCTGCTTTCCCGGAACGACAGACAATTTCAACATAACCGAGCAACAATCACTAAGTAAAAACAGTTGCAGCAATTAAAGAAATTGTTGTGGGTTGAAAAAACTATAACCTATTGATGATTTAATGTTTATGGCTATGGATAGCAATTAAGCTAACATGTTTTTTCAGCTTATAACAAACTCTATGGGTCAAATCTCAATTATTATAACTTCCAATAAAGGACCCGGAGATTGGGGCCAACTACTAGGGGTCCAGCAATACAACCGCAATTTTGACCGAATAATTCATGAGTATAATCGAAAAATATTTAATTTTTGTTTGAGGTGAAACTCAAAAAATCAAAAATACCAAAGCTTTAATATCAAGGCTTTGGTATTTCTCAAATGTACTGAATGTACAAATTCATAAATGTGAGGTTATTCATTTAAACTGTATAGTAATAGGGTCAAGCCGAAAAAATCATTTAGAAATATAATATTATGCTTTAAAGGTTATTTAGCAAAATTTGTTCACAAATACTTAACGGTTACAAAAAACCTAGATATCTATTGAGATAAATGAGAATTTTATATTTAGATTTCCTTAGGTATCATATTATAGGTAGAAAATCAAAATACATCAAACTAGTTTTTCCCTTGCAAACTGACTTTTCCCGTATTTATTCCAAATAGTTATGCTTTCGCTCCATTGAGCTTTTGTTAATGGGGAATCTTCTCTATAATGACTTCCACGACTTTCATCACGCATTAGAGCAACTGAAGACATTATATTAGAAGTATCTATTAAATTTCTTAATTCTAAACTTTCCCTATTCAATCCTAAATCCGACTTTGTGAACTCTTCCTTTATTTTATTCAAACCTTCAATGCAGCTTTTTAAGGAATTTGCATCTTTTGTAACAAGGAAATTTTGCCAAAATAAATCTTGTAGATTTATCTTCATCCTATTTACTGTATCCTTATCTAGTTTATTTATTTTCGGTACTTGATTCATTATTTCGTTTATTCTGGATTTAAAAATTTTATTTATATCTAGTAGTGTTTTTTCTCTTGCATTATTTGCAGCCTTAATTCCTGCCCTTTTCCCGAATATTTGACAAGTTACAAGCATATTTCCACCTAAACGATCTGCTCCATGGGGCCCACCCGCAGTTTCACCAGCAGCAAAAAGATTTTTTATACTGGTTTCACCATTTCCGTCGATAAGTAACCCGCCATTAATCGCATGTCCAAAACAAGCAACTTGAGCAGCATTTGCTGTAATATCTAATCCACAATCTAACATCCATTTCTTTGTTACATCCCACATTTTATGAAAATCGCTTTTTTTTGGAAGGTTATTGATGTATTCTTGTGATTTAGTTAAGTCCAAAAATACTTTACTTTGCGGATTCTTTTTAAGTTCATTTTGTATAGATATTTCTATATAACGTGACATGTCACGGCTACTAAAAGGAAAATGCCTGCTTTTTTCAAGTATACAGCTTTCTTCAGTTATACCTTCAGGTATATATTTAGTTAAGAAGTTAATACCCTTATCATTATAAAGAACTGGTTTGCCTTCCCACATCCAGGCACTTAAAAAAATCTTTGTCGGATGTATTATGCCTACTCCAGCCTGCATAAACTCCATATTAACTAATTTAGCTCCTGCTCTCCAACCAAGACCGTAACCATCACCAGTAATTTCAGTTGGATTTTGATTATATTTAAAAAGTTGACCAGCTCCACCAGTAGTCAAAATAACTGCTTTAGCTTTAATTAAAATTAGTTCCCCCTCATCATTTATGCATAAAGCTCCATAACAACAACTTTTATAAACAATTAAGTCAATTGCAGTAGTTTTATTCAAAATCTTTACCTGTGCTTTTTCCAAGCCCTTTGCTAATGCTCTAATTATTGGAATAGCGTGGTTTTTTATTATATGCATCCTTGGCTTCGAGGCAAAACATCCTCTTACCTCTATATACTTTCCTTTACTATCACGCTCAATATTAACTCCTATCTCCTCTAAGTCTTTTATCACTTGAGGAGCCTCTTCCGCTACAATCCTAGCTAAAGTAGGGCTACAGGTTCCTTGTGCAGCTTCTAAGATATCTTTATAATGTTCCTCCGGGGTATCAAATTCATCAACCTGGCCATCTGAGGCACTAAGTCCAGCAGTCTCTACGATTCCATAGGCGGTAGAGCCCGAAGTACCAAATACTCCTTTATCTATAAGAGTTACCATAGCTCCATTTTTTGCCGCCTCTAATGCAGCCCTAGCCCCTGCTCCACCACCACCTATTACTAACACATCGGTAATATGCTCGAAATATTCAGTCATTGCAATTCTCCTTTTTTAATTATTTCATGCAGAAATCCCCTGGTTAAGTTGATTACAATATTTTACTTAAAAATTTCTGTATTCATAGATTTTAGATTAGGAGAAATATGTATAGGGAATTCTATATGATTAATTATATCTTTTTGCAAATCGACGCCAGGTGCTATTTCTATTAATATTAAGCCTTCAGTTCCCAATTTAAAGACAGCTCGTTCAGTTACATATATAACTTGTTGTCCTCTATCTAAAGCATTTTTACCACTTAGTGTAATCTGTTCTACTTCAGGAATTATCTTTTTGAACTTTCCCTCTTGAATTATATTTAATGTTCCCTTTTTTACTTCTGCTTTAAAACCACCGGAAGTAAAGGTACCACAGAAAACTATTTTAGGAGTACAGTAAGTAATATCAATAAACCCTCCGCAACCAGGTATAACACCATTAAACTTACTAACATTCACATTTCCATAGCGGTCTAATTGACCACATCCTAAAAATGTTATATCAAGGCCTCCACCTCTGTAGTATTCAAACACATTAGTAGGATCAATAATTGCTTCAGGATTAATATTAGTTCCAAAGATACTTCTATCACCCGGTATTCCACCCAATGAGCCATGTTCTGGGAAAAAAGTATAACCACCAATAGAACCATTTTCTACAATAATCCTTGGTATACCCACAGGTATACCAACTCCTAAATTAATGGTTTTAGGTATCTCTCCTATCTCCTGCGCAGCCCGCCGCAAAATTACTTTATTAACATCCAAAGGCAGTGGTTCAAATTGTGCTAGAGGCATTCGAATCTCCCCTGTAAGCACTGGATTCAGATTCCCCCCTGAGTATGATTGTTCTTCATCTACAACTACTGCATCAACCATGATCCCGGGAACAATTACCGAACGTGGATGTAATGTTTCTGATTTCGCCAATCTTTTAACCTGGGCAATTACTTTACCTCCACATGCCTTTGCAGCCATTGCCATTGACAAAACTCCCAAATTCACGGGTTCTTCTTCTAAAGAAATATTGCCATTTTCGTCCGCTGTTGTACCTCGGATTATGGAAATGTTAATTTTTGGGTTTTTATAACCTAAGAAAATCTCCCCTTTGAATTCTACAATTTCCACAAAAACATTAGGTGTGACCTCATTCATGCATCCACCCTCTATACGTGGGTCAACAAATGTGTTTAAACCTACTTGTGTTAAAGTATATTCTAAGCCAGAGGCTATATTTTGCAGCATCTGATATGCTGTACCCATCGGCAAAACATATGCATGAATTTTATCTTCTCTTAACATCTGACTCATTCGAGAAGTTTTCAAATAACTAAAACCGCTTCCTATGCTACTTTTTATCATTCCTTCATGAGCAAAGTTTTCCATTCCTAATCCCTGCCCCATACCATAAATTACTGTATGGAATTCCGTCAAGTTTTTAGGTTCCCCTGTACTCAAAAACCTTTCTTCTAAAGTCTTTAGAATTTTTTCTGGTAGCAACAAGTTCTCACAACCACAGACTGCAATTGTATCACCATTATTTATTAGTTTTACAGCCTCTTTTGCAGTAACAACTTTTAATCCACTCACCGAAATCCCTCCTGATTTTTATATAGAATATTTCCACTCTAATTAAGCAAGCTTGGTAACCATAATGATACTGCAGGGAAAAATATAACAATAAGTACAACAATAATAAAAAGTAATACAAAGGGAATTGTATCTATAGAGGCTTGGACTACTGATATTTTGCCAATTTTAGAAGCTAAAAGAAGGCAAAGACCAAAAGGCGGTGTTATAAGTCCTAAAGATACTGTCATACAAACGACTATTGCTATTTGCATTTCAGGAATACCCAGCCCATTCCCGATGGCATTTGCAACAGGTGAAAAAATTATTATTGCCGGGACTCCATCAATAAACATGCCCACAATAAAGAAAACTAACATTATAAACATTAGCCCAATTTGCGGAGAGTTTGTAATACTTAAGACAAATTTGGTTGCAATATTAGGTGCTTTTAAAAAAGCTATTAACCAACCAAAAAGTGTTGACGCTGCAATAGCAAATAAAGGTAATGCTACAGTCCGAGCTGCTTTATTTATTATCGCTCCAATATTAGTTAGTGTTATTTCCCTGTAGAAAATTCCCAATATTAAAGCATATAGCGTTGCTATAGCTCCTGCTTCGGTTGCCGTAAATATTCCGCCAATGATACCTCCGATTATAATCACAGGTATCATCATGGGCAGAGTACCGTTCTTTAAAGCTGATCCGATTTCTTTAAGGCTAGCCCTTTCATTTGCAGGCCAATTGTTTTTTTTAGCCAACATATATGCATATACCATTTGAACAAAACCTACTAATACACCAGGAATAGCACCTGCCAAAAAAAGCTTTGATATAGATACTCCACTAATGGAACCATAAATTACCATAAGCACACTAGGTGGAATAATGGTCCCTATTGTAGAAGAAGCTGCCGTAATAGCGACAGAAAAACCTAAAGGAAAGCCACTCCTATGCATTGCCGGTATTAGTATCGACCCAATTCCTGCCGTATCTGAGGTGGATGTACCACTTACACCTGCAAATAACATACTTACTAATATATTTATATGAGCTAAGGCGCCCTGGAAGTGTCCAACGAATACTCTTGATACCTGAATGATTTGCTCCATAGCTACTCCAGTAGACATCAACACACCCACGAGCATAAAAAAGGGAATGGCTAATAAGGGAAAATATTCTAAAGAAGCGTACATTCTTTCAATAACTAAAATAGGAGGTTTACCCATAATTACAATAATTAAAAGCGACGAACTAGCTAGAGCAAAAGCAACTGGAACTTTTAAAAGGACTAATACCAGAAATAATGAAATTAAAGTTAATAATAGAGCAATTTCACTCATCTTATTCACCACCCCTTTCAGATATTAATGCATTAAGTAATTGTTCAAGTGCCGCTAAAATTATTAGTATACCAGATAGGGGAATTACAATAACAACATAACTTAGCCTTATCCCTTATCCCTAATGCATAAGACATTCGGCTAATAGCCATCTTAACGAACTCAGCACCATAATAAAACAACACCCAACCAATCAAGATTTCTAAAAATATTGATAAAAACTTTAAACTTAAATGAAATCCCTGTTTTTTCTTCCATGATTCCGGGAAAACATCAATAACAAAGTGCTCATCAGTTCGCACTGCAATTGATGCACCCAAAAAGGCAATCCAAATAAATGAGAAAACTGCCAGATCATTAGTCCAAATAAAAGATGTTTTAAATAAATTACGAGCTGTTATTTCAATAATTGTACAAAAAAGCATTAAAATTACAGCAAAAATTGATAAGGAAGATATGAGTTTTTCCCAAAGATTATTAATTTTAGTTAAAATAGTAAAGAACCTGGAGTTTTTTAATTTAAACGCAAGCATGATCATCCTCCTTATGATCCATAGTTATAAGCAAAATTTTATAGTTAAGTTAATTTTACTCCCCGCCTATAACTTCCATAGAAATTTAAGGCGGGAGAGTAAAGTATTACCTATTGTATTTCATTTATAGCTTTTAAAATATCCTCTGCACTATTAGCTTTTGCTACTTCATCATATAGTTCAACTATTAAAGAACGGAAAGCTTCTTTATTTACATCTGTAGTTATAACCGCACCTGTATTTTCTAAATCTTTAATAGCTTTCGCTTGAAAATCCAAGGTAACATCTAAGATGTGCTTACCAGCATCTTCAATTGTCCCTTTAACAATTGTCTTAAGATCCTCTGGAATCTTATTCCATGTTTTATCACTCATTAGTAACGTGGCAACATACCAATTATGGTCGGTTGCAGAAAAATACTTGGCTACTTCATGAATTTTATACTGGTATAGAAGGTCAGGTGCGTTTTCGACTGCACTTACAACACCTTGCTGCATTGCAGTGAAAACTTCAGGCATTGGCATATTGGTAGGATTCCCTCCAAAGGCACTCCATACTTTACTTTCAGTTGGATTGGCTTGAACCCTAATTTTTAACCCTAGTTTTTTTATATCATCAGGAGTTCGTACTTCTCCCTTGGTGTTTACGAACCACCGTGAACCAATAGTAGCTGGAGCCATTAATTTAAGGCCAACATTTTTGTCTTCAATTGTCTTTACTAAAGTCTGCCATAATTTATTATCTGGGCTCAATCCCTTTTTAAAGGTATCAAAATCTTTAAAAATATAAGGTACGCTGAGCAATTGGAGTTCCGGAACTACAGATGCAAGATTAGCACCGCCTATTATGGCTAAATCAATACTTCCACTACGCAATCCTTCCATCATACTTATTTCACTACCTAATTCTTGTGCCGGATAAATATTTATCTTTATTTTTCCGTCTGTCCGTTTTTCCATTTCTTTTGCAAGATAATCCAACTCCTCATAGTAAAGTGAGCCTTTTACTGCCTCTGTTCCAGCTGATAAAGTTATTGTTTTAACCTTGGCTGCATTATCTGTTTTCCCTTCTTTGTCCTCTTTTTTCACTTTACTTGTCCCACAAGCAGTAAGGAAAAACATCACACATAAAACCATTATAAGGATTTTTTTTAATTTAAACATAATTTCATCTCCTTTAATTTCGCTTCATCATAATTTTTTTTATACCTTCTTGAACTACTACACCTTCTTGATTAATAATTTGTAAAAACAGCGTCACTACACCACGATCAGGCTTACTACCGCTATTTTTCTTATTTTGCACCTTGACTCTTACAAAAATAGTATCATCAAATAAGATTGGAGCTTTAAAATCCCATGATTCTATTCCAAGAAAAGCAATTGCTGAACCATCTAATAAGCCTAATCTGGATAATAGACCGTGAGAAATAGCTAGACCCAAAAGTCCGTGTGCTATTCTTTTTCCAAATTGACTATTTTTCATATACTCCTTACTTGTATGTAACTCATTATAATCTCCAGTCATTGCCGCAAACATAACAACATCCGTTTCAGTTATAGTCCTAGTCGGTGATACATATATGGCACCAACTTCCCAGTCATCAAGATACTTTCCAAGCATAGACTCCTCCCTTTCTATTTTTTTATTTAAAGGACCCATATCAAAGCGTTTGATCACCCCCCGGCTCAAATAACTTGTGTCAATAGTTACCTTAGAAGTCCTACCGAACAAAAACATTAATATAGCTTTGCCTTATATATGCGGTTAATGTCGTTATTATTATTTTTATATAGAAAAGTAACTATTGTAAAGGACAGCTCTGTTCGCTATAATAAAATAGGTTTCTCATGCAAAACAAAATTTGAACAATACATTTATGTATGTCTGCCAAAAATCTCTTTACCTAAAACTTGTCGTTTTGTTACTAAATAACAAATGATTTCCAATTTTATAATGGAGTATATTCTCTATGAGTTTTTAGGATTCCTTCTTAATTATAAAAGTATTCTAACTATTGAATAGCTGTTGATAGTTCAAAGTTATCTAGGGGGTAGATTATGAAACATAAGAAATTATATGAAGTACCTTCCATTATTAAGACCATCAAAATTATTGAGTTCTTACATAAGAATAAAGAAGCGACATTCACCGAAATATTTACTGATCTTGATATACCTAAAAGTACCGCTTACCAAATCCTCAGCACTTTAGAATTTAATCGTTATATCAAACAAGATCAAAGTACAGGGAAGTATCTATTAGGATTTAAGTTTTTCGAATTAGGCTTTTCAGTGGGTGAAACAATTGATATTCGGAAGGAAGCATTGCCTGTACTAAAAGAATTAACTAATAAGACCCATCTAACTGCACAAATAGGTATCTTAGACGGATTAGAAGCAGTGTATTTAGAAAAAGTAGAATCTCCGGATGGAGTATTTATTAGAACTCGGGTTGGGAAAAGGTCTTTTCTACATTGTACTGCTATTGGTAAAGCAATATTAGCGTGGCAAAAAGAAGAAATAAAAGAAAATTTACTTCAAGAGATACAATTGATCAAGAACACAGAGACAACAATTACAGAAGTTAATTTACTTAGACAGGACCTTCAAATTACACGCAAACGAGGTTTCTCATTCGATAATGAAGAAAATTTACCACATATTAGAGGTATCGGTGTTCCGATATGGGGAGTTGATGGTGAGGTGAAAGTTGCGATTAGCATATCAGGATTAACAACCCAAATTTCCTTCGAAAATGCAGTTGACTATTTGCCCTTTTTAGAAGAAGCAAGTAATATTCTATCAATAAGATAGCTCTTATAGTCAACTCTTTCATTACTCATTAACAATAATTTTATGCAAAAAAACTGTACTTAGGGAATTGTTTGGTCAGTACCGATTTACTAAGTCTAAAAATAAGTTCTATTATTTACAAGTAGAACCTCCATCAATAGAAATTACAACTCCTGTCATGTATCTCGCTTGAGCTGAACGAATAAATAGGGCTGCATTGGCAATATCCTCAGGCTTACCAATATAATCTGCAAGCTTTCTTTCGATAAACTCTTGTCTCTTTTTATCACCTTTTCTTTTATAAGATTAGAGACCATTGGTGTTTCTACCGTACCAGGACAAAGAACATTTACTCTTATTCCATGTTCAGCATGATCAATAGCCATTGCCTTGGTTAACCCTACAATTGAAGCTTTTGAGGCACTATAGGCTGCACGATTAGCAAATCCTTTTTGAGCAACTTCCGAAGAAATGTTAAGAATAACCCCACCACTCTTTACCATTACCGGTAAGACATAGTGAGAGAATAAAAAGCAGGTAGTAACATTAAGATTAAAATGTAGTTCCATTCATCTAATGTATGGATAAGTACAGTTCCTTTTAATACTCCGCCAACATTATTAACAAGTATATCAATTTTTCCATACCTTTCTTGCGATTTTCTAACAAGTTCTTGAACGTCTTTTTCTATTGTGGGATTAGCCCGGATAATATACTTTCACCACCAATATCTTTTATCTCCTGTTCAATGCCAAGCCCCTCTCTTCATTTCTTGATGTAATTATTACTTTCGCTCCCTCTGATGCAATTTTTTTTTGCTAGCTTTGCCAATTCCGGAAGCTGATGCACTAATCAAAGCAACATTATCTTTTAATAGCATAGTTTGATACTCCTAAATTTATAAATTATTAAGCGAGTAGTAAGCCTGTACTTACTAGTACTGAACGGATTTCTTCCCTTTCCCTAGACGTAACGGGTTGAAGGGGTGGGCGCACATAGGCTGAATCAAATCTACCTAACATTACATTAGCCTCCTTCATACGATTATGCATATCCAAGAATGGCTCTTTGTAAAATGCTTGTGCTAACGGGTAGATTTTTTTAGCTAGATTACGACCCTCAATAAGGTCATTATTTTTAACGGCATTAAACAGCGCAACCTGCAAATCAGCAATTAGACTTCCATGTCCAGACAAAATTCCATCAGCTCCAATACATAAGCTAGGCAATAAGGCTTTACTGAAGCTTGTCAACACAGAAATATTCTTATCTAGCTTTTTAAGTTCACGGTAATTACGTTCATAAACTGTAATATCATTAGACCATTCTTTAATTGCAATTACATTATCAATTTCCGCACCAATTCTCACAAGATTTTCAGTTCGTATATGGAGGCCTGAAGTAATTGGATAGACAAAAACAATAATAGGCAAACTTGTTGCTTCAGCGATCTTTGCGATATGATTGTATGCCATTTCAGGGCGAAGGTAAGACCCATAATCATAAACAGTTGATGGAAAAACCAAAAGACAGTTCGCATTTTCTTTTTCAGCCATTTTAGCTAATCTAATAGCATTTTGTGTACCATCAGAGTATACGCCAAAAATTACAGGCACCTTACCACTTACCTCATCTATGGCAACATTTAAACAGTACTGTTGTTCTTCAAAGTTCAAAGTTGCCACTTCCGCTGCGTGTCCATTGATAGTAATACCATTAACACCTTCTGTATTTACAAGATATCGCAGGTGTTTTCTATAGTTTTTCTCATCAATTTCCAAATATGGGGTAAAAGGTAAAAGATTGGCTGGTATTACACCACTAAGAACTAGACTAGGCCTCAATCTAATCATCATCCTCCCATTATCTAACTAGAAAATTAAAATTAGAATATTTTTTTATTTTCTTTGTAAAACACGTGCTACTTTTCCCAAATATATAAATTTTTTCTTTTTTCCCCAAGGTAGTCTATCCCATATTCATTAATTAGCCACCTCCTATCACAAATTCAAGATACGATTAAGCATAATGATTCTACTAATATAATTTGAAAATCAAGATTACTATTGCTTATTATTGGAAAAACTTTTTTCCATTTTTCAATATTTTAAAACAGATGCAGGGAAAAATTAACTCTAATTATTTCTAACTCGCTCTAGCACAGAATCAAGTGATTTGAGCCAAGGTTTAAACCCATTTTGTTCCCTTATGGCCAGTAATGCCATTTCGTTGAGCCCTCCGGGCGTCATCTCTTCAGCAAGGCCACCAATATCTCCACCTTTTGCATGGCGAGCCTGAGATGACAGCGCCTCAAAAAAAGCAGTAGTATAATCAATGGACTCTTTCCTAGAAATCCCATTACTTTCACTCCATTTTACGATTTCCCATAAAAGGTCGTAGTAAGAACTCATTAGTGCCGTAATACTAAGTAACCCCTCCATTTTTTTCACATCATCAAGGGCTACTATTTTACCAAGTGGTGTAAAAAGTTCCACGACATCCCTATCGTTCGGACAAATTACAATTGGGCCAACTCTTCTTGACGCAAATGGAAGCGGAACCATGTGAATTAGTGTCCGAGTTTTCCCTATCCAACTAGCAATCTCGGGTAATTTATGATCAGACATTAAGCTAATAATACGGTGGTCCTCCCGAAAAGACAGGGGAAAAAGAATTTCCTTAGCAAATTTCGGAACAACAGCGAGAACAACCCACTCTGCTCTATTCAAAACCTCCTGATTGGAGCTAGCTACTGTTACGTTTTTAAACTTTTCCGCAAGCTCTGATGCTCGTTCAGCGTTTCGTGGTGATAAATATATTCTATGGTCTAGGTCTCCATAAGAACAAAGACCCGTTACAAGAGCCGATGTAATTGTTCCAGTTCCAATAAAACCAATGTTCACTCCCATATTCAAGCACTCCTCTCAATCAAAAGGGATGTTTATCAAAACCATTCCTTTGCTGTGTCGTTCTTCTAATGTATCCAGTCATTCATTAATGATAATCTGCCACGCACATCTCGTTATCAGAATGTTTCCCATATCTTTTTGTTAAAACCTCTAATAATAACAAGGATGTATAGCTATGTTGCTATTTTACACAAACCCACCACCCACTCTTATTAGAACACCCAGATTCTGCCTTGATAGAAATACAGCTCGTTCTAGAATTTTTTCCTGTGATTGTGGCACTAGATTCTTTAATGCATAATCTATTCCAAGATATTTGTAGGTTTCAATACCAAGACGATGATATGCTAATAATTCTACCTCTTTTAGTTTTTTAATGGATCTGCAGAACTCCGCAGTCGCAGATAGATTTATATCTGAATCATTTACTCCTGGAATCATTGGGATACGCACAGCAATCTCCAACGGATATTCAGACCGATCAGTTTTTCTAATGTTAGCTAGAATCTGTAAATTATCAACCCCAACCCAATATTTATGCAACTTCTTATCCATATGCTTAATATCTACATAGAGGAAATTTAGCCAAGGCAGAATTTTTTCGATATTTTCCCATGGAGCATAAAAACTGGTTTCCATCGCCGTATGAATCCCACGCTCTCTGCACTCTTGGAGGATTTTTGCAACAAAATCTGGCTGACATAAGGGTTCACCACCACTTATGGTAATACCACCACCTGAGTGAAAATAGAAAATCTCATCCTTAATGATTTCTCGTACTGCTTCCTGTACAGACATCAGGCGACCGTAGCTTTTTAAAGCCCTCCGCGGACATTTTGATACACAAATAAAACATTTTTTGCATTTAGTAATATCGTTTAATACTTTTGGTTCGTCTTCAGACATGGAAAGGGCCCCTTCGGGACATGAACGGATACATTTCCCACATCCTAAGCATAAGTCAAATGCATACCCCTTTTCGGTATAAGACAGCTGCGATTCAGGAGTTGAACACCAACTACACCTAAGGGGGCATCCTTTAAGGAAAAGCACTGTTCGTAGTCCCTCCCCGTCATGAATGGAGGTCCTCTCAATCCTAAGAACTGAACCTAGAAGCTCTGCATCCTGATTCATTAAATCACCCCACAGATATCCCATGTTGTACAGTGCGACCTATTATTTCATCCTGCACGTCTTTTCCAAGTTCCACAAAATAGGCAGTATAGCCTGCCACTCGTACAAGTAATCCCTTGTACTCATCAGGGTTTTTCTGCGCACGTATTAATTTTTCCTGGTCTATTACGTTAAACTGCACATGATAGACACCAAGACTACACATGCTCTTCAGAAGAGCCATCATCTGGGTTATACCATTTTCGGTAGACAACATAGCCGGCTCCACTTTCATATTTAGCAAGGTTCCCTGGACGAAACGCCCATGAGGAATATTAGCAACCGACTTTAGCACTGAACCGGGACCATTAAAATCTGTACCTCCACTGGGACTAACGCCATCTGCAAGTGGCTTCCAAGCATTTCGGCCGGAAGGAAGTGCGCCGACCTCTAGTCCAAAAGGCGTATTGCCAGACACGGGGAGAATCCCGGGGGTCATGCGTCCGAATTTGCTCTCATACTTTTCGATCTCATCAGCTATAAAGGTGAACATATCTCCCGCAATTTCATCAACCATTGGGTCATCATTACCATACTTAGGCGCATCAAGGCATAGCTTTTGGATTTCCTCGAATCCCTCAAAATTGCAGTCAAGTGCAATAAGAAGTTGTGCCATAGTTACCTTCTTCTTGTCATATACAAGATAACGCACTGCGGCAATACTGTTAATAAGGTCGGCTACACCAATCAGAATAATCCCGTTTCCAGTATTATATTTAGCTCCGCCCCAAGCATAGTCCTTAGCCTTTTCTATACATTCCTTAAATGTTAAGGAGAGTGCTGGTGATGGGCGATTCATGCAAATTTCATCAATTACATGGCTTCCCTTAACAACGGCTCGGGTTGAATATTCTATTTGTTTTTTTACTGCCGCTAAGAAATCTTCATATATTCTAAATTCAGTCGGCTTCCCGGTCCTTATGGATATATATTCTCCATTCTTCCTATTTTTCCCATCCAAAAGTGCCAATTCAACCACACTACCAAGATTAATATCAGCTAGAGCCGTATAGTGCCGCAATCGTCCCTCTAAATTGGTTTCTACACAGCCACACGGATTCCAGTTATATGCCTCCTTTAGCGGAATCCCTTTATTCATGAGCATCCTAATTCCAATATCATCGTTATGAAAAGCAGGGAACCCCGTCCCGAGACTGACTAAATCTACTATTTTTCTTAGAAAAGAGTTGGGGTTTTTAGCTAGACTATATCGAACAGCCAAAGAAGGCTGATAAAGCTGCACATCCATTGTTGCCTGGAGGATCATATAGGAAAGATCGTTAACCGCATCCCTCCCCGTATCATCCACTCCTCCAACGCAAACATTTTGGAACATTGGATAACCTGCAGCGAATTCTGCTGTTTGAGCATCCTGAAAAAGACATGGTTCACTAAACTTAACCCATAGACAATCAAGAAGCTCCTGCGCTTCCTCAGGATTGATACGCCCAGCTTCAATGTCTGCCTTGTAATAAGGCAAGAGATACTGATCCATGCGCCCCGGATTGTAGCTAGCAGCATTCTGTTCCATAAAAATACATATTTGATAGAAATAAAGTGATTGTAAAGCTTCACGAAATGTTCTTGCTGGATTTGCAGGAACATGGCTACAAGTTTCGGCTATCTCCAAAAGTTCCTTTTTCTTCAGCGGATTTTTTTCTATGGTAGCTAATCGCTTAGCTTCTACAGCATAGCGCTCTGCCAATGTTTTAATTCCTTCAGCTACAATCAAAAGAGATTTCAGATAATAATCTTTTTCGTAGTCTCCCGGTACTGTGATATCAAGTTCAGCTTTCCTCTTTTCCACCACTTTTACGATACCCAAAACCCCTTCGCAAATTAACCACTCATATCCGGCGGTAGTCTCTCCCCATCCACGAACTGCCTTGCGGTTTATATATATGACTCCATTATCACGTAGTTCACGAGTATCATCAGGAATCTGGGCAAGCCACTCTTCATAGTTAGATCGCCCTTTCCAGTAGGGACGAATTTCATCTTCAAATATTTTCCGATCATCAGATTTTAGATAAAACGGATCGTAACGTCGTTCACTAATGCTATCTAGTTCCTCGTTTAGTACGGACCAACATGTGTCTGGGCACAAAATACCAGCCCGCATCTTACTTCCCGAACAACCAACGATGAGTTCATCATCCCATATCTTAATAGTTTTCTCTTGGCATTGTTTACGAAAAGCCTTGGCTTTCTGAACTACGAGTGGCTCTCCATCTGTCTCACGGAAACTCTCTGTAAGAATTCTCGCATTCTCAAGTTCCATCTCAGGCCTATTTTCAAGCACTCTACTTTTCAAGCGATTTACCCGCTCCATGTATTTTGGTTCTTGTTTTTGTTGGGGCATATTAACACCTCCGTTTGAATATTCGAAAAATATAACTTTTATTTTCACCGGGATTCAATAGATATTTTGGCATCCTAAATCATTCATTGCCTTACAATGAAAATATAAAATTAATCATCCTATACATGGGTATCAAAAAGAGAGCCTTGTTTGAAGACCCTACCTCAATTGTATTTACTAACTTCTATGTATTTCCCTACTTGGTCTTACGTCTCATCATTAAAGTCTTAATACCTTCTTGAGTTACTGTACCATCTTGCTTAAGTATTTGTAAATATAGCTTGATTAATCCTCTATCTGGTTTACTTTTACTTTCTATTTTTTCAATCACTTTAACTTTAACTTTAATTGTATCCCCAAAAAAGATAGGGGCTTTAAACTGCCAAGAATCAATACCCAGAAAAGCAATGGCTGAACCTTCTAATATTCCTAATCGAAATAACAAGCCGTGGGAAATCGCAAGCCCTAAAAGACCAAAAACTATCCTTTCGCCAAAAATGGTTTCTTTTCCGAATTCCTCACTAGTATGTATCTCATTATAATCTCCGCTCATTGCCGCAAACATCACAACATCAGTTTCCGTTATTGTACGACTAGGGGTAATATATTCCTCATTTAATACCCATTCATCAAAGTATTTGCCTACCATTTATTATTCCTCCTTTTTAGTTCATTATTTTGAACGGTGGTTTTGTTTATTGTACAAACTATTCGACATGAATTAAAATATTCCTTTTTTATAATTAAAATTAGTAACGAAAAAATTCAAAACTGAATCTAGCCTCCTACAATTGTAGGAGGCTAGATTCAGTTCTATAACTTTTCATATTAATAACCTAAAATTAAATTTACGCTAAAAAACTTTAATTGTCTTTATTTTGGTTTAAGACTTTAAGTAATATCTCACTTATATCTAATACCTGCACATTCTCAGCTTTGGCCTTAATTGCATCATCCAACATTGTTAAACAAAAGGGACAAGCAGTACATACATGATTAGCCCCTGTTTTGAGTATTTCCTTAGTTCGGTTTTCATTAATTCTAGTACCTAGGTTTTCTTCCATCCACATCCGCCCACCACCAGCACCACAACAAAAACTTTTTTCCTTTATTCTTTCAAGTTCGAATAGCCGTGCACCTGGAATAGCTCTTAGTAGTTCTCTAGGTGCTTGATAAACATCATTATATCTCCCTAGATAACAAGAATCATGATAGGTGATGGAGATATTTATATCTGTTAATTGGATTTTCCCATCCTTCATTAGATTGTTTAATAGTACTAATAAATAGAATTAAAAAGCTATAAAAAATCATGTTCGGAAATCCTTCAGTTGGCTCAGGGGGAACACGATCTAAAAGCCAATCATTGATATTCGGCTTATGGAGCGTTTCTTAACAGAAAGCCACCTTCAATCAAGAGCAGAATCTATTGTAAGATGTATAAGAAGAAATTTTTTTCTGCTTTCAGGACTGGAATTATAAATTTAATTAAATTGATTTCCACTTATTCGCTAACCATTGATGATAATTTAATTCTGTTATATATTGCCTAATAATAGCAAAGGAGGAAAGATAATTCTCATATACCACCTTATTTTCTAGAGTTTCTTTAAATTTAGATACTCAACTTTCGCATCTAAATAAATGTGACTTGCTTAACTCTTAGTAGTGCTTGTATCTATTTAAGTATGTTACTTGATTTTTAAATAGACATGAAAAACACCTCAACTTTTGGTATAGTTGATTTGACGAAAAACCACAAATACCATACAGAAGAGGTGTCCCCTATATGATAACGGATATTAACCAAAACAAGCAACTACCAAATGAACTAAATATAACATTCAAAGAGTTAAAAGTTTTAAAACATTTGAGAAGAGCGGGTATTACTAAGTCTTTGGGCTTTTCTTGTTGTTACCTTTTTCAATTAATATTTTGCTTAATCTTTGGAAATAAAAACTGGTTTAGAACTCTAGAAAGTAAGAAGCCTAATGATTTTCCAGCTAAGGATGCGGTCTATCGTTTTTTGAACCAACCTACATTTGCATGGCGCAGATTTTTACTATTTCTTAGCTCAGATACTATTGGAAAAATCACGAAGCTTACAAATCATAATCGCCCTAAAGTATTAATTTTAGATGACTCATCCTATGAAAGAAATCGTAGCAAGTCTGTAGAGTTACTAGCCCGGTGCTTTGATCATGCTTCTCAAAAGATGCGGTTTTATAAAGGATTTCGCATGCTTACCCTTGGTTGGTCAGATGGCGCTACCTTTATACCTGTGGATTTTTCTTTGCTAAGCTCCACGAA
>LADT01000044.1 GCA_000961765.1 Clostridiaceae bacterium BRH_c20a | reverse complement strand
AGATACGTTCGACTTCTTAGGATTCACTCACTATTGTGGAAAGAGCAAAGCGGGTAAGTTTAGAGTTAAAAGAATCACTAGCAAGAAAAAGATGAGGTCGAAAGTTGTAAAGATAAAGCAATGGCTGAGAAAAAGTTTAACAAAGCCAATAGTACAACTCATAAAAGAACTAAATGTAAAACTACAAGGGCACTATAACTACTATGGCATCACAGATAACACTCCAGGAATAAAGAAGTATGCGTATATAGTTAGAAGAGCCCTATTTCGACACATCAATCGAAGGCGACAAGGAAAGCCATGTGATTTCTTGAAATTCGAGAAACTAATAAGTAAATACCCATTGGCTACACCGAGAATTCGTGTAAGTATTTATTAGACATGAAGACGGAGGCGAAAGTTGTTATGAAGAGCCGGATGCCTTAATAGGGCACGTCCGGTTCTGTGAGAAGCGGGTGCAGTGATGCACTCCGTTTACTCGACCTCGGTTCCTCTCTACCTATCCTCAATCCCTATAGAGTGAGCGTTAGTAGATAGGAAAATAAATTTATCATTAACTTCTTTTAATATTTTTTTCTTAGTACTAGTCCAGTAATATCTAATAAGAATATTTCGAAAATCATTATCAAATTCATGAGTAGTCTCTATAATATACATTTTTCTTTGGGGCTATATAAAGAAAAAAGTGGCACAATCTATATGCCTATGAAACAATTTTTTAACTATGCAGGCATACGATGCATTAGCCTAAGGAGTTTAAGTTGTTTGAAGTGATGATGTGTTATTTGCAAGCCAAAGAGCTAATTCTTCCTTTGTCAGTTTGCCAGAAGATAAATTCATCATCATTATGTAAGTCTCATTTTCAGTGGCAATAATTTCATAACCATTTCTTTGCAAAAAGATATCCATGGCAACAAGGGCAATGCTTTTATTACCATCTACAAATACATGGTTATTACATAAATGATATCCATATGCAGCGGCCATTTTAGGTAATGTATCATGTAAGTACTTACCATCAAAAGTAGCCTTGGGTTGTTCGAGAGCAGAATCAAGTAATTTATGGTCTCTTATGCCATGAGAACCACCATAGGTTTGAATTAACTGTTCATGAAAAAGAATTATAATTTGTTTGGATATAAAAATAATATTCTTCATTTTGATAGTGCCTTTAAAGTATTTTTGAATTTACTATTTGTATTTTCAAAACTAGAAGCCCAAATTTCAAATTCGGGGTTATAAGGGGATAGGGTAAAACCATCTTTTGTTTCAATAACATGTAATTCGTTGCCTTCTTTAAGATTATATTTTTCCATAATCTCCTTAGATATTGTAAAACCGTAGCTGTTGCCAATCTTTCTTAATTTAACAGTTTTCATTAATAATCACCTCGAGAAGATTATAACATTTGTATTACATGATAGTCAAGGGAGCTGTATTGATCTTGCTATTTAAAAGCTTTGTCTTGCATTATTTTTATTATGTCTGGTAGAATATAATTAAGAAAGGGGGGCAAGTTAATGAAAACCCATAATTCACGAGCAAGACTGAGAGGGAGGCTAACCTTTTCTAAAACTGAAGAAAAATTAAACCCTATATCAGTTTGTGGGCTTAGAAGAACTCCTTTGCCAAAGCATAGAACCTTTCCACTTGTTCTTACCAGATTGGGCGCTAGACCTATGAATGATATAGATGTCGATGTATATAATGCTAGAAAAGATTTTATATCTGGTAGTAGTAAAAGCTTTAATAATTTAAATGATTTTTTTAAAGATTTAGATGAATAAGCATAATATAACTAAAGTTGAAAGGTCTAGTGGTTTTAAAAGGACCTATAAAAAAAAGTCTACCTTTGTACAAGAAAAGTTTAAAAAGAGGTTTAGTCAATGGGTTTATGATCCATTTGGACATAATTACAAAACTGAACCCCTTAAGTCAGATAATAGTATTTGGAAGTTTAATATTGACAATGATTATAGGGTATTATTTCAATGGAAAAGAAAGTTTACGGAAATTCAACTAATTGGTATATACAATCATAACGAATTATTAAGAAAAGGATATTATTGAAAATAGTCTAGAAATTAACTAGACTATTTATTATGGTGCGCGAATTTTTTTAAAGATTAATTGTCAGAGTAATTCCAGAAAGTTGGGGTAGCTTGGTTTAAGAGAATTGACTAGATAATGCAGAAAGGATGATTCGCTGTTGAGAAAGAGTGTATTGGGAAAAATATTTGTATTGTCAATAATTTTTTTACTCGTACTAGGTTGCACTCCCCAAAAACAAGTCGACCCGGGGCCACCGCCCCCTACTGATAATCAATTTGATCTAATTGTAGTTGGTGGAGAGCCGGAGGGGATTGCGGCGGCGGTATCTGCATCTCGCAATGGTCTTACAGTACTTCTTATTGAAGATGACCATGCTTTAGGGGGCTTGATGACCCTGGGTAAGCTTAACTTTATCGATATGAACCATGGCCGGGATGGTACTCTTTTGACCCAGGGGATATTTAAGGAGTTTCATGATCGGGTGGGTGGTACTGCTTATGATGTAGATGAGGCTATAAATGTTTTTCAGGATATGGTGGACAAGCAGCGCTCCATTGTATTAAAGCTCAATACTGAGTTTGTGGAGCCTATTAAAGATGGTAGTAAGCTTATCGGTGTTAAAGTAAAAGAAGAAGGTCAGGTTAAAGACTACTATGCTAAAAGGCTGGTTGATGCTACGATTGATGCAGATTTAGCTGCTGAGAGTGGTGTACCATATACCTTTGCCGGCGAGGATATCGGGGAAAAGGATCGGCAGATGGGTGTAACCCTGGTTTTTGAGCTTACTAATGTGGACTGGAATCAGGTTGTTAAATATCTGAAGGGTGATGGCAATGACCATACCGGTGCTACCAATAAATCAGCATGGGGCTATACAGAGGAAGGCTACAGCTATGAGCCAAAGGATGAGCTTATGCGTCTCAGAGGCTTTAATGCTGCCAGGCAGGATAATGGTAATGTCTTAATAAATGCCCTTGTTATCTTTGGTGTAGATGCTCTAGATCCGGAGAGTAAAAAGGAGGGTATTGAGCGGGCGAAAAAAGAGCTGGAATATATCATGCCCTATGTACGGGAAAAGTTTGTCGGCTTTGAGCGGGCGGAAGTAGTAGGGACAGCTGAGCAGCTTTATATTAGAGAAAGCAGACATATAATCGGTGAGTATCAGCTGACAATAGATGATGTCTTAGAAAATAAGGATCATTGGGACTCTATTGCTATCGGCAGCTATCCTGTAGATGTCCAGCCTACTGTCAAGCAGCGCTGGGGTACTATTATTGGTAACCCTGATAGATACGGTATTCCTTTTAGAAGTATCGTTCCTTTGGAGATTGAAAATCTATTAGTCGTAGGCCGCAGTGCCTCCTATAAATCCCTTGCAGCAGGGAGTGCTCGAGTTATTCCTATTGGGATGAGTGCAGGGGAAGCTGCCGGTGTAGCCGCAGCGTATTCCATTAATAAGGAAATTTCCTTTAGAGCTATGACTAAGTCGGAAGAGGCTATTAAAACAGTTCGAGATAAGCTTATTGCTCAAGGAGCGTATCTTAAGCCTTTTAATATAAAAGAACCTGCCATGGACCATTGGGCCTATGAAGGTGTCAAGGTAATCAGAGGCTTGGGGCTACTTGATGGCGGCTATAGTAATGACTATCGTCTAGAGGAGCCTATGGGTAAGTGGAGGTTTCAAAATCTGATTAACAAGACCTTAGAAAAAGCTAATAAGGCACCTGAGAAATATATTGAGGTATCGGAAACCCCTAATAATGAAGAAATACTTGTGAATACGGTGAAGGGCTTAGGGCAACCAGTGAAGGACTATGCACAGGCTAAGGAAGTTCTGATTGAAAAGGGAATAATGACTGAGGAGTTAAAGCCCTATTTTGCTGATAAGGATAAAGAGCCTCAAGCTGCGGAAGTGACGATGCTGGTGGCGAATGTGTATGGGTATCTTATGGGGCAGAATTAGGGGTCGGTGCTCGGGGACCGGTGTGGAAAGAGCGGGATCGGGGATCAGGGACCAGGGACCAGTGTGGAAAGAGCGGGATCGGGGACCAGTGTGGAAAGAGCGGGATCAGGGACCAGGGGTCAGGGACCGGGGAGGATATGCTTTTGGGGCAGTTTATTGGGTCTGACAATTGCTCAAGGGTATAGCTATTGCGTCTGACACTGGCATTGAATGGCAGAGTGGTGGGGCGATTCGATCCGTGAACTGACATGCTTTGCATGTTTTTTTCGGTACTTTATCTAGCGTAGCGAAATCTAAATCTAGCGTAGCGGAATCTTAGTCTTATCTCACCTCAACCTTATCTTGATTGGAAAAGGTCCAGGGACTAGATATGTATTAAATAAGATTAAACTGTAAGTTTGCGGGGCGGCATGGAAACCGCCCCCTACTTGTGTATTTGAATTTTCTCACATATAATAAAGGTATAATATGGAAAAATCCTCTATGGTAAGGATGAGGATGGATATGCTTAGATCTGATGAAGGTAATAAAAAAATTGATATTTCGACTCTTGAAGAGAAATTGAAAGAACTAGGACAAGTCTTAAAGGAGTATTCACCTTCTTTAGTGGCTGCTTATTTATTTGGGTCCTGTGCTAATGGGAAAGTAGGACCCCTAAGTGATATTGATATAGCGATACTTATTTCAAATGAAAATGAAGATTGTTATCTAGAAACAAAAGTACTTATGGATTTAATGGCAATTTTAGAAACTGAAAAAGTAGATTTAATAAACTTAGATAATGCACCTCTTCATATTCAATATGGAGTTTTAAAGAGTAAGAAGGTTATTTTTAGTTCGGATGATTTGAAGCGAATTGATTTCGAAACAAGAGTTATTAAGAAATATCTTGACTTTAAACATGTTAGAGAAATGCACGATCAGATATTTTTACAAAGAATAGGGTTAGAGGAATAAATTCTAAAAGAAAATATAGATGATTTCTATGAATTTAAAGAGGGTATTATAAATTATTTAAAAGAACAGAAAATAGAGAATAATTGAGATGGGAATACTTGTGGGTTAGATGGGGTTATTGAGATAAGCTACGGTATAATACTACGGGAAAAGGCGGTGTGATTGATGAACCGTGAAATAAGGTGGAAGCAGCGATTTAGTAATTTTAAAAAGGCAACAATGCAGTTAACAGAATCTATTGAAAAAGGGGAATTAAATAAACTTGAAGTCCAGGGATTAATACAATGTTTTGAATATACTTTTGTATTAGCTTGGAAAACTCTGAAGGATTATTTGGAAGAAGAAGGTTTTAGTGTGAAAAGCCCAAGAGAAACAATACAGATTGCTTTCCAATCAGAGTTTATTACCGATGGACATGCCTGGATAGATGCGCTAGAAAAAAGAAATTTAATGGCACATACTTATGATGAAGCTAGAGCAAACGAAGCAGAGATTTTAATAAGAGAAAAATATTTTCAAATCATTCAAGAGCTTTGTTCTAAGCTGGAGAAATTACTATGAAATTTGGCTTAAGTGAAGTGGACTTGGACTATATATTGATGGTCATAAGAAAGTTTCCTGAAATAGAGAAGGCTGTTATTTTTGGATCAAGAGCCAAAGGGAGTAATAAACCAGGGTCAGATGTGGATATTGCTATTTATGGCGATAATATTACATTTAACACTGTATCAGCCTTACATGCAAGGTTAGAAGAAGAGGGGCCACTACCTTATTTATTTGATGTAGTAGATTTTACCCATTTGGGTCACAAGGAGTTAAAAGAACATATTAATCGCGTTGGGGAAGTGATTTATTCGGCATTGGAGTGACTGGTGGACAAGGACTGGGGGCCAGTGTGGAAAGAGCGGGATCAGGGATCAGGGACCGGGGAGGGCATGCTTTTGGGGCAGTTTATTGCGTCTGACAATTGCTATTAGGTTGAGATGTTGCGTATGACAATGCTCAAAGGTCTAGCTATTGCGTCTGACACGGGCATTGAATGGCAGAGTTTTGGGTCGGAGATCGCCACGCTACGCTCGCGATGACATATTGCTTCAACCTAGTTTTTCTGTAGCACTGTAGAACTGTAGAACTATGGGACTTCAGGAGGTGGTAAAGTTGCTGGCGGTTGATTTGGATGATAAGCTAATAAGATCTATAAGGGAGCTAGGGAAAAAATATAGTGTTAAAAAAATTGTTCTTTTTGGCTCCCGTGCAAGAGGTGATAATCGTTCCACTAGTGATATAGATCTTGCAGTGTATACTCTGCCAAACTTCACTAGTGAAGGAACACTTCTAAGTAAGCTTGATGACTTAAATACCCTTTTAAAAATTGATGTAATATTTATTGCTCCTGACAATGACCACCATTTGATTGAAAAAATTGAAAAAGAAGGTGTAGTACTTTATGAGTGATTATTATCAAAAGTTTCAAAATTATAATAATGCACTTAATAGACTTACAGAAGGGATTTATAAATATGTAGAAAATAATGATCTTTTAAGGGATGGTTTAATTCAGCGCTTTGAATTTACATTTGAGTTAGCCTGGAAAACATTGAAATCTATTTTTGAGGACGAAGGACTTACAGGTCTAAATTCTCCTAAAACCGTATTAAAGGAAGCTTTTGCGGCTCAAATAATAACCGATGAAGAATTATGGTTGAATATCTTAAGTGACCGGAATACAACTGCCCACATTTATAGTGAGCAACTAGCAATAAAGATTTGTAACAATATCAAAGAAAAGTATGTTGATGAATTTAAGAAATTATCCGAGAGGATTGAAATGAGAATTTCAAAATCTTAAACATAGCTTATGGGGCAAATTATGAGGTCAGTTGTTTAGGGAAAAGAGCATCAGGGCCCAGGGCCCAGGGATCGGGGACCGGTGACTGGGGAAAAGAGCGGGATCGGGGATCGGTGACCAGTGTGGAAAGAGCGGGATCAGGGATCAGGGACCGAGGAGGGCATGCTTTTGGGGCAGTTTATTGCGTCTGACAATTGCTATTGGGTTGAGATGTTGCGTCTGACAGTACTTGTGGGTTAGATTATTGCGTCTGACACGGGCGTTGGATGGCAGAGTTTTGGGTGGGAGATCGCCACGCTACGCTCGCGATGACATATATATTGAAATATTGCGGCTGACACAATAACTGCATGTTACTTTTCCGTACTTTATCTAGCGTAGCGAAATCTTAATCTAGCGAAGCGGAGCCTTAGTCTAGCGAAATATAATGGAGCGAAAAAAACTAGCGAAAGCTAGTTTTTTCTATTGACAGGTAAATTTGAAGGATATAGAATACTAATGGTATCCGACTGACTGGTCGGACGAGTATTTTATAATGTAAAGGAGCAGATTGAAGTGCAGTTAACGAGGAAGATTGTCATTCTCTTTTTGATCGCTATTCTTAATATTTTAGTATTGGGGTGTGGAGCTAAACCTGTAGAGGAAGAGGCTAAGGTAAAGCTAATACCTGTTGAGGTGGCTGAGGTAAAAAAACAGGATTTTGTACGGGGTGTAGTTTTGAGCGGGACAATTAAGCCTCAGGCTACCGCAACGGTTGTACCTAAATTAATGTCTGCCGAGAAAATAGTGAACATAAGTGTAGAAGTGGGAGATAAAGTAAGGGCGGGTCAGACAATTGCTGTTTTAGATCAGAGTACTGTAGCTATACAGTTAAATTCTGCAAGAAATACATATGAGGATGCATTAAGGAGTTATGAAAGAAATAAGGTGCTTTTTGAAGCGGGGGCTGTAGCTCAGTCAGTGCTTGAGCAGCTAGAAGTAGGCTTAAATCAGGCTAAAAACGCTCTGGATGGGCAAGAATTGGCCTATAACAATACTATTATAACAACACCAATAAGCGGTATAGTCACTGCTGTGACAGCTGAGGCAGGAAACCTGGCTTCAGCCCAAACACCTATTGCTACAATTGTTAATTTAGATACTGTAGAGATTGACTGCAGCATAAATGAATCCCAGGTTAATAAGATTGTAGTAGGGGATAAGGTCCAGATTCGGATACCTGCTACCGGAGGGAAAATATTTGAAGGTAGAATTAAAAATGTTAGCTCTACAATGGATCAAAGAACAAAAGCTTATCCGTTAACTGTTGTTCTTGAAAATAAGGAAAATGTGGTAAAGGCTGGGATGTATGCGGAAGTAGAGATCATTACTGATGTGCGGCCTGCTGCTTTTGTAGTACCTGCCCAGGCAGTTATTCAAAGGAATGGTTCAACTAAGGTTTTTATAGTACAGGAAAATAACGTTGTTGAAAAAGAAGTGGAAATTGGTTTAACAAACGGTAAGGAGACAGAAATCATAAGGGGTATTATCGCAGGTGACCAGGTAATTACCAAGGGAAATGAAGATGTTGTAAGAGGAGACCCTGTAAAAGTTGTGGGACGGGGTGAAAAATAATGAAACTGTCAAATCTTGCTGTTAGTAGGCCCGTAGGGATTTTAATGGTGGTACTTGTTGTACTGCTTCTGGGTACGGTATCACTGTCTAAATTAGCAATAGACTTATACCCGGAAATTAATTATCCTGGTGCAATAATAATAATGCAATATGAAGGAGTAGGGCCTGAGGAGATAGAAAAACTGGTAACCCGCCCTGTAGAAGGTCAGATCGGAACTATCAATGGCGTTAAAAAGATAAATTCTGAGAGTTCTCCAGGCTCATCGGTAGTGTTTGTAGAGTTTGGGTGGGGCTCGGACATGGATGATAAAACCATAAAAATACGGGAAAAGGTTGATTTCATTAAGCCCTATCTCCCGGGAGAAGTCGGCGAGCCCATGATATTCAAAATGAGTATGGACTTAATGCCCATTATGATGCTGGGTATTGCCGGGGATCAGGATTTAGCGGGATTAAAACAGATTGTAGAAGATAAGATTCAACCCCGTTTAGAAAGAATAGATGGTGTTGCTTCTGTTTATATGGCTGGGGAGAAAACCAGGGAAATACAGGCGGAAATAGATCCGCGGAAATTGGAGGCCTATGGTTTAAGTATCGATGATGTGGCAAATACCATCAGAGGAGAAAATAATAATACTTCCGGAGGTTATGTTGAACAAAGTGCTAAGGATTATTTGGTCAGAGTAAAAGGGGAATTCGAAAGCCTAGAAGATTTGGGGAATATCCTGATTTCTCTTAAAACCGGCGGCACTATAAAGCTCAAAGAACTGGCTGAAATAAAAGATACATATAAGGAACAGAAAATGTATTCCATGCTGAACGGTGTTCCCAGTATTGCCTTGAATGTGCAAAAACAGAGTGATGCCAATACGGTAAAAGTGTCAGATGCAGTCATTAAGGAATTAGAAGAAATCAAAAAGCAGCTGCCGGGTAATATAACCATTAAGACAGCCTTTGACCAGGCGGAATTTATTCGCGCTGCAATAAACAGGGTGGTTAATAACGGTTATATAGGAGCGATGCTGGCGGTTTTAGTGCTGTTTTTATTCCTGCGCAGTATAAGAAGTACTTTGATAATTGGTACTGCCATTCCAATATCAATAATTGCAACCTTTATTTTAATATACTTCAGTGGCTTAACCCTAAATATGCTTTCTCTGGGGGGATTGGCCTTGGGTATAGGAATGATGGTGGACAGTGCTATCGTTATCTTGGAAAATATTTACCGCCATCGCCAGGAAGGATATGGACGTATTGAAGCAGCTAAATTAGGTGCTTCAGAAGTAGGAACGGCTGTTATGGCGTCAACCTTAACTACCGTTGCCGTATTTTTACCCATAGTTTATGTAGAGGGCCTAGCTTCACAGCTTTTTAGGCCGCTGGCATTAACTGTGTCTTTTTCCCTAATTGCGTCATTAACAATTGCTCTGAGCTTTATCCCCATGCTTTCATCAAAGCTTCTCATAGTGGAAAATAATGGAAATGATCATGGGAAGCCGAAAAATTTTTTTCAGCGTTTAAGTAAAAAGTGGGCTGATACTTTAGATAAATTGGATATAAAATACCAGGGATTGCTGCAGTGGGCATTACGGCGGAGAAAAACAGTTATATCTATTACCTTGGTTTTGTTTATTGCTAGTGCTGCTTTAATTCCCATGGTAGGGATGGAATTTATACCTAAACAGGACAATGGCTATTTTACAGTAGATATTCAACTGCCTAACAGCAGTTTACTTGAGGACACTTCAGAGATTGTAAACAAGGTTGAAAAAGTAGTTACCGGCATGCCTGAGGTTGACTCCATATTTCTCAATGTAGGTAATCAGGGGGGAATGCTGACCGGCGGTTTTGGGGAGGGCAGCAACCTAGCTAATATTGTGGGTCGGTTAGTGCCTAAAACTGAACGGGATAGAGGTATCGATGAAGTTTTGGACGATATTCGTTCCAATATTACGGATATTGCCGGGGCTAAAATTACAGTTAAAGCAGATGAAGGCGGTATGGGAGCTCAAACTCCTATCTCCATCATAATAAAAGGTGATGACCTAGATGAACTTAAAGATATTGCTCACCAATTTGCTGAAACAATTAGAGAAATTCCGGGAACACGGGAGGTAACTACAAGTCTTGAAAATGGTAACCCTGAGATAGCAGTAAAGGTTGACAGAGAAAAAGCCGCCTTCTACGGAATATCTTCTTATCAGGTTTCTCAAGCGGTAAGGTCAGGCTTACAGGGAGCCTTGGGATCAAAATACAGAACCAGCGGAGAAGAAATAGACATAAGAGTGCAAATACCGGAAATAGATAGAAAAAATGTTCTGAGTCTAAATAGGCTTATGATTCCTGCGATGCTTGGACATAACGTACCATTAGAGGAAGTTGCCAATATTGAATACACTGTAGGACCGACAAAGATAACCCGGGACAATCAATCAAGGCAGGTAACTGTCACGGGAGATATCTTTGGCAGAGACTTAAAGAGTGTAAATGATGATATAGTGAAAGCCGTTTCAACTATAGCTATGCCCATGGGGTACGAATATGAAATGGGCGGTGCCAATAAAGAGATGATGGAATCCTTTCAGAGTTTGGGTTTAGCTTTAATTCTGGCTATAATCATAGTCTATATGATCCTGGCAGCCCAGTTTGAGGCTCTCCTCTACCCCTTTATTATTATGTTTAGCGTACCGCCGACATTAATTGGTATTGTGGGAGGATTGATAATCACCGGCAGGACCTTCAGCGTACCGACATTTATCGGTGTAATTATGCTGGCGGGTATTGTCGTAAATAATGCAATTGTATTGGTTGATTATATTAATACGTTGAGAAAACGGGGAATGGAGAAGACAGAAGCAATCCTAAAAGCTGGACCGACAAGGTTAAGGCCAATATTAATGACTACATTGACCACCGTACTGGCTTTAATGCCCCAGGCCTTAGGAATAGGGGATGGTGCTGAAATGATGGCACCTATGGCCACGGCTGTTGTAGCAGGATTGTCCTTTTCGACCTTAGTAACACTTGTTTTAATCCCTGTTATGTACTATATCCTTGATGACTGGGGACAAAGAATTTCCGGTCGATTTACCAAGGCTATAACGGGAGAAACTGTTTCCGAGAGGGTGTAGGTGATGGCAGAAAAACCAAAAAAACAGCTGATACTAGAAGCTGCCTTTGAAGTGTTTGCCCAGAAAGGCTTTCATAGCACCAAGGTGGATGAGATCGCCGAAAGGGCTGGGATAGGTAAAGGTACTATATATGAATACTTTAAAAGTAAGGCTGATGTTTTCCATGAGATGTATATCTGGTATGTAGATAAATATTTTGCTGAGCTTGAAGAGGGCTTATTAGATGAAAGCGAACCTACCCTTAAGCTAAAGAGAATAGTTAAAAACCATATCATTTTCCTTAATAATGTCAAAAACCTGGCAGGAAAGCTTTTAAATGAATCCAGCACCCATATGGATATGGGTGCGGAATTTAAAAAGACCATGGTTAACAGCTATAAAGAAAAAATGGACCGGATCAAGGTAATTATCGAAGAAGGTATCCAAAAAGGGGTTTTCCGTGAGATTGACGTTACATTGTGTACTATGTTTTTCTTCGGCATCCTAGGCGGCATATCCCATGCAATGTTCCTTCTGGATATGGATATAAATCCAGATGATGTTGCAGAGAAGGTAATTGATATATTATTGAATGGAATTAAGAAATAAAAACTGCGCTCAGGCGCAGTTTTTAAATTGAGAAGTGAGAAAAGAAGAATGTAGAATGTAGAATTTAGAATTAAAAGAGCTCTCTGCACTCGCAATTATGATGGGTTGCACGCATAACTATAAATGAGAACTTTCCTGTCATCCTGAGCGATAGCGAAGGATCTAGCGTAGCGGAGAGGTTTTAGATCCTTCGGTCGTTCCTCCCTCAGGATGACATAGTAACAATCAGTGGCATTAATAGTCAATTGCGGTGAGAATGTTATTTCAGGCTGGGAGTGAAACAAAAAAGGTTTCCCCGGTCACTGGTCCCCAGTCCCCGGGCCCTGGGCCCCGATCACTGACCACCGACCATGATTCTCACCCGTTAGCAGTTTCCAATTGTGGCAATAATATTAATAATAAGGAAATACTATACATCTTGTGAGGTCTGCTATTGCTTGGTACAATATATATCAGGGGCTATACAGCATGTGGCTACATATGCATGACAAGCTTCCTGGATGCATCTACACCTGGGTCTAGCTTAAGGGATGTATCCGATGATTGACGTCGGCAAAGCTTAGCATGCATGGGATGCGTCAGGAAATGTTCACTTTCATGTGATGCATCATGCAGTTATACATGCATCGGATGCATCACGCAGTTATACATGCATCGGATGCATCACAAAAGCCTGACCTGGAACCTGATGCATCCACAAAATCTACCTGTAAACGCAGTGTCACAACAAATATTCTGGAGGTCTTAGCATTGAGCATTTTTACTAAAAAGAACGTCGTAACAATTTCATATGTCCTTATCGGACTAGCCCTAGTTTTATCCCTATTTTTAGCCTTTCAGCGGGTGAATATTGAAAAGGAATATGACCAGGTAGAGATTATGCTTAATTTGACAGAGGTTCAATCCCTGGCTAATGGCAGCAATTTGAGCTTTAGAGAAGTGTTAGGTCAGTTGAGGGAACACGGGGTTACCGGTGTTCTGGTGAAAGAACTCAGTCTGGGGGATTTAGCCCGAGCCGGTAAAATACAATTTTTCCAGGGTGAAGAAATTAAGCGGGCTACATACTATGACAAGGTTTCCCAGGATGCTAGTCTGACAGATGCTAATATTCTAGTAGCTATTTTGGATAAAAAATTTGTGGGGCAAATTACTGAGCATCTTACTAAAAAGATAAGCGGTGCACAAATTGTAAATGGTGAGGTTACAGTTGCGGTTATTCCTGTTAATTTGCCTAATTCCGATAGAGAAAAGGAAATAATTTATGAAGAGCTAAAGGCTATCGGCGTTGGCTTTGAAACAAATACTTTAGATGAGATATCTAGTGAGAGTCTAAATATTATTCCACAAATCAGAGATTGGGCAAAACCCAGCCAAGAATCTCTGGAGTTTATTGCTCAGGAGATTAAAAAAATACCCAATCTTAGCTTTATTCTTTTCAATGATAAGCAGGTACCTGGATATCCCGATAAATTAAGTGTTTTATTGGAAGAGTTGAGAAATAAAGAGGGGCAAGTATATGCGCCTATTGGTATTGTAGAATTTTTTAATCAAAAGGGAATTAATCAGTTTGCCACGTTTATGAATAAAGAAACTATTAGGGTACACTCTATTGCAGCTAATGATATGATAAATTACAACCCTAAAAGTGCTGTGGAGCGATTTGAACTGGCAGTAAGCGAACGAAATATCAGGTCTTTATTTGTCCGGCTTTTTAATATGGATCAGCCTAAAGAAGCTCTAGAAATGAATTTAACTTACTTAGGTGATTTAAAACATACCTTAGAGGCAAAAGGCTTTTATTTAGGCCAAGCAAAGCAGTTTAATTCACCTGCTTATTCTCGGATAATTATTGGTCTGATTGGACTGGGTGTCATTGCCGGTGGAGCTTTGATTCTTCTGAGAAAGGATTGGCTCAAGCTAGCTATAGCTCTTGGAGTATTTGGAGCACTAGTATGGGCAGTATTACTTCTTAGAGATCCTGTTTTTGCAAGGAAACTAATGGCACTTGCTAGTGTAATAGTATATCCTACCCTAGCTTTTTTGGCTGTTACATCGGAAAAGTCAAAAAGCATAAAAGGTAGCATAATAGCCTTCTTAAAAATGTCCGGTATAAGCTTAGTTGGTGCAGCACTAATGGTTGGACTGCTGGCAGATAAGCTTTTCATGCTGAAGCTTGACCAGTTTGTGGGTGTAAAAGCAGCCCATGTCCTGCCTTTGGTTATTGTGCCGTTATTAATATTCATCTTAAACGAGAAGCCGCTAAAGACAATAAAAGAGCTCTTAGATCAGGTTATCACCTACAGGTACGCACTTTTAGCCACTCTAGCCTTAGCTGCATTGGCTGTCTATGTAATTAGAACAGGAAATGAAGGAACAGCCTTGGTATCAGGGATAGAGGAACGATTCCGTGCAGGTCTTAAAGACCTCATTGGAGTTCGCCCCAGGACTAAAGAATTCTTGATCGGTCATCCCTTTACATTACTGATATTATATTTTGGTTTATCAAGGAAAAACTGGTTTTTAGTACTCCCCGCTACAATCGGGCAGGTGTCCTTAGTTAATACCTATGCACATATCCATACACCCGTAGTGATTTCCCTTATCCGCTCTGTCCATGGTTTGTGGATCGGCATTGCCTTGGGTGTGGGGTTGATTGTTGCAGTGAAATTATTGGAGAGATACTTTAGGGATAATCGTGTCTAAGTCTGCAGGTTAGCGGAACTTGTCATTGCGAGGGCGTTAGCCCGTGGCAATCTATGTTTTAATCTTGGGTCTGAGCTTAAGGAAAGCATTCCCGTCATCCTGAGCGATAGCGAGGGATCTTACCTAGTGTAGAACTAGATCCTTCGGTCGTACCTTCCTCAGGATGACATAGCAACAATCAGTAGCTTTCACATCAATTTTCATGGGTTGCCTGCACCACGATAAACGAATACATTTTCAAGGCAGTTGTATATGGAGGAAATAGCATGAAAAAGATACTTCTCAGTGGTTACTATGGCTTCAATAATGCAGGGGATGAGGCTGTTCTATATTCTATAATTAGTTCATTAAAAAAACATAATGTTAACTTAGGGATTACTGTTTTATCAAATAACCCTGAACAAACTGCCAAGCTTTATGGTGTGCAGGCTATAAATCGTTGGAAGCTAACGAATATTTTAAAAGCAATCAAAAATAGCGACTTGCTCATAAGTGGTGGTGGCAGCTTACTACAGGATGTGACCAGCAAAAATGGCATCCTGTATTATCTTGGGGTTATTTTCTTCGCCAAGCTTCTAAGAAAGCCGGTTCTAGTTTATTCTCAGGGCATTGGTCCCATAAATATGAAAAGGAATAGAAGAATAACAGCTTTTATCTTAAACCGAGTAAATGGCATAACTGTCCGTGATGAAGGCTCCAAAAAGGATCTAGAAGAAATGGGAGTAAAAAAGGATATCGTTGTATCCGCTGATCCTGTACTCGGCTTTTCCTCTGAGGAAATAAAAATTGAAAAAGGTCGGGAACTTTTAGAGCGAGTTGGCGTCAATATTAATGATGGGAAAATTTTGGGCATCTCTGTTAGACCCTGGAAAACAGCCGGAACTAATTTTACTGCGATAGCAGAGGCTTGTGACCGCTTAGTGACCCAGGGCTGGCAGATAGTATTTATACCTATGCACTTTCCGGAGGATATTCAAGCATCAAGAGATGTAGTAAACCAGATGAAAGAGAAAGCCTTCCTTTTAAAGGAGAACTGTTCACCTTCTGAGGCATTTAGTATCTATAAGGCAGTAGATGTGGTGATGGGGATGCGTCTCCATGCCTTGATTATGGCGGCAGTAATTGAAAAGCCACTTATTGCAATTTCCTATGATCCAAAAGTTAATAGATTTATGGACTTATTGGACATTTATCAGGTTATGGATATAAACGATCTAAAGTGCCAGGAAATCCTTGACTTGGTACAAAATACCTGGCAAAATAAAGAAGGCTTTGTGCTTAACCTACAAGATAAAATGGCACCATTACGGAAAAAAGCAATGCTTTCAGCGGAAAAAGCTTTTCGCATCTTGGGTGAAAGTTAAATAGTTGGTGTGTGGCTAATTAGAGACCCAAGATGGCCGTGCCATGGCTAAAAAAGGAAACGAAATAAAGTTTCCTTCAGAGGAGAAGTACGAACTTGCATCTCAATTAAAATCAGCTTTAGTTTCAGTTCCGGCGAACATAGCTGAGGGCTGTAGGAGACAGCACACAAAGGAATTAGCCTACCTCCTGAGTGTAGCCTTAGGTTCCCTTAGTGAGGTAAGATATTATTTTCTACTATGCAAGGATATTGGATATCTCTCAGAAGAAGCATACAACGAACTGCAACAAGAGTGTATTGATATAGATAAAATGCTAGATAGTTTAATATTAAAAATCAAGAACCAGCTAAATGAATCAATTTAATTATACGGTGGCACGATCGCACGGTAGCACGTCAAGGATGCTAGACATTCATGATGTGACACGAACCAAAAAGGAGGCCCCAAAATGGAATTAAGCATTAATGAGATAAAGGAGATTCTCCCCCATAGATACCCTTTCCTCTTAGTGGATAAAATTATCGAAATCGAGCCGGGGAAAAGAGTAGTGGGACTTAAAAATGTCACTGCCAACGAAGAGTATTTTAATGGTCACTTTCCAGGCTATCCTGTTATGCCGGGGGTATTGATTGTAGAAGCCTTAGCTCAAACCGGTGCAGTGGGTGTTTTATCCTTAGATGAATATAAAGGGAAGTTGCTTTTATTTGTAGGCATTGATAATCTCAGAATCAGAAAGCAAGTAGTTCCCGGTGATCAGTTAAGATTAGAAGTCGTAGTAACAAAACTTAGAGGTAGAATAGGCAAATGCGAAGCGAAAGCTTATGTAGGAGAGGATTTAGCCGTAGAGGGTGAGCTAATGTTCGCTATCGAAAATGTTAATAAATAGTTATTGAACACTACATATAAGCGATGTAAAATAGATACGAGTAGCTTGGACTTAAACTTCAGTCAGTTATTTTAAAGGGAGGGAAAGTCAATGAGTGAAGAGTTGTTAACTCAAATATTAAATGAATTAAAAACTATGAATCACAAAATTGGTAATTTGGAAAAAGGGAGACTTGGTGGGTTAGAGGAATTTCGAGCAGAAGTCAATCAGAAATTTGATGAGGTTAACGATGACATTGACTTTTTGAAATTTCAAGTTAGAAACAATGATAAGGAATTATTCCTTATTAAAAGGAAACTTCCTTAGACTAAACAATATCCCTGATTATACGGTTTTTAACCTAGCGTAGCGAAACCTTAACCTTAACCTTAACCTTAACCTCAACCTAGCGAAGCGAATTTGGAGGCCAATATGCAGTATATCTTATATATAATGGGGAGCTTTTTCATAACTCTTGGATTAGTTCCATTAATTAAAAAATTAGCTTATAAAGTGGGAGCGGTGGACAATCCCTGTCAGCGAAAGGTTCACTTCAAGCCTATGCCTAGGCTTGGTGGTTTGGCGATCTATTTAGGTTTTATTGCTATGGTTTTATTGACTCAACCACTTACCCAGCAAATTATGGGCTTAGTATTAGGGAGCACAATTATTGCCATGATTGGAGTAGTTGATGATATTAAGGATATCTCCCCAAAGCTGAAATTAATAGGACAAATCATTGCTGCCTGTGTATTAGTAGCTTTCAATATAGATGTTGATTACATCACCCATCCATTTGCTAATGGAGTAGTATCTTTAGGGTATCTTAGTATACCTGTTACGATTTTGTGGGTAGTTGGTATTACAAATGCTGTAAACCTGATAGATGGTTTGGATGGCCTAGCTGCAGGGCTTTCAGCTATTGCAGCTATAACATTAGCTATTGTAGGCTATAGCCAAGGACATATTTTAATGGTGGTTCTTTCATTAATGCTGGCAGCATCTACCCTAGGTTTTTTAAGATACAATTTTTACCCGGCTCAAATTTTTATGGGTGACAGCGGTTCTATGTTTTTAGGCTTTAATTTAAGTGCCTTGGCCATAATGGGTTTTGCTAAAAGTATCACTGTAATCTCAGTTTTTGTACCTATTTTGATTCTAGGCATACCAATTTTTGATACATTATTTGCTATTATCCGCAGATATTTTAATGGCCAACCAATTTTCAAAGCGGATAAAGAGCATTTACACCATTGCTTATTAAATAAAGGTTTTACCCATAAGCAAACAGTACTCGTCATCTATGTTATAAATATACTGCTGGCAGGGACAGGAGTATTGCTAACACATATAACAACTGCTCAGAGTGTACTTATTTTAGCAGTTATCTCAACGATGGTACTGTGGAGTGCACAAAAAATCGGTGTTATTGGCAAACCACTTTCCAAACGAATTTCACAACAAACAGTAGGGAAGTGACTGTAAAGGCAGAGGCTACAGTGCTACAGTGCTACAGTTCTACAGTGCTACGGAAAAACTAAAATATAAGATTGCTTCATGCTTAAGCAATGACGTGTATTATTGATACCGCTGTCATTGCGAACGAATGTGAAGCAATCTTTTTTTGTGGGCTAACCTTATAGATTCTACAAAAAATCCCTCCATTTATAAGATAATGGAAGGATTTTTTGTAGAAAAATAGAATAATTATAGAAACAACATATAAAAACCGTAACATTTGTCACCATGAATTAAAATTCGATGGCACGGCGACACGCTGTCACGATGAATTTAAAAAGGATGTGACTAAAATGAGAGCGAAGATAATTGTTCCTGTTTTATTTCTAGCTATAATAATAGGAGTATTTATTGGACAATCAGTATTTGCAGGTGGTGTAGTACCTGGTTCCCAAGCTGATCCTTTAGTTACCAAAGCATTTGTGGAAAGTGCATTAAATTCTCAGCTTACTCAGTTGCAGCAGCAGGTAGCTCAATTACAATCAGAAGCTAATAGTTTGCGCCAGCAGGTAGCTTTTCTAGAAAGCAAAATAGGTGAAAAGGCTCCTGTACAGCCACCTATCACAAATAACAATCAGCAACAACCAGGAACTCAAATAGTCTCTCAACCTAAGCCTGAAGTAAATCAGCAGCCGAGTACTGTAACTCCTCAGCCCAAGCAGAAAATAGCCTATGTTAAGCAAAGCAATGCTTCTGATGTTGTAAATACCCGTTCAGGTGCTGGAACCAATTTTAGTATTGTCGCTAAAGTGAGTAAAGGTTCTAAGATGATTATCTTAGATGAGAAAGATAATTGGTACAGGGTCAAATTAGAAGATGGGAACTTAGCCTGGGTCGCCAATTGGGTTGTGGATGTGAGGGAAGAGTAAAGTCTAAGGCTAAGGCTAAGGCTAAGGCTAAGGTTGAGGTTGAGGTTGAGGTTGAGGTTAAGATAAAGATAAGAGATAAAGATAAAGATTGATTAATAAAGGAGTAAATACGTGTATAAAAGTTTTGAAGAAATGCCGGTATGGATGGAGGCATTTAGTTTAGCTGATGAAATATATGACTATACAGAGAAATTTCCAAAGAACGAGTTATTTTCTTTAACAGAACAACTTTTTATTATTTTGCTAGAGGCTCTGCATATGAGATAAAGAGTCATCTTTTATTTGCTTAAAAACGAGGCTATTTAACAGATAATGAATTTATTGCTTTAGAAATAAAAATTAATAATATAATACATAGTCTTAACAATATAATAAAAGCCTTAAAAATGAAGAAAACTTAGCCTTAACCTTAGCCTTAACCTCCACCTTAAATAGGTGGTTTTTTTGGTTTCATCTTTACTTTTCATAGAAGATATTATATAGTTTAGTAAGGAGGAGTAAGGAGGAGTAAGGAAACAATGACTAAGAAGGAGGGTAAATGTATATAATGTTAGAAACAGTAAAAAACAAGGAGTCCTATAATATGGAAACTAGGTTGGGAAAAATATCTTCCAAGCGTCAGTTAACGATCCCGAAAGATTTTTATGATAGATTAAAGCTTGGTGAAAATGTTGAACTTGTTTTAGAAAAAGATTATATAAAAATAATGAAGTTAAAAAGGATTGAAGAAAATTTCGATGACTATTCAGATTTGATCCTAAAGGACTTAATAAAAGAAGGTTATACAGACGAAGAATTACTAAAAGAGTTTAGGTTAAGAAAAAAGTTATTTCCTATTGCAGTACAAAATATGCTACAAGATGTTAGAGAACAAGTTAAAACAGATACTAGAACATCAGAGCAGTTAAATAAAGAACTGTTTGAAGAGGATTAGGATGCTAGATTATAAAGTATCACCAAAAGCGGAGAAGTTTTTCAAAAAAATTAAAGATAATATGTTAAAAAAAGAATTTAAAAATGCAATAGATGAAATAAGGAAGAGTCCTAATATTGGAAAGCATAAAAAACAGGATTTGCGAGGGGTACTAGGATTTGATATTTATTATAATGGAGTTAATTATGAAATAGCTTATGAAGTGATTGATCTCGATGGACAAATTATTATAATCATACTTGCAGGCACAAGGGAAAATTTTTATGATGATCTTAAAGATTATTTAGATGATTGTAGAAAGTATTTTAAGCTGACTGGAAAATAGGTTTGTTTCTAATAATGCTTGTCGATGTGATAGATAAAGGCTAAACATGTTGGCATCCAATGCATGTAAAGCTCTGGAGATGCATCTGCTATTGGGATTCATTCCATGATGCATCCGAAGAAATGACTCTAAATTGATACATCCTTTAAGGTAGACCCTGGTGCAGATGCATCGTTCGGGATGGACATGCATGGGATGCATCCCAGTAGATTGACATACATTTAGAGGCTGACTCAATAAATTAGCATTTAAGCAAAAAAAGATGTTGCACAGTTGAAATAATTGTGGTATATTATCAAAGTGCCTTAAAAGAGGCGCATAAATGGAGCGAGGTTAGCAAATAATAACCGTTGCTCCAAAAAAATCTCCCGGTGACTTTCCAGAAACTGGTTGTTGACCGAGGAAGCTAAAACATGATACAATTACTTTTGTCGCCGCGAGAGAGTGGCGGTGAGCGAGAAAAAGTTCTTTGAAAATTAAACAGTTGTAAAACATGCGTTTGGCTCAAAAGTCAAGACGACTTAAAGGTCAAAAATTAATTAAGTAAATGAGCTAATCAAGCTTACAATAAATATTATTGGAGAGTTTGATCCTGGCTCAGGACGAACGCTGGCGGCATGCCTAACACATGCAAGTCGAACGAAACGGAGGTCGGTCATCAGAGGTCAGAAGTCAGATTGAGCTAACATTAATAGCTTCTAAAATATCTAATTCTGACATCCGATTTCTGACGACTGACTTCCGTTTAGTGGCGGACGGGTGAGTAACGCGTGGGTAACCTGCCCATAAGACTGGGATAACACCGGGAAACCGGTGCTAATACCGGATACGTTCTTTAAACCGCATGGTTTGAAGAAGAAAGGTGGCCTCTGAATATGCTACCGTTTATGGATGGACCCGCGTCTGATTAGCTAGTTGGTGAGGTAACGGCTCACCAAGGCGACGATCAGTAGCCGGCCTGAGAGGGTGAACGGCCACACTGGGACTGAGACACGGCCCAGACTCCTACGGGAG
>LADT01000075.1 GCA_000961765.1 Clostridiaceae bacterium BRH_c20a | reverse complement strand
ATTGAGGTGTGTCCCACTTCGTTGGGGACATTCCTGGCTTTCAGGCTATCTTAAACTCGGCAGGTGTGTCCCCTGCCCTATTACAGCCCTCTAAAATAGCTTTCAATCCCTTTAAAAATACCCCATGCCATTTGGTTTTGGAACTGGTCTGTATTTAAAAGCCTCTCTTCCTCGGGGTTACTTAAGAATGCCATCTCAACCAACACTGAAGGAACCTTAGTTTCCCGAATAACAGCAAAGCTTTCCTCCATTATCCCAAGATCGATACGCCTTCCGGCTTTAACCATCTCATTCTGGATAGAAAGAGCCAATCTTTGCCGCAGCCATCTTTGGGATGAGAGCTCACTATGCCAGGTAGGTGCATAATAATAAACTGAAGTACCTGAAATAGCACGATTATTATTTGAATTGGCATGGATGCTGACAAAAATGTCGGCACCAATATTATTAGCTACATCTGCTCGCCCTGCCAAGCTTAAAAAAGTCCGACCTGTGGAATGGGTCATAATCACCCGGGCACCTTGCTGGGTAAGATACTGCTGCACTTTTAGAGCCACATCCAAATTAACATCCCGTTCTACAATCTTCAATGTCTTGCCAATTGCACCTGGGTCTGTCCAACCACCTGGCTGAACACTGCCGTGACCGGGGTCGATAACTATTGTTTTGCCTGCTAAATTACCCTGGGTTATTTTAGCACCCAAGACAATATAATCGTCCTGTTGAGTAACTTGATATTGGGCACCAGGGGCAAACTCTGCTTCAACCCGTACTAAATCAGGTGCAAGCTGCCTGGAGGTCACCTTCCGAATAGGTCCAAATGCTACATTTTGTTCAGCTTCCAATTGTGAAACTAATTGTAGTGAACTTTGCGGTAAATCAATCACTAATTTGTTTGGCCCTGACTCCTGAGCAGTATAATCAATTTTTCTGTCGGAAGCAATCTGCACTACCGTCTGATTCTCCTGGGGATTTAGCTTGATTTGTTTAACAGGAATTAACTGTTCCGCCGGATATGTAACATCTAACTCCAGCGCACGGGAAGAACTGTTATATTTAAACTGGTGCTTAAAGTCTTTGTCAAAGGTGATAATAACAGTCTGTCCACTTATTTTTATTTCCTTAACACCCCAGTTGTCTAAGGGTTGAACCATATCCCTTAGATTAGCCGAATTCAATTCTATTAATAACCTGTTATCATTCGCTCGTTTAATTTGATATTGATTGTTGTTTACTCCAGATAGACTGATAACTAATTTGTCACCCATATTGTTAAAAGCTAAGATCTTCTCATTGTCTAGAGTCAACTTAAGTTCATTAATATATTCTTTTGGTTGGGGAAGGGGTTGGGAATTTTTGTCAACCGTTAACCAGTTAGCAATCCAACCTTGTCGTCCATCAGCCAACTGTATTTTATACCAGTCACCCTGAGAACCTAAAACCTTTAATTCAGTCCCGCCATTTACCTTTGTAATAGTCGGAAAGTCTAGGCTAGCCCCTTGTCTGATATTTACAACACTCCCGGTAACTATTACCGTTTTAGTCTTTGTTTCAACAGGTGGTGGTGTTACAGGTACAGAAGGGACTGCAGGCTGTTCTATGCTACTCTCTAGGGATAGCAATGAATTTAAAATCCAGCCTTGTTTTCCAGAACTGGTTTTAATCTGATACCAGTCATTCTTTTCGCCAATAATCTCAACTACTTCCCCCGCTTTAACCTGGGTAACCCTTGAGGCTTGCGTAGTGGCTTCTTGGCGCACATTTACAATTGAGCCGGTAACTAAAGCATTCCGAGAACCCTGAGACGTTCCAGGCAGATTTATCAACCAAGCAGCCACCCAGCCTGAACCTTGTTTTGCTTCAATTAAATACCAGTCAGCCTTTTCTTCTTTTATTACAACCTGTTCACCATTATTTAGCTTAAAAAGCAAAGGATATGTAGTACTTGCTCCCTGACGAACATTTACAGCTGACCCGTTAATAAAACCTATTTGGGCCCCCGCTACGCGGTTTACACTAACCATCCAGCCAGCAATCCACCCCTGCTTGCCATCAGGCAATTTTACTAAATACCAATTACTTTCGCCTTTTAAAATAGTTAACTCAGCACCGCTCTTAACTTGTCCACTAACAGCATGCTGGGTGCCAGGTCCTTTACGGATATTGACTACACTCCCTGTAACTACAGCCTTTTCCAAACCGTCGTTCTGTTCGTTAATCAACCATCCGGCAATCCAACCGACAGTACCGTCGGAAAGCTTGGCTTGAAACCAGTTGTCTTTCTCACCCACAATAGTTACAAATTGCTCGGCCGCTAAGCTGGTAATACGAGCATATTGAGTACCAGGTCCTTTTCTAACATTAATATTACTTCCAGTTACTTTACCAATTCGCTCCTGGGCTAATAAGCCTGCAGGAAAAACCGAACTCAATAAAGCTGCGATTAGGAAAATACATACTATTGAAAATATTTTCTTTCTGGCCAATTTTTTCTAATTCACCTCCTTTCATAATCTTAGACTTAATTCGCTTTTTATTAACAAAATCCTTCAAAAAACACCTTGGTAAAGATTAACTAAACATCAATTCCGCTTCAGCTAATATTCTTTAATTACATATTTCGCAGGATATCGAGTTTTTCTGACCATTAAAAAGCACCTATTATAAATAGGCGTTCAATACAAAAAATACCCTATCACCAAAAAGGGATAGGGTATTTAAACTTTTAGCTAGCATATGAAATTTTTATCGAGAGATTACTAACTGAGCATTAGTTGATACCGCTGGGTCTAAATTAATATGCCCTAATAACGTATCCATTTTCTTTCCATCTACCCTAAATTCCACACGCTCTACGGTGGGGAACTGACAAAGGGTATTAACTATAGAGTAAACTGTTAGTTGTTCATTAAGCTTACCGCCGGGCATATTAGCTACCAACTCTTCACTAAAATCAACTATACACAATCCATCATCTTTAACATTTATGTCTAACAAACTTGCACCTGCAGGAATTGTTGGGAGAAGACCGCTTTGAAAATCCGGACCTTCAATTAAAGCATTAATTGTTTGCCTTGCAATACCTTCAACCTTTGCTATATCCTTTTCCACTGCAACTAAATGTTCACCATCAGAAGATCCAAAATACAAAAGAACAGTCTTGTATTCAGTGGCCTGGGTGTTTATTACTAGTTCGTTGACCTGCGGTGTATCTACTTGTATTTGTACCTGTTCTTTTTCACTTGGTACTTCTGCCTCTTTCTTAAAGTCATCTTTAATCGATAAAAGCTTATCCAGTAACCCACAGCCAGTCAGAGTAAAGATACATAAGGTAACAATTGTAACCAGAATTAATATTTTTTTTGACAATTAAAAAGCCTCCTTTCTTCTCGGTAATATATCAATAAATCATATCCGGGAAGAAAGGAAATTATTACAAAAAAATAAAAAAAACGGCTGAGCCATTTTACAACTACAGTTCTACAGAAAAAATAAAAATTAAAAGATGGAACAGTGAAAGAATAGGAGTCGGTTTCCACGCCGCCCCGCAATAGCATGCATCAGCGGCAGTCGGGCTGGCATGGAAACCAGCCCCTACAAATGGTAAAATTGTGTGCGCTGGTAGGGAATGCCTTTCAACGGTCATACTTATTTAGAGCGTTGGGAGGGAGGGGTAACAGGCTTTAATGTCATTGCCGCCTCTTGAATAACTGCCTCTGTATTCACACGAATTTCCACAGTGTGAAAAAGCTCAGACCATTGGATCTCTCGCCACATACCAGGGTATTGCACCCTAACATGCTCACCTAAACCCAAGATGTCTGTTTTATTCTCCTGTGCCTTTTTGATTGCTTTATTGACCTCCTTTCTAATTGCTTCACTTGCCCGTTGCCGCAAATCCTGCATTGTAGCCTTTGACTCTACACTAACAAAACCAGCATTTTCTACTAGGTTAAAGGTGGAGGAAATATTAATATCTATTGCTATTTTCCCATTTTCCACACGGGGAGTAATTTTACTTTTATTACTTTTAATTTCCAAAGATATATTTGCCCCAGGCTCAGATGGGTTCTCTACAACAATAATTCCACCTCTGACTTGACCCCGCACCCAAAGATAACCTCTTGTTGTTTCTTCATCCATCCAATCAATTAATTTATCATTTTTAAAGATGCCCGTCCCTCTAAGTTCCAAGATCTCTTTAGGCTTTTCCTCACCTTCTGGTGAGTCACCACCCTCTTCCTTTTTTGGGGGTAAAAAGCTTTCCTGCTCAAGGGCAGAAATACGAGGCAAAACACTTTCTATGCCCGAAGAGCTTAATGTTATTAACAAATCATTTATAGTAACTGCAGGAGCCACGGATTGACCTGTTCTGTTTTCAATCAATTGGCTGATAAATATTGCATTTATACTCTCAAGCTTGGGCTGTGCCTCCAAAATATCCCGGGCCTTACCTTGAGCGATAACAATATAGTTAGACCTTCTTAGCTCTTGGCCTCTACTTAAAAGATCTATTACAGGTATGAGTCCGTCTTTTGCCACTTCCTCACCTATTACGATAACATTTAAATGACCCCAAAAGGGCCTTCGGGCAGACCTGGTATTGACATCTCTAATAGCCTCAAAAACCGTTCTGCCTTTCCCGCCTACAACCCAAACAGGGGGTTCATCACCGCCGCCACCCCCTTCCAGTAATGAAGGAAGTGCCATTTGTGTTATGATTTGGTAATTATCTCCATCTTTATCTATTCCTAATCCCACAGCAAAACCTATTTGATTTATCTCTTTTCTATCCCAGCAGCCAGACAAGAATATTATAGAGATAAACAGCAGCAGCAGAAGCTTCTTATGGGTTGCTGACATCATTTTTCTCCCCTTTGTGAAATTGGCTAACCACAAATATGAAAAACGGTATTATTAATGTTATGAGAAAACCATAGGTAAAGTTCAAACTATATAAACCTAAGACATCCAATAAATCTCTGGGCCAGAGACTTAATAATAAGAGGGAAAGCATAATTGGGTAGGTAAGTTTACGGTAATTTTCCGCATTTATTAGTTGAGTCCAACCGGAAACTGAACAAAAGGCCAGTACACTAACATTTATAAAAGCGATACTTAACCAAACTGATAAAAAAAGTGATTCTACCCGCTCCAAGAATTCGCCAACTCTGACCATTTTCACCAATTCAATTACAGGCCAAGCCATTCTACCTGTTTCGTAAATACCAAAAGTAGCCACAGCTCCGATAAAAAACCCAATTGTGATAAGAACTGCAAAAGCTAGAGCCAGTAGGCTCGTGATAGTCAACTTTTTTGGAGCATTTACATAAGGATAAAGCATTAATAGTACTATGATAATTCCAAAATAGGAAAGGGAGCTTAGGAATCCTTCTAAGAGGGGAAGTGCGGCTGACTGAAACATGGGTCTAAGTCTTATAGCTTCCATATAGCGCACGTCACCCAAAAATGCAGCAATTAATAACAACAGAATTATGGGTGCTAAAAGTTCGGTAAATCTGGCAATATCTTCCAGGCCATTCTGCACAATCCACGTTATTAAAGCAACAAGGGCTACTACAACTACCCATCGGGGGGTATCAGACAGCAAAACCGATTTTAGCATTTCAGCAAAAATCCTCAAACTGACTGCTGCTAAAAACGTATAGTATACTACTAAAATTCCTCCCAATAATTTTCCTAAAAACAGTCCCATTACTACAGGAGCAAACTCTACCACTGTTTTCCCGGGAAACTTCCGGGAAATCTTATTAATAAAAAATAACATCAGAGAACTTACAAACCCACCAACTAATAATACCAGCCAACCATCAGTACCTACAATTGTTACCAAATGTCTCGGTAAAATCAGAATATAGATTCCCGTTAAGAGCATAATCAATATAAAAAATACTTGTCTAGGCGAGATGGTGCCTCTTTTAATCATTTTTTCCCGCTCCCTTAAGGTTCTTGACATAGGGCTTACGCAAAAAAGATTTGGGTGGTTTTTCTGTAGGCTTACGAAATTGAGGTGCAGTCATCATTTGCCATCTAGGTGCCCTAATCAAAACATCCTTTAGTTCACTTATCCGTAACGGGGCTAAGGGCGCAAGATAGGGAAACCCAAAGGATTTAAGTGAAATCATATGCACAAGTATGCCTATCCAGCCTAGCATCACGCCATATAATCCAAAAATAGCTCCTAATATCATTAACGGAAAACGAATCAGCCTTAAAGGGATAGAGGCAGCAAAACTAGGTACAGTAAAGGAACCTATGGCTGTGAGGGCAACAATAATTACCATTTGGGGGGCTACTAATTTAGCCTCTACAGCGGCCTGCCCTACAATCAAGGCTCCTACTATACCTAAAGTGCTGCCGATTGCCCCAGGTAAACGGACACTTGCCTCCCGTAAAAGCTCTAAAGAAATTTCCATAATTAGTGCTTCTATAAGTGCCGGGAAGGGGACTCCCTCTCTCGCTCCGGAAATACTCAATGCTAAATTTGTAGGTATCATTTCCTGATGGAAAGTAGTAATGGCTATGTATAGAGCCGGCAGTGTTACCGCTGTAAAAACGCCAATAAACCTTATCCATCTAAGCACCGTACTCATCAGAATTCGGCTGTAATAGTCCTCGGGAGATTGTAGAAATTGAATAAAAACTGTAGGAGCTATCAGACAGTCAGGAGAACCATCGACCATGATAATTACCCTGCCTTCTAATAAATATGCCACAACCTTATCAGGTCTTTCGGTATATTGAATCTGGGGAAAGGGGGAATAAGGATGGTCCTCAATATATTGCTCGATACATCCTGTTTCCAGGATACTATCAACTTCATTTATCCCATCTAACCGTTTATGTACTTCTTTAACTATCTTAGGATTAACTATTCCATCCATGTATAAAACCACAACATCAGTTTGGGTATAGGTTCCGATTTTGCGACCTTCAATTTTTAATTTATTTGAGTGCAGTCTTCTTCTAATCATGGAAGTGTTTATCCTTACAGTTTCAGTAAAGCCCTCTCTAGGACCTCGGATAACTACCTCTGAATCAGGTTCGGAAATGCCCCTGCTGGCCCATCCCTTCGTTCCAATGACTAATGCCTTACTCCAACCATCCATTAATAGAGCTGTATCTCCTGAGAGAAAACCGCTCATAACATCATCTAGATTCTCAACCTGTTTTTTTTCCGCTACCGTTATTGTAGATTCCTCTATCCATTTATAGATGTCATCTAGATTTAACTCAATATTTGGTTTGCTGGCTCTAGCTTCTAATGTAAGGCTTTTTAAAATATAGTCATGGATTGCGACTTTATCTGTAAGACCGTCTACATAAATAAGAGCAGCCTTAACAGGTGCTTGATAGCCTATTAAAAACTCCCTAAAAACTATATCACTGCATTTAGTAAAAACCTCTTTTATATTATCAAGATTAACCTGGAGGTCAGTACTAATAGGCTGGACATCTGCCTTTATTTCCTCTTTATTTTTTTTGCTCAGTTGTGTTCTTTTAGTTAGTTTGTTTGTTTTTTTTACCATCGGCTCACTTCCTTAGAAACAAGTTGTAAGTTAGTTATTAGCCGTAGTAAAGGCAAATATACAGAAAACCAAGGTTAAGGTTTCGCTTCGCTAGGTTAAGATTCCGCTACGCTAGGTTAAGGTTAAGGCTAAGGTTGAGGTTGAGGTTAAAATAAGATTTCACTTCGTTAGATTAAGATTTCACTACATTTTCATTTCGTTAGATTATTTTTGGTTTAAATCTAGCGAAGCGGAATCTTAATCTTAAGCATACTTAACTCTCCAAAATGGACAAAAAAACGGGCGGGTTGGAAACCCGCCCCTACTATTTATCTAAAAATCCTATTTTGGTCCTTTTTCCTTCTATACCAGAGGAGTGCTCCTGCAGCTAGGATCAGGACAATGCTTAGCACTTGGGCAGCTCTTAGGGGACCTAGCATCAAGCTATCAGTTCGGAAACCTTCGACAATAAACCTGCCTACGGAATAGGTCATTAAATAGCCGAGAAAAACTTCTCCCCGTTTTATAAAATGTTGCCGTCTTAACCAAAGTAAGAGAAAGAATACCATAAGATTCCACAGGGACTCATATAAAAAGGTAGGATGTCGATAAGCTCCATCGATCCACATAGCCCAAGGAACCTTTTCAGGGTCAACTTCATAGCCATAGGCCTCCTGATTAATAAAATTGCCCCAACGACCGATAGCTTGACCTATTATTAGACTAGGCGCAACAATATCAGCTAATTGCCAGAAGTTCATATTATAATATCTAACCATCAATGCCCCTACTAAAAAAGCACCAATAATAGCACCATGAATAGCTAGACCACCTTGCCAGACAGCAGGAATTTCTGCAGGATATTTACTGTAATAATCCCAGCGAAAAAGTACATAGTACAAACGGGCACCAATAAATCCTGCAGGGATAGCGGCAATCAAGATATTCATAAACTTATCCTCATTTATACCTTGCCGCTGTATTTCTCTTAATGCTAAAAAAGTTCCTGCCAAAATTGCGGTAGACATCAAAATTCCATACCATCGAACTGAAATGGGACCGATTTCGAAAGCTATAGGATCAATCAATTAACTCTCCTCCTGCCTTTTAGTTACTGAGGTTAAGGTTAAGGTTAAGGTTAAGAAAGTGAAATTAATCTTAACCTAGCGAAATGAAATGGAGCGAAACCTTAATCTAGTGAACGTAGTGAACGAAACCTAATTTTAGTAATGTAATGCATAAGCGTTACATTACTAAAATTTAGAATATCTTACCCAAAAGGTAATGTCAAATGATAAAATGACAGAAAACAAGAAAAACTAGGTAATAGGTGGTGATATCATGTTTTTACAAAAAGCAATTGACATTTTAGTTATTATTATAGGTTCATTCTTATATGCATTTGGGCTTAATTATTTTATAGTTGCCAATCACCTTGCAGAGGGGGGCTTCACCGGCATTGCCTTAATCCTTCATTATAAACTAGGCTGGCCTGTAGGAACTGTTATATTAATAGGTAACATTCCTTTATTAATAATTAGCTGGAAACTATGGGGCTGGGAGTTTATTTCCAAAACCATCTTGGGAGTTGTTGCTACTGCATTATTTATAAATATAACCGCAGGTTACCAACTGCCAGTTGATGATTTATTATTAGCAGCACTATATGGGGGCGTGTCTACCGGGGCAGGATTGGGTCTGGTAATCAGATATGGGGGGACAACAGGAGGTGCTGATATTATTGGCCGCTTGTTCAATCACTACTGGGGCATCCGTATGGGTAAATTCTATTTAATCTTTGACTTTCTAGTTATCAGTACCGTGGCCGTCTTTTTTGGCCTAACTATTTCTTTATATTCTCTGGTAACAATTTTTGTTTTTAGCAGATTTGCCGATTATATTATCGAAGGTCTTGATGCCGCAAATCAAGCCCTAATAATTTCGGAGCATAGTGAACAAATCGCTCAAGCCATTGATAAAGAATTAGAACGTGGTTTTACCTATATAAAAGGGAAAGGTGGCTATCTTGGTAAGGATAAGGAAATTATTCTGTGCGTTGTAGGAAAATGGCAAATTTTTCGCCTGAAAAGAATAGTCAAAAGTATAGATTCTAAAGCATTTGTAATTGTTAGCGATGTTTATGAAGCTTTAGGTGAAGGTTTTAAAACAGACTAAAATTTCAGCCTACAAGCCAACATGCCGTCATTCAGACTTTCCCTTGAGATGTCATGCTCAAAAAAAAAGACCTGTCGGTCTTTTTTTAACTAATCTTATAAGTTAAATGATAATTTTTGGCAATAGCTCGGTAGTACTTTTCTAAAATTCCACCTTTTTCTACAGTCTCCACTAGCTTAATTAAATTTTGTTTTTCTAATTCTTTAACATGGTAGTGCATTTTTGCTGAAGACTGCCCCAAAAAATCCGCTACTTGCTTAACAGTAGCCTGACGCTCTATCAATATTTTTAAAACTTTAACCCTAAGGGGGTCAGCAACCGATTTGATTTTCACTAGGTCCTCAAGTATTAGAATCTCCTTCATACTTATAAACACCCCCTGATACCTAACAGTATCTTATGTTTTTAATTATTGTATAACAGAATTAGAATAAAATCAATATTAATGATTAAAAAATTCTGAATACATTAAACTTTATTATATTAGCATTTTAGCCCAAAGCCACACTTGTATAGAAATATTAACACATAAAGCTACCTTTTTATTTGGGGCAATATCAGGTCATTCAGACAAATCAGCGAATGTACCCATCTCAGTCATTACTCGTACCCCACAATCAATAATATTTAGTGTTAAAATGGCACCGGTCCCTTCGCCTAGACCCATGTCTAATGTCAAATAAGGCTTAAGATTTAATTCCTTTAACAAGACCTGGGCACCCGGTTCTGCCGAAACATGGGAAGGTATCATAAATTTTTTACTTTCCGATGCAATTCTAGTAGCTGTTAGAGCAGCTACCCCCGAGATGAATCCATCAATAACAACAGGAATGGAATACCTGGCAGCAGCTAAATAACAACCAACCATACCGGCAATTTCCAACCCGCCTACTTTCGCGAGAATATCTATAGGGTCACTTTTATCCGGATCATTAACCATTATGGCTTTTTCAACAATTTTTAATTTTTGTGCCAATTTCTCGTCATCTAAGCCAGAACCTCTACCGACTACAGCTGATAAAGGACAACCACTTAGCAGGGCTAACATTGCGGCACTTGTAGTTGTATTACAAATACCAGCCTCCCCTACCGCCAGTACATCTAGTCCCTTCTCAGCCAAATCTCCCACAACCTCGATTCCTGCTTCTACAGCTTTAATTGTCTCATCCCTGCTCATCGCTGGTCCTTTTGTTATATTTGCTGTTCCGTGCCTAACCTTCTTTTTAATAATATGCTTACCTTTTAGTTCTCCCTTCACTCCCACATCAACGGTAACCATATTAGCTCCGACAAATCTGCTAAATACCGAGCCACCTACGATACCCTTATCACCTGACAATTCAGCAATAAGTCTGGTAATATCCTGAGGATAACTGTGAAAGCCTTCTTCATAAACACCATTATCTGCACACATCATCACTACCGCCTTTTGGGAAAAGAGCGGCTTAATCTGACCTTTTATTCCTGCCAATTGGATCATTAGTTCTTCGAGGCGCCCAAAACTGCCTAAAGGCTTAAGCATACTATCTAGGTGAGTTTTAGCTCCTTTCATAGCCTCTTCATTTAATTCAGCCGGAATTTTCCCAATAATATTTTTCATTAAATCCATTTCTAAATACCTCCCTTATTTTTTAAAATCAAAAAAGCCCACAGCATTAGCGCTGTGGACTTTTCCATCATCCAAAGTATACTTTATCTTTAGGCAGGTCTCCTGACTCAGCTTCAAAGCTTGGCATCCCCTTCCCATCAGAATAATACCGATAGTGGTTAATGGGCCAAGCTCCACTTTACAGTGGCGGGACCGTGCCGGACTTAAACCGGCTTCCCTATTCTCCCCGATTGGGGCACCTAAAAGATGGCGTCTTTTCATTTTTCTTCTGTTAGACTATAATTTATGATCTATGGTCTAGTCACTACACTAACTATTTACTCCAAATTTTCAGTAATTCCTGCTTTTCATAGTTACTTTATTATTATTTTTATTTCACTCCCAATTTTACTTATAAACATCAAAAAATCTATCCTTTAAAAATAAAAAAGGATAGGCTAAAATGAAGTGTGTAGCTCAACATTAGCACCCTACATCTTCTATTATATTTTTGTTTTTCTCAGGTTGGAGGTTAGTTATGAATAACCACTGTACACTAAAAGAAGCTATATCCCCTTGGTTGAAAACCACTTTTCCTGATCTGAAAAAGCACCTTGATAAAGGAACTATATTGAACCTTAAAAACGGGGCGATATTAATCACACCTGGGGAGCATTCCAATGATCTTTATTTTGTGGTAAGCGGCAGCTTAAAAGTCTCTTTAGTTCACTATGATGGGCAGGAGAAAATTATTTCTATTATTGGAGCTGGAGGATTAGTCTACGAAGGATTAATATCGAGCGTAACAATAAGCTCAGTATTAGTGACAGCTATGGAAAAATGCTGTGTCGTTAAGTTTTCCGAAGAACAGTTAGAAACTATCTTAAATCAAGATAAAAACGCAGCATTAGATGTTGTGCACTATATGCATTTAAGGTATAAAATGCTGCTTGCTTTGCATCAGGGGCTTCTCTTTTGTAACCCTGCTCAAAGGCTGTGCCGTCTCTTTTGTGTTTTTTCTAATACTTCGGCTGAACAAATGGACGGTAAGCTTAGTATCCATTTAGAGCTAACCCAAAAGCAATTAGGGGAATTACTTGGTTTATCCAGGGTTACAGTTGCCAATATTCTTAAGGATATGAGACAAAATAAAATAATTGAAATAAAAAATAAAAGCTATATCTTCTCAGAAGAAATTTGCTCCTATTGCCAAAATAACTAAAATCCTACTTTCTTTTTGCTTATAACAAAGGCTTTCACCCAAAGGTGAAAGCCTTCTTACTCACTTAATACTTTCCATCTAATAGTTGTGCAGAATGCAGTACCCGCTTATTAGACCGCTTCGTATCTAAACCACCCCGCAAAGACATTAGGCATCCAGGGCAATCTACAGCAATTACCTCCGCTCTACTATTCTCAATGTTACGCAATTTCCGATCTAATAGTTCCGTGGAAATCTCAGGAAGTTTAATACAGTATGAGCCGCCAAATCCGCAGCAGCGATCCGCCTCTTCCATTTCCATAAAATTCAGATGCCTTTGGGCTGCCAGCATCTCTCTAGGCTCTTCTTTGATCCCTAGCTCTCGATTCAAGTGACAGGAGTCATGATAAGCAACATTGATTGGTGCTGAACAAGCTATATCACAAGTTGCTGCTACTTCATCCCAAGCACCGCCTTGTGCTTTTTTTAAAGTGTGCATTAATTTAATAAAGTCTAAGGTTTTCGCAGCCACAACATCTGCTATGGCTTTACTTTCTTTATCACTATCTAAAAGATGGGGCCACTTCTCTTTTAATGCCACCGTACAGGTAGGACAGGCACTAACGATATAATCAAATTCATCATCAGAAAACTGTTGTAAATTTTGCATAGCAATTTCTTTAGCAACATCCTGTCGCCCCATATAACCGGCGGGAGCACCACAACAAGTTTGTTCAGGATAAACTACTTCAAAGCCTTCTTTATTTAAGACCCTAACTAAGGATTCACCGATCTCAGGGTAGGCATAATCAATTACACAGCCACCAAAAAAGGCAACTTTACCCTTCTTATTAGCAACATCTTGTTTCAAGGATTTAATTTTTTCCCTAAAAGGTGTTGAATTAAAGCCCGGCAAGCTGCGCCAATCAGCTAGTTTTTTAAATCCGAAAGGCAGACTGCGGATATATTTATTCCCATCCTTGCCTGTTGTAGCGAAAGGCGCACTAGCCCAAGATGCTTGACGTAAACCGAACTGGAACAAACCCTTATTACGAAGCACAGAGCCTACAATAAAGTTCTGCAAGCCAGGTAGAGGGATTTCTTTCCTGACCCGATTACGCATCTCTAAAATCAGATTAGGTATATCAATTTTACCTGGACAAAATTCTCGGCATCTGCCACAGCCAATACACATTTCCTGGACCTTATCAGTATCTTGCAGAGAGTTAAAGAAACCAGTCAACAAAGAACCAATACCACCGGCATAAATATGACCGAAGACATGTCCCCCAACCAATTGATAGACAGGGCAAACATTCAAACATGATGCACAGCGGATACATTGTCCTGCTTCCTTAAATATGGGATCATTAAGCAATTCCCTACGTCCATTATCTAAAAAGATAACATGCAGTTCTTTTTTGACAAGTTCTGGCCCCTCTTTATCCTTTAATGTTTCAGCAGGGCCGCTAATCATAGTTACATAACTGGTTAAAGTCTGGGCAGTTGCGCTTTTGGGTAGAGCTTTTGCAATTGGTGCTATATCACTGAACTTTTCTGCTAGTTTCTCGTAACCCACCAGGATTACATGTACAGGTGGCAAAGAAGCCGTTAATCTGGCATTGCCTTCATTAGTAAAAATGACCATAGTTCCAGTCTCAGCTACAGCAATATTACAACCAGATAGACCAATATCAGCAGTCATAAAATGTTCCCGCAGAGTTTTTCTAGCAAGCCTTACCATAGTAGGAATGTCTGGTTCTACTTGATAACCTAATGCTTGAGAAAAAATTTCAGCGCATCTTTCTTTGCTTAAATGAATAGCCGGCATAACCATATGTGAAGGTTTTTCATTAATTTGTTGAATAATCCATTCACCTAAATCGGTTTCTACCATCTGCAGGGTATCTTCCATATGTTGATTAAGATGGATTTCTTCAGAGGCCATAGATTTTGATTTAACAAGCTTTTTAGCGTTTCTAGCCTTTGCAATATCCTTTAAGATTTGAAAAACATCATTACCATCTCTTGCTCTGTGAACCTGTCCACCTCTTTTAATAATGTTAGCTTCGAACTGGTCAGCTAAAGCTTCCATATTACTAGCGGCATTAGATTTATTTCTGGCAATTAGGCCTCTTAGTTCTTCGAAGTCAATACCTTGATACACATTCGCCCGTGATTCGGGAAAAACATCTCCAAATTTCCCCAAAGCACCTCTTAAATTGGAGTCATTAAGAGCTTTATTTATCCGTACCTTAAACCCACTATCTATTGGCATATTCATACCTCCTACTTATTCATCTACACAAACAATAATTAAGCGTCCTGGGCCGTGAACACCAATAGTCAAGACCCGCTCTATATCTGCAGTTTTACTTGGTCCAGTTACAAAGGCTATAAAGTTTGAAGGCTCACCATTATATACCTTCTCAATCACCTCTAGGGAAGCTGCAAAAGTATCAATGATAGTTTTAGTAGATATTATTGCTAAGTGGGTAGGCGGCAGCATAGAAACCAGCCTTTTATGGACACTTTCTGCATCTTGAACAATTGTTCCTAACTCAGCAATACCTAGATCAAACTGGGATACGCCGAATTGAGCCCGTTCAATCAAATTACGGTCTAAATCTAGGGAAAAATCAATGCCATCCCCTTTTAATGATTCCTGGATAGACAATACATCCACCAGTGTCATAGGGGCACCTACAGCCAACTTAATATTTGTGGCTTTAATTTCCTCCACAATGGCTTGCTCTGCTTCATTCTTACTCGCTACTCTAAGAACCTTTACTGTCAGCGCCTCTGCTTTTTCTTTAAACAACTTGAAAAGCTCCTCGGTACCAGCATCCTCGGGCATATGGAATTTCCAGTCTCCAACGCATGCACCCATTTCTCTCACTCCTCACCAAAAAATTAATCAGTAAATATATTGCACTACCTAAAATAATTCTTTTTTTTATTACTTATTCCTTTTATTATAATAATATTTTAATAAAGAAGCATTAGTAAAAAAACGCCTAATAGGCGTTTTTTACTAATGTTTAGGTTTAGCAATAAGACTAAAGTGATCTCGCTCCCGCAGACGATACCTTAAGTCTGACCACTTAACAACAATATCCTGCTCCATTTCCTTTTTAGAATACCAAGGAAACCTAGCAAATTCTAAAAATATTTGTACCGCTGGGTCTTCTTTGGAAGATAAAACTAAGCTGCACTCTTCTTCAGGACACAGTTTTTCTATAACCTCAACGCTGCCACTATAGGCATCAATCTTCCCCAGGTAATATATATTTTCATCTTCTACAATAAAGTTCCATCTCCGCCAACCTAAAATCGGAGGTAAAAGGTTTATCTTTACAGTATTTTTATAAAGCTTAACAAGATAATCTCGGGCTTTAAGGCGAAAATTAAGCATAGCCAAAATGTATAAACCTAAAAAAGGATAAAGGGAAAACAAAAGATCCTTCTGATTATTAACAAGATACCAGGAGAGACCAAAAGCAAAAACCAGAATAATTAAGGGGTCAATTATCATCAAAATATCCCAAGCAAATCGCCGATTGGATATAGGCCATAATAGCTTAGTTCCATAGGCATTTAGGAGGTCAAAAAACAAGTGGAGACCTAGAGATAAGAGGCTTACTAAAAATAGATACCAATAACTGGTCTGAGGGGTTAATATTTTTACTCCCCAGGCAATAAGTCCCGCATATAACGGTGCAAGCAATAAAGAGTGACTAAATCCCCGGTGATGCTTCAGGTAAGCAGTCTTACTCCTAGCACCAATGATCACATCTAAGTCAGGAAACTGGGAAGCCAATAAAGCACAAGCTACCAGCCCGGGTTGAGGCCCCACTAGTAATTCCTGCGCAATATAGCCAATTCCAATTCCAGTTATTCCATGGGTTATATTATCCATAGCAATCACCTGCTTAATAGTTTTCCTAAAACGCTTCTTTTTACTTGTACTGCTTTATGAGGGCATAGCTCCTGGCAGCAGAAACATCTGATACATTCCTCTAAATTTAGTTTGGGAAACTTATTCTCTATGATTAAGGCTTTAGGAGGGCAGTGCCTTGAGCATTCTCCACAACCTATACATATTTCTGGACTGAATATGGGCTTTGGCCGTAGGTATTCACTTATAAACTTTGGCACAGGGAATCTAACTTCCCCCGAAACATCTGGTGCCTTAAAGGGAGGTGAAATTGCTTGGATAGAGTCTCCCAAGAAGTCTTCTCTACCAGGTCCAGAATAAATATCCCTATTTATGGCCTGACTTACAGTAGGTACTGTATTAGGTCTAATGCCTACTACTTTTAGAGCAGCCCAATCCAAGGCAAAGGGATTTTTGCTAATAAGAATCCGTTCTACCTTGCGGGGATTACCTGCTGAAGGTCCATGTCCTTCCATTCCCTCTATTGCGTCCATTATGTGTAATACAGGATTCACACATAATGCCAAGTCTATGAGCATATCACAGAAATCAGTGGTCCTAGGCATTTTTACATGGTACTCGGCTTTTTGCAAACCTGGTACAGCCCCAAATAATACTTTGACAGCACCTGTAAACTTTGTCATCTGGTGAGTTTTAAGCTTAGAAAGGGATACTATTTTTACTCCCGCAACCATAGCCCTACATAAGTGAAATTTTTTTATTAGCTTACCTTGAGGAAAGAGAACATCTACACCTTGGGTATCGTAATTTAATTCGGCTCCAGTTTTTCGGGCCACTTCCTCGATTCCTGTTGCTTTATAGATAACTTTCAGTGCCATTACCGAAAAAGGACCGCCTGGACTATCACCAATTACTACAGAAGCTCCTAAATCCAAAAGCTTTCTGGTAACAGCTTCAACAACTACAGGATGGGTAGTCACTGCCTCTTCAGGTCTCTTTTTCATTAAAAGATTCAGTTTTAAAAATACCTTATCACCTGGCTTAATAAACTGTTCCCAGCCCCCCAATAAAGCTAAACCCCGATCTAGCTGAGCTTCTACTTCTTTTAGCTTATAATTTGAACAGTTTAGTACCGCTACTTTAGACATTTAGTATTTTTTCCTCCCAATTTAACAAAAACCGCTTAATATCAAGACCACTGCTGTAGCCACCTAAATGACCTGATTTTCTAATCACTCTATGACAAGGCACAATAATAGCAATGGGGTTTTTCCCATTAGCCTGCCCAACTGCCCGAACCGCTTTATTATTATCTATCTTGGAAGCGATGTCTTCGTAACTACAGGTTTTTCCATAAGGAACTTCTCTTAATGCCTGCCAGACCATTTTCTGAAATATAGTACCTGCTAAATCTAAAGAACAGGTGAAATTCTGTCTTTGTCCCATAAAATACTCTCTAACCTGCTCTAGAGGCTCCTGAACAAAAGAACCATCTTTTATAAGTACTTTGCCCGGATTCCTATTATTTAATATCTCTATATAATTATTACCCATGGAATTAAGAAAATCTAATGAAACCAATCCTTTAAAACTAGCTGCCAGCCCTAACCTCCCAACCGGACTATCCATATATCCGTAATGCAGTTCTTCCATCTCTACTATCATTCCTTTCCCTATGCTCAAGGCATAAAAATTTATGAAGATAATTCCCAATTCTAAATTCTACATTTTACATTTTACATTCTACATTCTACATTCTACATTCTACATTCTACATTGCTAATTATCCCCGAACGCCATGCGTGCGTCGTTCCCTACAACGTTAACATAATATTATCCCATTGTTAATATATAAAAATAAAGAACCCTTAAAAAAACGGGTTCCTTATCTGTTTTCTTCATTTCTATTTAGGTGTATTAATCAAGATAAGGAAGCTGCCGTTTTATTTTCTGCTGCCAATCCTTAAGTACAGATATCAAGTCTGGTAAATTGAGCTCCTCAAAAATAACCTGTCGGTACTCAACAATGTCAAATTCCTCTAGTTCGGAGAAACGACTATAAATATGACATAAATCATCATAAACATGGGCGGGGAAATAGCTGTACTTAAACTGCAAATCCTGCCAGATGTCAGTATGAGCTTGGGCCCCTTGCTCGACACTCAAATTATATTCCAGCTCACCAATAAGTGCACAAAAGGCATTATACTGCTCCTTCATACTCTCCTGGAGAACAAAAGTCTCCATGAGACGGTTTTTTTGGTTAATTGACCAGGCAGTTATTAGCCCAGCTGTGGTTAAACCCAAAAAAATTACTCCTAATAAAATAATTATAGTTCCAGCTATTTTACCTATCAAAACACCTAATAAGGTCCCAAACAAAGCACATAAGAAAAACAATAAATAAGTTATCCAGTCCACCTTAACAATAACTGCCGTATTTACAAAAAGACCTAAGTCTTTATTCCTTCCGCCTCTTACTCTTCTCACTATCATCCCCTCCTAATTCTGATATTTCGACTAATTAGAGGATAATCCTGCATTTTCTGTAAATTTCGCAGACTATTGTATTTTTCTTGGTTGGTCAATTACTGTTACATAATCCGCACTTGCCCAACCTGTTTTTCCGTTTGTTAATTTAACATTATACCAGCCTGGTTGGCTGTTTAAAATAGTCACCTTTGTACCTCTGGGTACTTTTGTCAAAATAGTATATTGCAGTCCATTGCCACCTCTAATATTTAATATACTAGCAGTAATAGTTCCTGTTTTAACTTGAGGGGATGAATTTATAAGAACATTGGCCATGTTGCTTCGACTTGATTCCAATGGTGATGTATGATTAATAACTAATATTTTTTCTATGCATCCGGCTGTATTTGCTAATAGATTTTTCATTCCATAATAAAAACTTCCGTTTACCTCAGAGTATTTTTGATTAATTCTTAATTGCTTGTCTATTTCATTAACAACTGCATCTTTATAAATTCCATGACCTATATATAAATCTACGTTGGTCCCCTTAACCTCATTTGACCACCATTTTACCAAAGTTTCATAGTCGGCTGCCTTATTTCCTGTTTCCCAATAAATTTGGGGAACTACATAATCAATCCACTGGCTTTTTATCCAAGTCCTAGTATCTGCATAAACAGTATAGTAAGATTGACTACCTGATGTTTCAGAACCTGTAGGATCAGAAATATTATTTTTCCAAATGCCCATAGGGCTTATTCCAAATAATACATTACTATTGATACTTTTAATAGCTGCACTAACTCCCTGAACCATATCATTAATATGCTGTATTCTGCTATTGGCTACTGACCCATCCTTTTCTTCACCTTGGGGAAGGGGATAATTTGATGGATAAAAATAATCATCAAAATGAATTGCATCAACTTTATAATTTCTTATAATTTCTTCCACAGTGAAAATTATATGGTTTTTCACCTCTTGTAATTCCGGATTATAATATAAGGAGTTATTATAGCTAATGACCCAATTAGGATTTAATCTCGCCGGATGATTTTCACTTAGGGTACTTAAATCAGTTCCTGATGTGGTTATTCTAAAAGGATTTAACCAAGCATGAAATGCCATGTCTCTTTTATGGGTCTCTTCAATCATAAAAGCTAACGGATCATAACCCGGGTCCTTTCCTTGAATTCCCGTTAGGACATCAGACCAGGGGTTAATATCAGACTTATATAAAGCATCTGCTTTCGGCCTTACCTGAACCACTACAGTATTGATACCTATAGCCTTCATTTTATCTAATTTCTCTATGTATTCATTTTTTTGAGCAGTTATATCGTTTTTGGTGCCTGGAAAGTCTATGTTAAAAACTGTAGCCATCCACACTGCTTCCATATTTTTCGAGGCTGGGGCTGCCAAAATAGTCGGAGTAAAATAACTAGCTGCAATAATTAAAATAATCATAATATACAATATTTTTTTCAATCACTTTTCCCCCTGACCATAGAGTCTTTTATTGTACCATTTTTTTGTCGATTACCGTTGTATTTTACCACATTATGCACCTTGTAACAAGCGTGTCAAGGGACGGTCCTTTGACACGCTAAGCTCATTACTATACCCCTTCCTCCCCATTACCTGCCTATATTTATTAGATAATAATTCAAAATAGCCGTTGCCCATAAACAAAAAGTCGGCTAAGGTTCCTCAGCTAACCTCAACCGACAATATACTAAAGCGTGTCCCCATGCGCTTTTTATTCACCTTGGTAACCACCCCATTGAACAAATTCTTCGAACGTATTTTTTTTGTTACGAGGTATATTTGCTTCTTTTTTACTTTTTCAACCGTACTTGGAACCTCCTGGGACATTCTATCCCTCCTTAATTACTTTTCGACCGTCCCCCGACACTTCATAGTCATTTGTCAAATTGGGTCAAATTTGGTATCTGACAAATAAATTCATAAAGTTCCTGCAGAGAGCCTCGGTAATCTGGTTGGTAATTAGATGTTCCTCGGTCAATAAGACAGTCGGTAACTAAGTATGTCTGCATTTCTATTGTACCAGCCACCAAATCCTCCTGAACATCATTACCAACCATCAAACACTCTTGTGGAAGTACATCAAGCTTTGAACATACTTCACTAAAATATAGAGGATTAGGCTTACTGAATCTACTATTTTCATAGGTTGTAACTAGCTCCCAATCTATCTGGTCAACACCGGCCCATTCCATCCTGTGCCGTGTAGCCATTTCCGGGAAAATGGGATTAGTGGCTAAAACTACCTTATAGCCTTTAACTACCGCTTGTCCCACAATTTTTTCTGCTAAAGCAGAATGTCCCGCATATTCTTTCAATTGAGGAAATTTATTTGAATAAAACTCTTCAAACATAGGGTACATTTCCTCTTTACCCCGTTCAACCGCAGGCAGAAATTTCCCCATAAAAACCTCTTCATTTGTTAAGGTGCCCGTATTTTTAATCATAGCCTCAGTAGCGCTCATCAATTCCTTAAGGAATCGTTTTGGCTCTACCTTATGGGCAAAAAAGGGACCCAAACTTTCAAAATACTTATGTACGAAAACCTCCAAATCCAAGGGAAGCAGTGTTCCATCAAGATCAAAAAGTATAGCCTTTAGCACCCTTAACACCCCTAGTAATAAAAATATTTGTTCAAGTTCCCTACTATTATAACAGAAAGGATACCTTGCGGGTCAATTTACCCAAATAATTGAGTGTCAATACCCATTCCCGACTGTCTTTATCATTATATTCCCAAAAACCTGTAACTCTGTTTACTCTTAGTACTCTGTTGTCATCACCTGGAAAATTACTGTCTGCAATCTTTATATAGGTATTTTGCAAGCCCTCTATTAGGCAAAATGGTACTACTGTATGGGAATAACTAATTTCCTTCAGATAAATAACGCGCGGCAGCAATACTAAAAGAGGCAGTTCATCCATGTAATCGCTTTTAATTCCCTTTTTTAAAGAAGATAACAAATGCTCGAAAGTAAGAAAATATGTTTGCAAGGCCTGGTGTAGAAAATCTGCCCCCCAGGTTCTTGCTTGTAAAACAGCAATCAAAAAGTCTCTCTCGAAATTTGAATTGTTATAACCATAAAATTCGCATAAAGTGTAGGCGCTAATCCCGGAGCATACTCCTGAAGCTAAGGTTTTTCTTAATATACCCTCAACAATTGTCTGGGGAAACAGCTTCATTTCGATAAATGCCTCTTTTTTAATCTTCAATAAATCAGGTTTATCTAGTTTTAGAGAATAATTTTTTATTTGCCCACCATATTTAGAGGGCCAAAATTCTATCCCCTTGCGGGTCAGATGTTCCATTATCCCCGAACCCCCCAGATTATAAATCCAATAAAAATTGCATAAAAGATGCCACTGAATATCAACGAGGAAGTATATAATGTCTTATTACTATGCAACTTCCAGATTATTATCATTATTGAGGCAATAACAAGCATTCCGCTTAATAAAGCTATGCCGTTTAACTGCCAAGGCGTAAATAACATCCCAAAAGCAGGAATAACCGAGCTTTGAAAAACCATAGCTCCAGTGATGTTTCCCAATGCTAAAGTATCCTTTCTTTGGGCTATCCAAATAACACTATTAAACTTTTCCGGTAATTCAGTAGCAATAGGAGCTATAACTAAAGCCAAAATCATTGAGGAAATTCCCATAATATCCGCCAAAGAGTTTATTCCTTGAACAAAGAAGTTAGCACCCCAGATTATTAAGCCTAAGGCAGCGAGAACCTGAAATATAATCGGGAATATCCCAGGTTTACACCAGAACCAGCAGTAAAGAGGCTTTAAATCATCCCCAGCCAATTGCCCTCCAGATTTTAAAGTTACAATGACATAGCTAAGATATGCCAGCACTAAAGCTACAGCGGTTACTTGATGCACTATGGCTCGCTCACTAAGGGATACCGCAAGAGCTAAGCTGTACATTATTACAAAGACACTCAAATCTCTTGTTATAATCTGGGTATCTACACTTAATATCCGAACTCCTCGCCCCCTCCAAGTAAAGCACCTAGCACTGACTCCGGTAAAAAATAACGCAAGGGTTCCTAGCATAAATGGCGCACCTAAAATAGCCCCGATACCTATATGGGATGTATTCGGTTCCTGCGAAAAGAGTATGGCCACAATAGGAATAATAGACTCGGGCAACGCTGTCCCAACAGCAGCTAGAATGCTTCCCACGGCACCTTCTGATAAGCCTAGCCGATAGCCTAGCCACTCAATACCATTTGTAAAAAATTCCGCTCCAATTAATATAACCAACAGCCCAATTAATAGTTCTATTAACAACTATCCCACCACCCAGTTAAGCCATGATTTGTACTTTATATGTATATTAAATGGGTGGCAGGAAAATGCATTCAGGAAGCAAGAAGCATGAGGCAAGATGCAGGAAACCAAAAAAGCCGCCCTAAAAGCGACTTTTAATAACGTAACACTGATTAATACGGCCATAGTATCTCGATAGAATGGCATCAGATGAATGGCAGTTTATTCCAATGCATCCCTAAAGCTAGACCTTTGAGCAGATGCATCCATTAATCTTCACTTGCCTCGGATGCATCCTAATATCTCAACCCAATAGCTAATTCCTTTTATCGGCGTTACGGTAGCACGATCGCACGTTAAGGAAACTACCCTTTCCTGATCACACGCTTCCCTAGCAAACTAGCCCGCCAGCCACTAGCCACTATTTCTAGTATGTCAACAATTCCTCACCTTGTTGGTTAGCAGTATTTTTTTCCATATATGAATCATAAAAAGTTTCATCAGGGTTACTGAGAGTTCGATACCTAGGCTTAAAGAGTTTTTCATCCCCTAAACGAACAATAAATTCTGCTGCAGCTAACCCAAAAACAGCTTGGATAAAAAAGTTGCTTAAGCTGTCACGAGGTCTAACTATGGAAAAACCTGTTCCTCCTAGCCGACTTAGAAATCCATAAATTAAAGTCCAAGCTGAGCTCCCCAAACTCCAGCCCTTGAGTAGGTGATTATCTCTACCTGTAGCAGAAAAAATATATACTAAAAGTATTCCTAGTTTACAAGCAATACAAAAATCAGCTACCACTCCCAGAGTTGAACCAAGTAGTTTTTTCGTCTTTTTTTTAGGAATAAACATGGCTGAAGCCTTATCTGGGGCAGTAATATTTGTTAGCTTTAATTCCTTAAATAAATAAGACAGACCCTGTTTTACTACATTAGCAAGTATTCCTGCCACAATTCCTAATGTTATTCGGTCCTTTATTTTTTGCATCAAGTTCACTCCTCATTATCATATCTTACTGCTGCATCAATTAGTACTTCATCAACCCTTTGCTCTAGCCCTACTAAGCCTACAATACCCGGATCATTTTTATAAGCTAGGTATAGACTGATAAATTCCTGTGCACCTTCTTCGGTGTAGGGGTCTAAAAATGACCTAAGAACACTCTCATAATCAGCCCGTGGAATACATAGAAACTTATGTTTGACTGTGAAAAATGGTTCTTTTGTTTCCTCACATACCCGACTAAAATCCAAAAAAATCCCACCTAGTGTTTTTTCTTAGTATACAGCAGATGGGATATTTTGATACTTGTTATAATCCCTTTATTTTAACAAATTTCCTTCCAAAAACTGCAAATCCCTTTCAATAGGTTCCCCTAAATAAATATGACCGCTAAGTGATTCTACTTCTTTACCCTCAACTAAAAACTGTACTTTTGTTACATCAGGTAACTCAGTGAGGGTGTTAACAACAGCATATACCGCTAAGATTTCCCCCATAGAACCGACTGCACCATGAATATTCTCAGAAAAGTCCACTGTTGCCAAACCTGTTTCGGCATCAAATTTATAGGCTAACAGTTTAGTACCCTCGGGTATTACATTTAAGGTATCATCCAGGGACTGAGAACCCTTGATTAGCTCCCCTATTAAAAGTTGACCATTCTCTGCACTAGGTTCTCCACTAATTGAGCGGGGTTCTTTACGCAAATAACCGTCTTTAGTCCCAAAGTAAAGAGTAACTACACTCTCTTCAGGTTCTTGTATTTCCTCTATATTTAATTCCTCTTTAGCATTACTGTTATCCTCTTCATTTCCCTCTTTACTCGAACAACCGACAACACTTGCTGTTAAAAATATGACTAAAAGTATCGCCAAAATTTTTTTCATCTTTCTCCCTCCAAAAATTGTATTGTTTGTCCTAAACCTTAATTCGCCATTATCCATTTTTTTCCTGCATTTTTTATTAAGGTTTCTTTTCATTATTATAGACGTCAATAATTCTATTTTCGTTCCACATAAATACAAAAACATTATTTTATCTAATGAAGTTTTTTTTCCTTTTTATGATTTCGCTTAGTCTTATCCTCTCTTTCCACCAAATATATATCACCATTAGAGCTCAAGCTAGCATAAAAAACCTCTTGAAAAGAATTGATATTTCGCTTTTTCAATTCTTTATCAAGCCAATCTATGCTTAGATTAGCATCCTCTAAACCTTTAACATTAATTTCTTCATCGTCAATTAAGGTCAAGGGAAGCCCGTCATAATCGGTCCTTATTTGCAATGCATCAGCACATAATGGTTTTTTTTGGGGCTTTAAAGATACCGTAAGCTGACCTGATGTTTCTAAAACTGCAAATTCTACATCGGCAATATTAAATACATCTCGCTCCCGCAACTGAGTTAATAGATCATCGATATTATATCGTGCTTTGCGCATTTCATTTTGCTGGATTTTTCCATTGGCGATCAAAATATTTGGAATTCCATATATTATTCTCCTGAATGCATTACTCTTTAAACACAATAGCGAAAGGCTAATCTGGGCTAATGTCAGAATAGCTATAGGTAAAATCCCCCGAATTAAAGGTATTCTTAAGTCACTTAAAGGAATAGCGGCTAATTCTGCAATTACTATGGCTACCACAAAATCTATGGCAGATAGCTGCCCCATCTCCCTTTTACCCATTATACGCATAAAAATAATAAGTAAAAAGTAAATAATTATAGTTCTAATTACTAATTCCAGCATAAAACCACTCCCATGATGTTAAATTTAGTAATTTGCTTTATAATTATTATGTACCATTTAGAGGTATAAAATTAAAAAGAGGGGGGCGCAAATGTGCTTGGAGTTGCTTATGTCTTAGTAATTACTTCCGTTATCCTAAAAGCTTATGGTTTATTTCTTTTAGCAGGCAAAAAAGATAAACCTATTGAAGAACGGAAAAAAACTTACCGCTATTTTAATAAGATAGCAAATATTTCTCTAGCTGGGGGGGTTATTATTCTAGCTATTAAATGGTATATGTAAAAAAACCTGCTCAGCAGGTTTTTTTGTGCTACAGTGCTACAGGGAAACCAAGGTTAAGATTTCGCTCATTTATTCGCTAGGTTAAGGTTGAGAAAGCAAACTTCCGTAATCTCTAATCTATCTCAGCCAGCCTTAGCCTTAGCCTTAACCTCAACCTTATGTTCACAGATATTCCTTCGGAATTTCCTCACCCTTTATTACTCTTAATCCACCTGAAGCAAGTGCTTCCATTTCGCCTTCACCTGGGTAAACTACCACAGGGCCCAAGAATTCTACCCTCTCTCTAATCCAATCTGTAAATATTTTAGAGTAAGCAATCCCACCGGTAAGGACTATGGAATCAAGCTGTCCTTTTAAAACAGCAGCACAGCTTCCTATTTCTTTAGCAATTTGGTAAGCCATTGCCTCATAAACCAATCGGGCTTGCTGATTACCTTGAGTTATCATTTTTTCTACTTCCACGGCATCATTAGTACCTAAATAAGCCATCAAGCCGCCATGCCCTACTATACTCCTATAAATCTCTTCCTCTGTTTTCGATCCATTTAGGCAGATTTTAACCAAATCACCTATCGGTACACCACCTGAACGTTCAGGTGAAAAAGGCCCTTCACCATTCAACGCATTGTTTACATCTACAACCCGCCCCTTCATATGTGCCCCCACAGATATGCCCCCACCAATATGTGCAATAATTAGATTGCATTCTTGATATGCTTTACCTAATTCTTGGGCAACCAAGCGGGCAACAGCCTTTTGGTTTAGAGCATGGAAGATACTCTTGCGTTCTATTTCCGGCATTCCTGTAATACGTGCTATTGGTGCCAGCTCATCAACAACTACAGGGTCAACAATAAAGGCGGGCACCTGAATACTTACAGCAATTTCCGAGGCTATTAAAGCCCCCAAGTTACAGGCATGTTCATTTTTTGCATTTTTTAGGTCCTCTAGCATTTGAGAGTTTACTCCATATGTCCCACCGGAAATAGGTTTTAAAAGGCCACCCCTCCCTACTACACAGTTCAGGCTTTGGATAGGAATATTATTTTTTTGTAATTCACCAATTATTAGGTCTTTCCTAAACTGAAATTGGTCAGCAATCCTATCATACACCTCTAGTTCCTCATTACTATGACGCAAAGCAGCCTCAACAAGAACACTTTCATTTTCATAAACTGCTATTTTAGTAGAAGTGGACCCAGGGTTAATGACCAATATTCTATATATCTGCATAATAATTCCTCCGTATTCTATGAAAAACTAGCAAGTTTTGCAAGCTAATAGACTTAAAGCGATAGAATTTAGCTTTGAAATATATGTATCTGCTCTAGATGTTAAGACTATCGGTGCTTTAGCACCTATAATGACCCCCGCTACCTCAGCCTTACCTAAATATATTATTGCCTTATAAGTCATATTACCTGCTTCAATATCGGGACACAATATTATGTCGGCATTACCAGCTACAGGGCTCTTGATCCCCTTGTGCCGAGCTGCCTCTAGTGATACCGCATTATCTAAAGCTAGTGGACCGTCAATTATTGTTCCTTTAATTTGTCCCCTCTGGCTCATTAAGGTTAATATGGCAGCATCTACGGTTGCCGGCATATCAGGATTTACAGTTTCTACTGCGCAAACTGGAGCAACTTTTGCAATTTCAATACCCAAGGCCTGGGTAACCACTAAGGCATTATTAATTATTTTGACCTTTTCATTTAACCCGGGGGCTATATTCATTGCTGCATCAGTAAGCACCAATAGCTTTTCATAACTAGGACTTTCAAAAACTGCTACATGACTTAGTATTCTGTCAGTCCTTAGGCCTATCTCTTTATCTAAAATAGCCTTTAAAAATGGTGATGTACCCACTAACCCCTTCATAACAATATTTGCCTGTCCGGAGCTAACTAAGGCTACTGCTTTTCTTGCAGCCAAATCAGCCTGGGTTTCATGCTCAATTCTTACACCATTAAGATTAAATCCTACATTATGGGCTGCTTCTCTTATAGCTTTTTCGTCTCCAACTAGAATGGGCTCTGCTAATCCTAACTCTCTAGCACCTTTAATAGCTTTAAGCACTTCTTCATCTTGAGCTACGGCTACAGCAATATATTTTTGTTCCTGCATACTAAGTACTTTCTCTTGAATTTCTTTAAATGATTTCATTTATTTGGACCTCCCGCAAAATGGTTTAAAACTTATTCTTAAGACCGTTAATCTAATTCAATTTTTCACATGATAAATCCTGCTAATTTTCTAAAAGTCGACAAAAAGACCCAAGCCTCCACTTTGAAGGTTTAGGTCTTTTTGTGGGAAATACTTGCAATTAGTTTTTTTTTAATGTTGGCCTTGTAGTCGCCTTTTCCCTATTTTTAATACCAGATTTGCCATAATGTTCTTCTCATCTGCTGATGCTATTTCCCACATTTCACTCATCAATGCTTCCTCAGGCGTATCAGGTTTAACAAATTTGGCCATTAAATTACCTACACTAATCATTCCCTTAACCATTAGTTCATCGTTAACACCGTGCTTATTGCCATCTTCAATAACAGTTGCCAGTTCATGCGGGAAATTAACGGGCCTATCTTTTTGTTTCAATTTCAGTCACCTCCTGTAAAATTATATTTCCCTTGCCCTGTAAAACATATGCAATTTTTAAATAACTTTTTGTTTACGCAACTAAATATATAATTATTTTTCGCCCAATTTTTTATAACTGTCATATTTGCCTTCGCTTAAGAATATCCTTTCCTTTAAAAGAGAATTAATACTCAATTGTCTTTTCTTTTTATATGGTATAATAATATAATCTATGTGATTTTTTAGCTTAATTATCATCACAAGTCGAGTGGAGGAATAAAATGACTTATAGAAGGATGGCAAAATATTATCTTCTAAGATTTTTTCGTATTGCCACTAGTCCTTTTTCGGCGGCAGGAGGATTTGCCTGTGGTACTGTAGTACATTTTCACTTGACTTCCGGCTTTGGCCTGCCTCTAGCCCTTTTTTTAGCTAAACTAACCCGCACAAGCTGTATGGCAAGTTCTCTGGCCTGGGCCTTAACTATGCCACTTGTACCTGTTATGTTTTATCTAAATTTCCTCACCGGTGATCTAATACTACGACAAACTACTCCGGAGATCTTACTTGCTATTAGAGACTTAACAACTCTAAAATTTTCCCGCCTATTGGAAATTGGCAAAGCCTTTATTATTGGCGGAATACTTAATACTTTCTTAGGTCTAATTATTCTTTGGTTTTTAGGCTTTCTGTTTTTAAAAAAATACAGAAACCCAGCCCTGAACTTCGTAAAAAAATACTTATAAAAAAATCCGGTAGCTATTGCTCCGGATTTTTCACACTATATCAGGCCTTAGCCTTTTGGCCTCTCCTAAATAAACATGCTTTATTTCCTTTTCTGTGACCCTTTCTACTTGTATTAATACCCTAATGCATCGTGGCAGCGACCCATTAACATCCATTTCCTGCAGGCACATCATCGGCGACATAGTCAGCCCCATATCTCGAGCAGCCTCCGCAGGATAGGCTGATTTTAAATCGCCAGTAGCAGTAAAAAAAATGCAAATAATATCTGCAGGCTCGATGCTATTAGCCTTAATCATCTCTTTTAAAAGCGTCTTTGTTGCACTATATATTGCATTCGGCTCATCATCCTTAACATCAATTGCCCCTCTTATACCCTTAATAATATAAATTCTCCTTTCGTCTTGCGTTTTTCGTCATTCGACTATAGTCTATGGTCTATTTTACATTCTACATTCATATGTTCCTTGGTCTATCCAAGCAGTCTTTTATAGTTTGTGGAGTTATGCCTCTTATAATTTCTACCTGTCCTATTTTTCGCGGCAGTACAAAAACAAGTTCCTTTTTTCTTACCTTTTTATCAAGGTATAGACTTTCTAGAATTAAATCCATTGAAACATCAGGCATCTCAACAGGTAAACCTAACTTTCTCAAGAGAATCTCTAACTTCTCAACAATTTGCACAGAACACATTTCAATATAAACAGCAATTTTTGCCGCATAAACCATTCCTATAGCTACCGCTTCTCCATGGCGGTAAATCTTATATTCTGTAACCTTTTCCAAAGCATGACCGATAGTATGACCGAAATTTAGCATAGCTCTGATACCCTGCTCTTTTTCATCCTGTCCTACAATTTCCGCCTTTATTTGGCAAGAACGGCCAATTATCTCCCGTACTACATCCAAATCTCTGTTTTTTATATGTTGAACATTCTCTTCTAGATAGGCAAAAAATTCCTCATCCCAGATTGCTCCATACTTTACTACCTCTGCCAAGCCAGCAATCCATTCTCTTTCAGGTAGAGTATTTAAAGCCTTTAAGTCAGTCCATACTCCCAATGGCTGGTGAAAAGCCCCAATCATATTTTTACCCAAAGGATGGTTTACTGCGACCTTTCCGCCCACACTGCTATCCACCTGAGCTAATAAAGTAGTAGGTAACTGTACCAGATCAATTCCCCGCTGATATATACTAGCCGCGAAGCCGGCCAGATCTCCTATTACTCCGCCTCCTAAAGCTGCAATTACTGCATCCCGATTAAAACCTGCCTCTAATAGTATAGTTAAAATATTCTCTGCTTCCTGCCAGGTTTTATATTCTTCACCATCAGGCACTAGATAGACCAAAACATCAAAACCCTGTGCAATTAAGCCTTCCTTAACCTGCTGACCATAATAACCATATACGATGCTGTTACTGACTATAATTATCTGACGCCCCTGAACAATCTCATTTAGCTGGTGTGGGAAATCCGCTAAAATATTGTTACCTATTTTAATATCATAGCTCCTATGCGATACCTTAACCTTTATAGTTAGAACTTGCGGCATTGGCCATTCCCCTTTTTTCTAATTGCCAAAGAATCTCTGCAACTATATTTTCCACATGTTTTTCCGATGTATCAATATATAAGTCGGCACATTGATAATAAGGCTCCCTCTTTTTTAAAAGATTATTAATAATTTTCAAGGGATCATCCACAGCTAATAAGGGTCTTGATTTATCACAGCGCACCCTATCTAAAATATCCTCTGGCTTTGCCCTTAAGCAAATTATTAACGCCCACTTTTTTAGACAGGATATATTATCCTCATTCAAAACCACACCGCCTCCGGTAGCAATTACACTTTGCTTTAACCAAGATACAGTTTGGACTATCTCACTTTCTTCTTTTCTGAAATATTGCTCACCATATTTATGAAATATTTCAGCAATAGCTATACCAGTTTTTTTTTCAATCATTTTATCTGTATCCACAAAATCCCAGCCTAAGCCTTCGGCCAGGGAAATCCCAACAGATGTTTTCCCAGTACCCATAAAGCCTATTAAGGCTATATTATTCAATACCTACACCTGCCTTAAATAATTATAATAATTATCATAACTATTTTTAATCTCCCGCAAATTATCCCCCGAAAATTTTTCTAAAAAACTCCGTGCAATTTCAAAAGCAGTCATCCCGACCGCCACAATGGCAGCAGCAGGTACTGCACAGTTATCAGAACGCTCAATAGAAGCCAGATAATTTTCCTTGCTGAAAATATCTACGCTTTTTAACGGCTGATAAAGGGTGGGGATTGGCTTCATGGCTGCTCGCAAGATTATTGTCTCTCCATTAGATATCCCACCTTCGATACCACCACTATTATTGGACAGATGGTAAAAACTCCTTGCGCTATTATAAGCGATTTCATCATGGACTTGAGAGCCTGGTATTTTAGCCGAATTAAATCCCAAACCTATTTCCACACCTTTAATGGCTGGGATGCTCATTAAAGCCTGAGCTAAACGACCGTCCAAACGCCGGTCCCAATGCACATGGCTTCCTAAGCCTAAGGGAACATTAAAAGCTGCGACCTCAATAATCCCACCTAGGGAGTCGCCTTTGATCTTAGCTTCATCAATAGCTTCAATCATTTTCCCCAATACCTTTTCATCAGTGCAGTAGAGTTGGGTTTCATATAATTCTTCTGTTAATCTATTATAATCTGCCTGTGCTTCTACATCACCAATTCTAATTACATGACCAAGGATGTTAATTTTAAATACATTAAGAAAAGCCTGAGCAACAGCCCCTACAGCTACCCTTACTGCAGTTTCCCTGGCACTAGCCCTCTCTAGAGTATTTCTGATATCTGTGTATCCATATTTCAAGGTTCCGGCTAAGTCGGCATGACCAGGTCTCGGTTTGGTAACTCTAAGTTCCCCAATATTTGCCCCTTCTTCCACTCCCATGATATCTTGCCAATTTTGCCAATCCTTGTTTTTTACTTGTAAAGTAATGGGGCTCCCCAGTGTTTGGCCGTTTCGTACACCAGATAGGATTTCAACCTGATCCTGCTCGATTTCCATTCGTTTGCCACGGCCATAACCCCCTTGCCTTTTTCTAAGTTCATTATTAATAAAACCTTGTGCAATAGGAACCCCTGCGGGGAAGCCTTCAATTATTGCCGTTAAAGCCTGACCATGGGACTCCCCAGCAGTTAAAAAGCGAAGCATAGGATACCATCTCCTCTTTAGTTACTAGTTACTGGTGACTTGTAAGACGTGCATGTGATGCCTCACGCAGATTAACTTAATATTAGCTGCATCCTAGAAAACTGTCATTCATCCAATGCCAGGGATTTTTCCAGTAAGTCTCTTAACCCTTCAAAAGGTGGTTCAATTCCCGTCCAAAGCTTAAAGGACAATACACCTTGATGTATAAGCATTCCTAAACCGTTTAAAACTTCACAACCCCGCAAGCTAGCTTCCTCTAATAGTTTTGTCTTCAGCGGATTGTATATCAAATCAACCACCAACTGACCCTGATCTAACCACTCCATATTTATGGGTGGAGCTGCATTAATTTTAGGCTCCATTCCCAGGGGAGTAGTATTAATGATAATATCTGCCTTACTTATAGCATCCTGTAGCCCACGGTCTTCCCATAACATTACTCCAACCTTAGCCCCTACCTTAGCTGTGATGTTGTTTCTAATATCATTAGCTCTTGGTAAACTGCGATTAACGATAGCAATTTCTTCAGTGCCATTAAGGGCTAATGCTGTACATACAGCCCTAGCAGAGCCTCCAGCTCCAAATATTACGGCTCTTTTAGCATAAGGTCGCCAGTCTTTTTCCATGAGTAAGGAGTTTATAAAACCCTTACCATCCGTATTATCTCCCCGAAATCCCTGTTCACTGCAGATTAAAGTGTTAACAGCCCCAATTAGTCTAGCTTCCTCACTAATATCTATTAAATAATCCATAATCAACTCTTTATAAGGAATGGTAACATTAGCACCTAAGAAACCTAGGGACCACAAACCAATAACAGCTGACTCTAGGTCCTTTTCGTTCACTTCTAGGGGAATATATACATTATTTAAACCGGCAATTCTAAATAAGTAATTATGCATAAGGGGTGAGAGAGAATGCCCTAAAGGGCTGCCTAAAATTGCGATTGGTCTTGTGCTACCACTTATATTCATTAATCAACCCTCACTAAGGCACCTATACTTTCTAGGCTAGCAGCAAATTTGGGGAAGGAAACATTAACAATATCGGCATTGTTAATTACAGTTTCACCGTGAGCCTTAAGACCCGCCACAGCTAGAGCCATAGCTATACGGTGGTCATGATAGCTTGCACAAGTAGCACCTTTTAATGCTTTACCTCCAAAGATTTTCAATCCATCGGGTAGTTCTTCAATACGGGCTCCCATTTTAGTTAACTCTTTAGCTATAGCTGTTAAACGGTTACTTTCTTTAACCTTAAGTTCCTCGGCGTCTCTGATTTCAGTCACACCCGAAGCGCAAGCCGCAAGAACGGCAATAACCGGTATTTCATCTATTAAGCGGGGAATCATTGCTCCTCCGATAGAAATTCCCTTTAAACTGCTGCTTTCCACCCTTACATCACCTGTAATTTCACCATCTAAGTTTGCTTTATTAATGACTGTTATTTTTGCTCCCATTTGGGACAAAATATCAATTATACCGCTGCGGGTAGGATTTAAGCCCACATTTCTTATAGTCAATGCTCCTTCAGGAACAATGGCGCCTGCAGCTAAAAAGAATGCTGCAGAGGAAATATCACTGGGTACCTTTATCTGCCGCCCCAATAAAGTTGGTCGACCTTTGACCCTAGCTGTGTTTTCCCCTTCCTCTACTTGGGCACCGAAAGCTCGTAGCATGAGCTCTGTATGATTACGGGATTTTGCCGGTTCTGTCACCTCAGTCCAGCCATCAGCATAAAGGCCGGCTAAAAGCAAAGCTGATTTAACCTGGGCACTAGCTACAGGTGTCGAATACTCTAATTTTTTAAGCTTTCCCCCTTTTATTGCAAGAGGAGCAAGAGTAGCATTTTTTCTCCCCATAATTTCTGCGCCCATGCAGATAAGAGGTTGAGTAATACGTCCCATAGGTCTTTTCCTAATAGAACTATCACCAGTAAGAAAGGTAGTAAAGCTTTGGCCGGCCAAGATACCAGTCAACAGGCGAATGGTAGTGCCTGAATTGCCTACATCTAAAACATCCCCTGACTCCTCTAGCCCATCTAATCCCTTACCATGAATCCGTACTTTTCCTTCCGTTAATTCAATAGATATTCCCAGCTTCCGAAAACATGCAATAGTGCTTAAGCAGTCCTCTCCCATGAGAAACCCGCTGACCTCTGTAGTTCCCTGTGCTAATGCACCCAGCATTACAGCGCGGTGGGAAATTGACTTATCTCCGGGAACAGTAATTGTACCCTCTAGTTTTAGAGTTTCTTGAATTCTTAAATCCACCTGTTCACCTACTTTCTGACTTTTACTACATATCCTTCATATCGGAGTACTTTATGAGCCTTATCTCTAGAAGTAATATCCTTAAATCCCAAACGTATAGTACCTCCATCACCCTCTCGCACCCTCATAATTTCGATATCTATTATATTGATATTCTCTGCTCCTAATAGATTAGCGAGATTACCAATTATTCCAGGTTTATCAGGAACCGTAACCACTATTTCGTAAATTTCTGGTAATATTCCTCTAATTTTGGCAGGAACTTTATTCCTTTCTTGTTGGGCCTTACGAAAAAAGTTTAAGATATCTTCTCGTTTTTGATGATAAATAGCTTTTTCAATATCATCTAAGGCAGAGCGAAATAAACCGATAGTTTCCAACACGCTTTGCCCATTATGCAAAAGTATATCGCACCACATTTCCGGTTGGCTGTCGGTAATCCTTGTTAAATCTCTGAATCCGCCGGCTGCTAGTTTAAACACTCCGCCCTGTTCTTCCTCTAAAAGACCTACTCCATTTACTAAGGAGGCAGCTATGACATGGGGTAGATGGCTGACTGCAGCTACTTTTAAATCATGTTCATATGGTGAAAGTTTTAGAATCCTAGCCCCGATGAGACTTATTATTTCCTCTAGTAGTTGAATAGATTTGCTGCACGTCTCGGGCAGAGGAGTCAAAATATATACTGCATTTTCAAACAAGTAAGGGTCCGCACCTGTAATCCCATGGGTTTCCGAACCAGCCATAGGGTGACCCGGTACATAATGAATATCGTTTGGAAGAAGGCTGGCTACTTTGTTTATTACTTCCTTTTTAGTACTTCCCACATCGGTTATAATACAACCGGCCTTAAGATGAGGTGCAATTTCAGAAAAAACCGTGGAGATGGAAGATACGAAAGTAGCAATGATGACTAAATCGGCAGCCTTCACTCCCTCCTGTAAATTCTGGGTTCCCCAATCAATACATTGAGTTTCCAATCCTATTTCTATAGTATTGGAACTAATATCCACTCCGCAAACATTTATTTCCGGAATAACTCTTTTGAGAGCCATGCCCCATGAGCCACCGATTAGACCAAGCCCAATAATAGTAATATTTTTTATTTGTCCAGATACCCCAATTCAACTTCCTCCTTTAATAATCAGTTCCATAACATCCCAAAACCTTTACAAACCTGCATATTTTTTTTAAACGTTCCACGACGTCCTTTTTTTCTCCCAATAAGTCTGCCCTGCAATCCAGAAAAAAGAGATAGTCCCCTAGCTCTCTTTTAGTTGGTCGGGATTCAATTTTCGTCAAGTCTATTTGTTCCCTAGCAAATTCACCTAAAATTTCATGGAGCACTCCTGGTATATTTTCATTTACAGCCAAACAAAGAGATGATTTTTCAGGCGTTTTAAAAGAAAAGCTCTTTTTACCCACAACTAGAAAGCGGGTTTTGTTGCCAGGGAAATCGCTTGCATCACTATTTTTAACATCTAGGCCATATTCCCTAGCAGCGCTGAGAGAACCTAAAGCCGCTCCCCCCCCTGCTGACTCCTTTACTAATAGTGCTGCTTGGGCAGTACTTTCCATAGGAATGCAACTGGCATTAGGAAAATTATCTAATAAAAATCTGCGGCACTGAGCTAAAGCCTGGGGATGAGAATAAATAAAGCGAATTTTTTCCTTATCACCTTCTAAGGTAAGAAGGCAATGCTTGATCTCTAAAACTAATTCCCCTTGAATAAATAAATTTACCTCATTGGCCAACATATCCAAGGTAACATTCACTGTTCCCTCAATAGAATTCTCTACGGGCACCAAGCCTAATCCAACTTCTTGTTTATCTACTCCCAATAAAACATGGGGAATAGAAGGTAATGACTTTAAAGCATCGATAGCATAAGTGCTTTGAAACTTGTGGGCAGCCTGCTCAGAAAATGTCCCTGGGGGGCCTAGATACCCTAATACTAACGGAATAGACATCTTTAACCTTCAGTACCAGTCTTATCTAGATTTAATGTCCCCTGAAGGTTTCTGCCCATTACATTTGCAACTTGCTCTAGTTCTCCCATGAGCTGAAAATACTTTTCTGGCATTAAGGATTGGGGCCCGTCACATAAAGCTTCCTTTGGATCGGGATGTACTTCAATAATTAAACCATCAGCTCCCGCAGCAATTGCAGCTTTTGCCATAGGATTAACAAGCCGCCATTTGCCGGTTGCATGACTTGGATCAACAATAATAGGCAAATGAGTTAAGTGTTTTATAACCGGCACTACAGATAAATCCAAGGTATTACGGGTATATGTTTCAAAGGTTCTAATACCCCGTTCACATAAGATAACCTGGTGATTGCCTGCCGCTAAAATATATTCAGCTGCCATTATCCATTCTTCAATAGTTGCTGATATGCCACGCTTTAGCATTACCGGTTTGCTGCTTTTACCTACTTCTTTTAATAAAGGGAAGTTCTGCATATTACGGGCGCCAACCTGTATGATATCCACATAATTAGCTACTATCTCTACACTTCTGGTATCCATTACTTCACTAACAACTAAAAGACCAGTTTTCTCCCGAGCCTCGGCTAAATACTCTAGACCTTTTTCCTCTAAACCCTGGAAAGCATAAGGTGATGTCCGTGGCTTATACGCCCCACCACGCATAATCTTAGCCCCGCCATTCTTGATGATTTGTGCAGTCTCTAAAAGCTGTTCTCTGCTCTCAACGGCACATGGACCAGCCATAACCTGTAATTCTTGACCACCGATTGTTACATCACCAATCTTAATTACCGTATCTGTATTGCGAAACTCGCGGCTGGCTAATTTATAGGGTGAAATAATAGGAATAACCTTTTCCACCCCATCTAGTGCTTCTAAAGCTAAATTTTCTTTTTGAGTTTTATCTCCTAGAACACCAATGATAGTCCGTTCTACACCCTGTGAGATATGCAGAGAAAATCCTCTGCCCTTAAGAAATTCCAATACCTTTTCTAGCTTCTCCTGATTAGCACCATTTTCCATTACAACAATCATCATAAATACCTCCCTAAAATTATTCGGTAGATAGTGAGGATACTCCTTTGCCTTTGTTAAGACTAAAAAAGGTTAAAAAAAACACTCCTAATAGGAGTGTGCCTTTTGCTATCACCCTACCATTCTACCATCCTACCATTATAAAGATTTTAAACCCACAGCTAAAATACTTCCTACCATTCTACAATCAACTGTTTAGGTATTTGATATAGTATACAACTTTTGATTTACAATTGCAATAATTGAAAATATTTAATCGTATAATTTTAATTGATCTTTATATTATTTAACAAGTAAAGGATTTTCTCAATTTGTGCCGAATATATTTCAAATTGCTTATTGGCTAAACTAGTGCGTCAGACAACTACTCACTGGTCTACCTTACGCGTCTGACAGTACTATAGGGGAAAAATATTGCGTCTGACACAGATGTTTCCCGCCTCTTATCTATAGACTATCGACCATCGACTATCGACTTAAATGAGGTGTTATTATGTTCACTCCAAATCCTTATCTAGCTTTAATAATTGGAGTTCTTGGTGTTTCCAGCTCTGCTATCTTAGTAAAGTTCACTGCTGCCCCACCTGTAGTCATAGCTTTCTACCGGATGCTTTTTACCCTCCTGATGCTGCTGCCTTTTACTATAAAAAATAATGCTCAGGATTTCCGTTTCTTTACTAAAACTCAATATTTACTGACGTTTGTATCTGGTCTTTTTTTATCACTTCATTTTGTGAGTTGGTTTACTGCTTTAAGATATACTTCGGTAGCTAGTGCTACGGTTCTAGTTGATACACATCCTTTATTTGTCCTTTTCTTTGGTTATCTTTTGTGGCGTGAAGTTTTCCCACTCAAAGCTTACTTAGGAGTATTGGTAGCCTTATTAGGTATTATTATCCTGAGCTGGGGCGACCTTCATTTAGGGATAGATAACTTAAAGGGTGACCTACTTGCAATAGTTGGAGCCTTTACAGTTGCAGGATACTATCTGTGTGGCAGGCACCTAAGAAAAACTATGGATATTCTTCCCTATACTATTTTAGTGTATGGTTTTAGTGGTCTTTTACTTCTTATTGCCGTTGGGGTGATGGGCTATCCCCTGTTTGGCTACTCGCTCAAAGATTATTCTGTATTTATTTCCTTAGCTTTTTTCTGCACTATTTTGGGTCACTCAATATTAAATTGGGCTTTAAAGTTTCTGCCTACTGCTTCAGTCTCAATTAGTGTTCTGGGGGAGCCGGTAATTGCTTCAGTATTGGCCTTTTTCATTTTTAAAGAGAGCTTAACACTACAACAGCTCTTTGGCAGCATCTTAATTTTAAACGGCATTTTTTATTTTGTTCGGTATCAGGCGGCGCCTGCGGCGAAAGGTTGAGGCTGAGGTTGAGAATAAGACTAAGATTAAGATTCCGCTTCACTAGACTCAAAAACAAAAATCTAACGAAACGAAGTGGAGTGTAATCTTTTTTCTGTAGCTCTGTAGCTATAGCACTAGTGGTTTCCCAGGTCCTACTTAACCTTAATCTTAACCTAGCGAACGTAGTGAGCGGAACCTTAACCTTAGTAATGCTTGCATTACTATTCTTCTATTAAATAAGCCGGCGGGGCTAGGAATTGGCCCGTATTGTAATATGTACCCCTAGCTACTGCAACCTTTTCCCCTTCTTTGTTATTTATTAGGCCCTCAGTAACAATTATCTTTTTACCTAATTTAACTACTTTGCCTATGGCAATTAAATTATCACTTTTTAGTACAGGCTTTAAATAATTTATATTAGCCTCAACGGTCACACAGTTAATATTTTGAGTTCGAACAGCTATTCCCATAACGGTGTCCAGTAAAGAAAATGTTACTCCGCCATGCACGGCTTCCATAGAGTTAAGGTGCTCCTTTTGAGTTGGCAGCTCCATAACGGCCTCCCCGGGAGCTAACTCCACAATATACATATCTAATAAGTTATGGTACGGACATTCTTCATTTTGGGTTAATATTGTACCAAACAATCTGCAGTCCAAACCGTTATTCTTCGGTTCCCGGAAAAACATAATCTCCTCAACTCCTTTTAATCGCCAAAGGCGATTGCGTCTATTCGTGAGCGAGTGAGCTCGTGAGCGCGCAAGCCTAAGATATTTAATTAGTGTCCTTATATAAAAGTAATGTTTGGTTTATTGGCATAAACAAAAGACCGAAAGTAGCTTGAATGTAACCGTTCAAAAACAAGTATAACTAAGCCTCTTTAAAGTTCCAAAACCGTATCGTATAAAGTAATAATTTGAGGATTTGGGCTTTAAGGGAACGATTACTCATTCAAGGCAAGAGACAAGATATAAGAGACATGAATAGATTCTTATCTTGCATCTTGCATCCTGTCTCCTGCTTCCTGCCACCTGTAGGAGGTGTGTCCCCTTTCCTAACAAACTGAGAGGAGTTTACCTCGGGTAACCTCCAACAGCTGTTCCAAAGTCACAGGAACTGCTGAACCCGCATTTCCTGCAGCAGTATATACTACAGAAAATCGTTCTATGGATTTATCTATAATTATAGGCAGCTCGCTTTTTAAAGCAAAGGGGCATACTCCACCCGGAGGGAAGCCAGTTAATTCCTCAACTTCTTCGGCCCGGGCAAACCGAAATTTATCCCCGATATATTCCTTTAGCTTTTTTTGATCTACTTTTTCGTCGCCACAGGTTACTACTAAAACATTTGATTTCTTGCCGACGAAAACTAAGGTCTTCGCGATTTGGGCAGGCAGAACACCTAAGGCCTGAGCAGCCAGTTCGCAAGTTTCTGTGGCACCTTCCGGGAATTCGATAACTTCTAATTTAACTTCCTGCTTATTAAAATAATTTTTAACTCTCTCGATTGGTTTCATTAATACCTCCAAGGTTCTAATAAGTAATATTTATGGACAGGCTAAGGTTAAGGTTAAGGTTAAGTAAAATAATTAAAGGGCATCAGCTAATGGGTTGAGATATTGGGATGCATCCCATGCATGTGAACACTATAGGAAGCATCTGCTCAAAGGTCTAGCTTAAGGGATGCACCATACAAAAAACCTGTGAACTGATAAGTATTTAAAATTGTCATTCATCAGATGCCAATTTCAGCCGTGTTCATCGGTGTGCCCTGAAGGGGCCCGTGGTTAAATAAGGGCTCTGGGCACTGGGCACTGAGCTCTGAGTACAAAGCCCTCCCTCCCCCCCTACCGTTGGCAGCTGGGGCAGAAAAAGCTCTTTTTACCAGAGAGAGTTGTAAGCACAATTATGCCCGGGCAGCGGGAACAGGGTTGACCCTCTCGGTCATAAACTTTTAAGTGTTCATTATGACCACCTGTTAATTTATCATGCAAGCGAAAAGGCTTTTCCATATATCCACCATTAGCGATAGCATCCCTTAATACCGTAGGTATAGCAGAAAAAAGCTGTTTACTCTCCTTGGGGTTAATTTCATTGGCTTTCCTATCAGGTCTTAGACCTGCTCCAAAAAGGATCTCATCGGAATAGCAATTGCCTATTCCAGCTATAAACCCTTGCTCTGTTAATAGTGGCTTAATTGTACCTCTTTTTTGCGACAAATTATCACTCAGCCATTCTAAAGTAAAAAATTCACTTAATGGCTCTGGCCCTAATTTCGCAAACTGCCGATCCATTTCCTCTTCATTCATGACATGAAGCCAGCCTAAACGCAAATTAATAAAATATAGTTTTTCACCACCTGAGAATTCCAAGATAACAGAACCTTGGGTTTTTAGCTTTTCACCAGGTTCGGCTAAATAGATTCTCCCACCTAACATTAAGTGCCCAACTAGATAATAGCCATTACCCAATGTTACAATTAAGTGTTTTGCCCGCCTACTAACATAAACAATAAGCTGGTCATTGCCCAGCTCAGAAAAAACTGCTGGTTCTACATTAATTGCTCTCTCCCGATTAATAATAACCCCTGTTACCTTTTTATGGATAACCGTCTTAGAAAGCTGGTTTTTATACACTTCCATTTCAGGTATTTCCGGCATAACTCTTCCTCCTGCATTGTATTAAACGAAAAGCCACTTATTTGAAATTATAACCTTCAATACTAGTTAGTCAATTATTTTAGTGGCTAGTGGCTACTTAATTATATTCTATTGGTTTTAATCTTACCTCTATTTAAAAATCGCCGTAAGGCGATTTTTAAATGAAGTTATTTAATTCCAAAGCCTAGTTGGTCTTCTTGAGCTTTTATCATAATACGTTCAGTATTAACCAAAGCCTCCTCAATAAGACCCTCTTTATCTAACCTAGTTTCTTCCTTCTCACAAATCGCCATTTTAGGCTTAGTCTTAGGCTCTTTTGGTAAAAATACAGTACAACAATCCTCATAAGGGCGAATTGAAATATCATATGTATCTATTTTTCTAGCCAAGCCCATTATTTCTTCTTTATCAGCTGCAATTAAAGGCCTAATCACAGGTGTATTAATAACGTCATTTATAGCATATATGCTTTCTAATGTTTGACTAGCAACCTGCCCTAAGCTTTCCCCTGTAACAAGAGCTAGGGCTTTTCTCTGCTGGGTAATTCTTTCTGCAATTCTGAACATAAAACGCCTCATAATAGTAATCCATAAACTTTCATAGCAATTGGCGCTTATTGCTTCTTGGATTTTTGTAAAGGGTACCATATGGACAACAACCTTACCAGAAAACTCTGCTAAAACTCGAGCTAAGTCTATTACTTTCTCTTTGGCACGTTCACTTGTATAAGGATAACTGTAGAAATGGATGGCTTCAATTACTACACCCCTTTTCATTGTTAACCAACCAGCTACTGGGCTGTCAATACCACCGGATAATAAAAGCATAGCCTTACCTCCGGTACCTAAAGGCAATCCCCCTAAGCCATGTATTTTTTGGGTATAGATATAGGCAGCATCATCCCTAATTTCAACAAAAACCTCAACATCTGGATTATGCAAGTCCACCCGTAAATTATTACTGTTTTCATAAATATGCCCGCCTATTTCTATTTGAGCATCAGGTGATTTTACTGGAAAGCGTTTATTTGATCGTTTTACTGTTACTCGAAAGGAGTCAGGTTTTTTTGTAATAGACTGGAATTCCTCCAGTGAGATTCTTTTTATTTCCTCCATATCAAGCTTTCCCTTACGAACAGGGCTAAAGGAGATTATTCCAAAAACCTTACCCAATGAGTCATAATATTTTTCCGGGTTTGCACCCTCTAGTTCTAAGAAAATGCGCCCTTGTTCTACTTCTATTTTTACTTTTTCACCCTGGTGCCTCTCTATCATCCCCCGAATATTTCTTACTAACTGCCTGACAAAGCTCATTTGGTTACGTCCTTTTAGGGCAAGCTCACCATATCTTATTAGGATATGATCATACATATTCTTCACCACCTATGATTTTGTAACAAATTACCGAAACGACGTATCGCCACCATGTTGTCAAATAGGGCATCAGCTAAGGGGTTGAGATATTGGGATGCATCCCATGAATGTAAACATTATCCGGACGCATCTGCTCAAAGGTCAAGCTTAAGGGATGCATCAAAAAAATTTGGCATTCATCAGATGCATCTTGCAGTATTACTTTGAATAGATGCATCCCAAAAACTATCATTCATCCGATGCCATCTATCAAGACTAGTTTTTTCTTAATAATTGCTCCACTACTTGAGCAAGTTTACCAACGAAAACTTCTATATCCTCTATAGCTGTATCATAGGTAAAACTAACCCTGATAGACCCTAACTTGAGATCCTTGGCAATTCCCATTGCATCAAGGACGGGGCTGGTAATATCCTTTTTCGAGGAACAGGCGGAGCCAGTAGAAACAAAAATGTCTTCACTTTCTAAAGCATGTACCAGCACTTCTCTTTTTAACCCGGGTATACTTAGATTAATTATGTAAGGTGAAGCTTCCTCGTCTTTGGGTCCATTAATGACAATGGAGGGAATACTTTCTTCGAGCATAACAATGCATTCTCTTCTTAAGTTAGACATTTCCTCACTTTTTACGACAAATATTTCCCGGGCAATTTGACATGCCTTGGCAAAGCCTACAATCCCAGGGATATTTTCAGTGCCGGATCTGATGCCGCCTTCTTGACCACCCCCGGTTATTTGAGGGAACAGTTTAATCCCTTCTCTAATATACAAGGCTCCTACTCCCTTGGGACCGTGAATTTTGTGGGCGGAAATGGTAAAGAGATCTACACCCCAAAGCTTTAGCTGTACTGGAATTTTTGCATACCCTTGTACACCATCAACGTGGAAAAATATTTTAGTATGTTTCTTGATAATATCTCCTATAGCTTGAATAGGCTGGATAGTCCCTACCTCATTATTTACCTGCATGATACTGACGAGAATAGTATCATTTCTAATGCTCGTCTTAACTAATTCCGGATCAACACAACCTGTTTTATCAACAGCAAGGCAGGTTATCTCAAACCCTAGGTTTTCTAGCTGATGACAGGATTCTCTTACAGCAGGATGTTCCACTTGACTAATTATTATATGACGTCCCCTATTTTGATATTGCAGGGCTATCCCTTTAACAGCCAAGTTATCACCTTCTGTACCTCCTGATGTAAAAACTATTTCATGGGGTTTTACCTGAAGGGTCTGGGCTATAAAATTTCTACTAATCTGAAGCATTTTCTCTGCCTCAATACCTTTTCTATGTAAAGATGAAGGATTGCCAAAATTTTTTGCTAGTACATCCTGCATGACCTTTATTACTTCAGGATGAACGGCAGTTGTTGCACTGTTATCCAGATACAGCATAGCTACCCCCGTTTTTCTTTAGTAATGCTAGCATTACTAAGGTTAAGGTTTCGCTCATTTCATTTCGCTAGGTTAAGGTTAAGATTTTTCTTAGCCTCAGCCTTAGCCTTAACCTTTATAGCTGGGCACTAGTTTATTTATAATATCCCTGTCTATTATCCTGTCTACTATTTCTTCCTCCCTTTTGGGGTGGACGTTTTGCCCTATTATTTTGGGTAAAAGATTTCTTCTTACTAAATACAGGTCTCTCTTCTGTTAATTTAATATCATCTTCTATTTTTTCCAATCCGCCGCCTATTAATTTAAGAGCTGCGGAAATGACTGTTAAAGAATCATACTCGTTAATTAACTGTTCTGCGGCATATTTATATTCACCAAATTTGCCGTCTTCAATAATTGCCATTACTTTACTGGCGGCAAGCTTTTGTTTTTCTTTTCTAACATCGGCTAATGAGGGCAGCTGCTGACGTTTTAACCTTTTATTGATAGTACGTTCTATATTTCTAAGCTGGCCAAACTCCCTTGGCTCTACAAAGGTAACAGCTAAGCCAGACTGACCTGCTCTACCGGTTCTTCCAACACGATGGACATAGCCGTCTACATCCATGGGTATATCAAAGTTATAGACATGGGTTACTCCTGAAATATCCAAGCCTCTGGCAGCAACATCTGTTGCAACCAAAATATCGATCTGGGAGCCTCTAAATTTAGCCATTACAGCATCCCTTTGCCTCTGGCTTAAATCTCCATGGATACCTTCCGCCTGGTAACCCCTTTTCTGTAAAGCATCCGCTAACTCATCTACTCGCCTTTTAGTCCTGCCAAATATTAAAGCCAGCTCAGGGCTTTGGATATCCAAAATACTGCATAAAGCATCGAGCTTTTGTCTCTCCGGAACCTCATAAAAGTGCTGTTCAATTGCGGATACAGTTAGTTCTTGATTTTTAACCCTAACAAGGACTGGCTCCTTCATGAATTTATTAGCAATTTTTTCAATCTCTGGCTTTATAGTTGCTGAGAACATCAAAGTCTGCCTGTCAGAATTACAGGAAGCAAGGATTTTTTCGATGTCCTCTAAAAAGCCCATGTTTAGCATCTCATCAGCTTCATCTAAGACAATGACCTTCAAGTTACTTAGTTTTATAGTTCTGCGTTCCATATGGTCCATCAAACGTCCGGGTGTAGCAATAATTATTTGGGGGCGGTTCTTCAAGCCTCTAATCTGCCGGCTAATTTCCTGTCCACCATAAATAGGCAGTGCCTTTACCTGCATGTACTTTCCAACTTTGCCTACCTCTTCTGCTATTTGAATACAAAGCTCTCTGGTTGGTGTTAATACCAGAACCTGTATATCCTGACCATCTCTAATACGTTCTAAAAAAGGAATGGCAAAGGCCGCTGTTTTTCCTGTACCTGTTTGAGCCTGTCCAATCATGTCCTTTCCTTGCAGTGCAACAGGTATAGCCTGCTCCTGAATAGGGGTCGCCTGTTCAAAACCCATTTCTTCAACCGCTCTAAGTATTCTTGAATCTAGATTTAACTCTTTAAATGTTAACATATTTCCTCCTTGATATCATATATTTTTCCATTTCTTCTGCTACCCTTCTGGCAATATTAACAGCTTCAACGACCGTTCGGGCTCCGGTTACTACATCGCCTGAAGCAAATACTCCATCCATAGAAGTCTTCCCAAAAGGATCAGTCTTGATAAGTCCTCTTGCAGATATTTCCAGGTTTTTGGCTGTTGCTACAATATTTGCTCTTGGTCCCTGACCGACAGATATTATCACGCTATCTGATTTTATGAACTCAGTTTCCGGAAGCTGTACTGTTTTACCTGCCTCTATTATAGTTTTATGACAGAGTACCCCATCCTTTAAGAATTCTACAGGCTGATGGAAGAAAAGAAAGCTAACACCTTCAGCTTTTGCCATCTCAATTTCTTCCTTATTGGCTGTCATCATTTCTTCACTTCCCCGATACAATACACTTACCCTAATAGCACCCTGTCTAATAGCTGTTCTGGCAACGTCTATAGCCACATTTCCAGCGCCAATTACGTTTACAACTGCACCCAGTCTATAGACATCGGGGTTTTTTAGGTAATCAATAGCAAAGTGCACATTACCTAAGCTCTCTCCTTTTAACCCTAACTTGTTGGATCTCCAAACCCCTGTACCAATGAATATAGCCAAATATCCGTCTCTAAAAAGGTCCTCTAAAGTTAATATAGGCCCGATTAGAGTATTATATCTTATAATAACCCCTAACTCTAGCAATTTCTCAGCTAATAAATCAATAATCTGTTTAGGAAGGCGAAATTCGGGGATGCCAAAACGAAGTACCCCTCCAGTTTTATCATTTTCCTCAAAAATTGTAACCTGATAACCTTTTTGAGCCAGTAAAAAAGCAATTGTTAGGCCGGCAGGACCAGAGCCAACAATAGCAACCATGCTGTTGTTTTGTTTAGGTATGAAAAAGGAGGTCTGCTTAAGAAAGTTTAGAGAAACCATATGCTCTATTTCACCAATATTTAATGGCAGTCCCTTTTGACCTAAGATACAATTGCCCTGACACTGCTTTTCATGGGGACAGACCAGTGATGTTATAACTGATAAAGGATTATTTTCAAATAATATTCTGCCCGCTGTGCTGACTTCCCCTTGTAGATAATAGTCTATTACCCGAGGGATCTCCGTACTTATTGGACAGGCCGACTGACACCTTGGCTTTTTACACTGTAAACATCTTTGGGCTTCCTTTAACATCAATTTCACTCCTTCCCTAAATTATATATTTTCCTAAAGTTTAAAAAAAAATAGGCGGGAAAGGCACGGTTTAATAGGGAAATTTATTGAACCATACCCCAAACCGATACGGAAATGCAAGAGAGAGGCGTTGTCCCGCAAGGGATGGTGCCTCTCTCTTAGCATGTGATTACAACCTTATTCGTCGTCTCTACCTTTTTGCATCCGATTTGGATTTGTCTTTTCCCTGTTGTTGCAATTGTTCAAGCTCTCGGATGTATCTGTCGTAATCGGACTCAAAGAGCTTGTCTTGAACAATGCGGTATTTTTCAAATTCACTTTCAGCGTGTAATTTTGCTATTTCTGCGGACACTTTTCCTGCATCTTTCAATAAACCATATTCAAACATTTCGATAAAAGAATTTAGGCGTGTCTCCCAATCCTGCATTGTTAAAGGAATTTTGCGCTGTGTCATATTCTCTGCAAAATCCAAATAGGAGCTTACCATACGGTTTAGTTGCTTCAATTCAAATTCAGACAAATAGTTTTTTGCAATTGTCACATCCGTGATTTTGATTTTGCCATCGGGGGCATCCTGCCAAGTGGTAAGCCCCATATGCTCTTTCTCACTATTCGCTCTGCCGACAATAAGCTCCGCCGCAGTGTGACCGTGAACAGCGTAGTGCATTTTATTCTGCACAGTTGCATAAAACCGCTTTGTTGATTTTGCGTTTTTATCATAATCAATGGCTGTTGCGTATAAGTCGGTTACTTTTTGATAGAACTTTCGCTCACTAGCACGGATTTCCCGTATCCTCTCAAGCTGTTCCTCAAAATATTTATCGGTCAAGTAGGACCCTCTTTTTATTCGCTCATCATCCATAACCCAGCCTTTAATTGTATAGTCCTTGGCGATTTGATTAACCCATTTACGAAATTGCACAGCTCTTTCGGAGTTAACCTTAAATCCAACGGCAATAATCATTTGCAAGGCATAATGCTTGGTATCGTAGGTTTTTCCATCAGCGGCAGTTATTCGAAAATTTCGAATAACTGAACTCTCCTCTAATTCCGAGTCTGCAAAAATCCTTTTAATATGGTAATTAATTGTGTGTGTTTCCACGTCATACAAAGTAGCCATCATCTTTTGTGTCAACCAGATGTTTTCATCCTCATACCGCATTTCAACACTGTCTTGATTATCACCAGTGCTTGCGACAAAAGTCAGGTACTCAGCGGCGGAGCTACGAATAGTAATTTCTTTTTTCACTTTCCTTCCCATAATTTCCGTCCTTTCCGCTCTTTATCTCTAAGGGTTAGCTTTATCAACTATATAAAACATCAATTCTATAATATCACAGAAGTCCCCATTCATGGTTCAAATTTTATACAAAAAGAAAGCCGCCGAATCCGCCTATTTTTTGACTACTTCATATACCTTATTGTTAGCTAGATAAATATCTATCTCATCATTAAGTTTAAAATCTGTTGTTGTTAGCTCTACTGCACCCATATGCAAATATGCACTTGTCAGCATTTCATACTGCTGCCAATTGGTTTGGGTGATCTGCAGGTAAATTCTAGTTTTATCTTTATACAAAGCTCCAACCTTGCCACTAACCTTTTTCATAATATTATAGACTTTACCCGTACCTAGACTTTCTTCCACAGCTACTCGATCACCTACTGCTACAATGCCTAAATGATAGTAGGACTGACCATTTTTCAGTACTCTGCTGCTGCCCTCAAATTTATAAGTAAATGTACGACCATCATAGGTATTAATTGTCAAGGAATTCTCTGCTGAATTAACCGCAGATACACTTCCAATAATAACAGGTGCCATTTCCACCTTATTAAGGTTATAGCCTAAGAAGGTAGCCTTAATGATATCATTAACCTTTAAATCACTAACCTTTGCATTAGTCTTTCCATTAATATCAAGCTCTACTGCACTATAAAAATATAAGTATCTACTATCATTATCATCATCAATTACTTTAATCCGGCTAGAACTGGTCAATACCTCAGTGATTTTATAACTAATAGTTCTCTGTACTTTGATCTCAGTAACTTTGCTGCTTTCAATCTTAACTTCTACCACATCACCTTTATAAATATCATCCAAGTCCGGACTGGAAATATCCTCCATATCAATATCTACACTAGAATGCACTGGATAACTTTTGGTTTCCCCTGTTTCCAAGGACAGTTCCAAAACTTTAGTGCTGTTACTTACCCTTACAACAGTACCTAGAAGAGTATCTCTAGCAGATAAATATGTAATCTTATCCTCGGATAACTCAAGATCTACCTGCATATCCTTTTTGATCTCATGAAGATATCCGGTCTTATTGTTTACAAGAATTTCCGCTGAAGAAGTGACTTCATAGGCATTAAGCAGACTGCCACTATCCCGGATAGCTAAGATACGGTTTGTATAGTCAGTACTGACAACAGTACCTTTACTGCGCTCATGTAGTTTACGGTTTGTAACGGAAAGACTGGTGATCTTACCATTTTCAATTTTTACCTCAATGGCATCACCCACTATAATCTCCGAAAGAGTACCGGCCTGCCCACTAAATTCAATAGCTCCATTAGTTTCAACATAATGGGCCTTTAATTGATTGTCCGGAGTTTGATAAGTAATTATCCTGCTATCAATACTAATTTGTTTAACAATACCTGAAGAAGACAGGTCAACCTCTGAGGCAACCAGAGTAATTTTTGTTAATACACCCTCAGCTACTTCCACCTGTATACTATCACCGATCTTAATATCATCTAGGGAAGCGAAACGGTTATTACTGATACTTACCTGAGTTTCTTCGTTATATAAATAAGCAGCTAACCCACCGGCATTTTTTAAAGTAAGTAACTTAATATCTTTGTCTAAGTGATAGACTACACCCTGACCATCAGTACTGGTAACCCCTGTAAGAACAGTAATTTTTAGCGGTCGACCGTTACTATCAAAACTTACAGAAACCTCTTGGTCTTTTACCAACTTATCTATTGCAATGGTAACTCCATCATTTTCTTTAACAATTTTTGTGTTAGCAGTAAGGGAAAGGGTTTCTATTTTACCCTCTTTACTCTTTAGAACTATGGTATTCTCCTCTGGATATACCTGAAGAATAGTTCCTTTATTGCTAATAGCGTTTTGCTGTGGTTTGGGTGGATTAATATCTAGGTATTTAATAGTATTTCCGTCAACAATGGTATACACCCGGCTGTTCAATTCTAAGTCAGTAACCCAGATTTCACTACCGCCGGTTCCAAAAAGATTTGTACTAATATTACATATAAGTGTGTATTCTGCACCATCATCACTTTCCACTGTAACATTGGAACCGTTTATACCTGTAATTTTACCAATAACTACATTAGATGCATTAATATCTATGTAAGGCTCTGTTCTACTTAGGAAAGCAGCCATTTGAGCCCTAGTCACCGAATCATTAGGCGCGAATGCGTTATTTGCTAAACCCCCGATTAAACCATATTTATTTGCTACCTTTACATAATTTAAGTATTGAAAAGGAATGGCATAGCTATCGTTATAAGTTAAAATTTCCTCAGAAACACTGTCAATTTCATCTTCCTTATCAATTATCCTTACTAAAAGCTGAGCAACCCAAGCTCTACTGGCTTCCTGAGCCCAAACAAACTGGCCCCCTATTATTAATCCTTCATCAACCGCAACCAAAACAGCAGCTTTAGCCCAGTCGGGAACTGAAAATGGTAAATATCTACCAGTATCCACTTGTGCTTCTTTATTCTGAAGACCCATAGTTCGTAGGGCCATAAGTACTGCTTCTCCCTGGCTTACAGACTGATCCGGTTTAAAGTATCGGAGACCGTTTTCTTCATAACCACTGACAACACTTCGTAAATTCATTTTAGTAATCACCTGTTTTGCCCAATGATTGTCCGCTACATCCGGAAAATAACCGTACCGAATATCCAAACCAAGAACTGATACAGGCGCTAAAATATTAATTACAAATACTACGATAAAGACAAGAACTACATTCCGCATTAAACCTTTATTCATGTTTACCTCCACCCCTTGTAATTATTACACTTTTTAAATTCGACATCCTTTTTGCTAATCCTCCTAATTTTACCAGATAAACCGAAAAAAATGGATATATTTAATTTAATTGATAGACGACAAACACGTAAGAATAGTTGCATTATTTACTTATTTCCCTCTATTAATTAAGAAAAAACATGATAAAATAAATACGTAATTTGATATTATCGAGGTGTTATTCCGTTATGGGGAAAAGACCCATTGCCATAATTGACTCAGGAGTTGGGGGTCTTACTGTCGTTAAAGAACTTCAATCATTACTACCCAAGGAGAATCTGATTTATTTTGGCGACAATAAGAATGTCCCCTATGGTAGTAAAAGCCGCGAAGAAATTGTTATTCTTACTAAAAAAATGCTAGATTTCTTAATGGAAAAAGATGTTAAGTTGATAGGTATTGGCTGTAACACAATATCTACAGTACTTAACTTAATTGCACCTCAATATGATGTAAAAATAATTGGCATAATTGACCCTGTTGTTAACTATATCGCCAAACTAACCAATAATAAGGTGGGATTAATCGCTACTCCTTTTACGGCAAAAAGTGGATACTATAATCTCACTTTATCTAATTTCAATAAAAATATAGAAATAGTTGCCGAAGGTTGCCCTAAACTTGCCTCCCTTATTGATAGTGGTATATATACAAAAGACGAGGTCAAAGAGGAGATAGCTGAACCTATGGCACAGCTTAATGCAAATCATGCCCTTGATACAATTATTCTCGGCTGCACCCACTATGCCATTATTACCGATCATTTACAGAAGTTGTATCCCGATACTGTTTTCATTAATCCAGCATTGTATCAAGCCTTGGCTATTAAAAAATACTTAACAGAACATGATATGTTAAACGTTTCTGAAGGCCATGGTGATATCAGTGTCTTTACTACGGGAGCAACAGAATGTTATCAGAGGTTTTTAGCGATACTGGGCATTACTGGGGTTAGTAGTATTAATAAAGTAGAATAAACACTAATAGACCTAAAAACGGGCAGTGCCCGTTTTTTATAATGGCCAGAATTGAATCCCAGCATCGACAAAGCTTACATTGCTAAAGCCTAGGTGATTGAGGATTACTTGTGCTTCAAAAGCCCGGGTACTTAAAATGCAAAATACAACTATTTCCTTATCCTTAGGAATTTCTGTACTGCGGGCTCTAATCTCTTCAAACGGAATATGGAGCTGATTACGGGCCTTTATATTCTTAGCCTTTCTTTCTTCTGTTGTCCTTAGATCGATATATATCACATTATCATCAGATAATTTAGCCTTAAATTCCTGAAAGCTCATATTTTTAGCCTTACCATCAATGATATTTTTAACTACATTTGCTGCATTAATGAGAGTATCCATAGCCGGGCTAAAAGGCGGAGCATATGCCAAATCTAGGTTAGCTACTTGATGGGCTGTTGCGCCTAAGGTTATGGCTGTAACCATTACATCCAGACGCCGGGCTATGTCCCCCGGTCCTATCAGCTGTGCTCCTAGTAGTTTTCCCGTTTTTCTATCAGCAATCAATTTTACAAGAATCAGCTTTTTCCCGGGAAAGAAATGGGCTTTATCCGGTCCTGGCACAAAAGCAGTAACTACATCATACCCCAACTCTTTAGCATCCCTTTCCGATAAACCGGTTCGCCCTGCATTCCAGTCAAACATCTTTACTATAGATGTCCCCATAATTCCCGGGGAATTTTCTCTACCACCGGTAATATTAGTACCAACAATTCTTCCCTGCTTATTAGCGGTAGAGCCCAACGGTACATATACTTGATTGCCGGAAGCTATATGTTCACAGACCACACAATCACCACAGGCATAAATATCAGAGTCACTAGTCTCCATATATTCATTAACAATGATTCCCTTTTCAACAGCTAATCCTGCCTCCTGGGCTAGTTTCACATTAGGGCGTACCCCTGCTGAAACCAAAACCACTTGGCATGCAATAAAGCCCTGCTCTGTTTCTACTCCTTTTACCCGACCGTCATCATCAGCAAGAACTTTCTGAACCTTAGTACTTGTTAAAATATTCAAGTCCTCTTGTTCTAAATAAGTTGAGAAAGCTAGTGATAATTCTGGGTCTAGTAAATACGGCATTATCTGATTCTGCATTTCTACAATAGTAACTTCCATCCCCCAGTTGGCTAAGGCCTCAGCTGTTTCCAGCCCGATTAAACCTCCGCCAATAATGATTGCATTAGCAACTTCGTTATTTAATAAATACTCTTTCATAGCTAAAGCATGCCCAGGATTTTTTAGCTGAAAAACTCCTAAAGCATCTAGCCCAGGGATAGGTGGAACAAGAACTTCTGCCCCTGTTGCTAAAACCAATTTATCGTAAACTAATTCTTTAGTTTCTTTTGTCCCCACATCAATAACTTTTACCGTTTTATCTTTCCGATTAATACTAAGAGCTTCCCAACCCAACAAAACATCAATATCTTTTGCCTCATGAAAAAACTGCGGAGATCTTACGGCCTCCCAGGACGTAGACATCAAGTCTTTTATTTCCTTAACTGCAGCCCCTAAAAAATAGGGCAACCCACAACCACCATAAGACAGCCATTCACCCTTTTCAACCAAAGTAACCTGTGCATTTTGATCACATCTTTTTGCCCGTGCAGCAGCCTTGGGTCCAGCAGCAACCCCACCAATTACCACAATTTTTAAGCGTTCCATACAGAATCATCCTCTCTATATACTTTATTAGTATTAATTTTCACAAGAGAAGGCTGGCTTTGCCTTCTACTCACGTTTAATTGCTCATCAAGCTTTATTATATTGGAAATATGCCCACAAAGAATATAAAATTCTTTAATGGTTTGTATTTTTTATACTTCTCCCCTTAAGAATGGGTTTGCTTTGGGTAGTTAGAACAACCCCGAATATTATTAAAATCCCTCCAACTAAATGGGAAAAAAGCAGCTTTTCATTTAAAAATATAACACCAAAAATAGCAGCAAATACTACAATAAGGTTAGCAAATATGGAAGCTCTACTAGGACCTACTTCTAGCATAGCTTTATTGAAAAATAAAAAGGAAAATATGGTGGGGAAAATCCCGAAGTACAGGAGACTCAGATAATGACCGGCAGTAAGGTTCAGTATCCAGCTTAAGCCGGTATCAACGTTTTCATAAATAACTAGAGGCCAAGTAATAATTAAACCACCCATAATTGATCCCATAAAAACAGTTTTTTGGGGAGCTACCTTCCCTTTTTTCTTAAGTACAATATTATATATCCCCCAAAGAATGATTGCGATAAGCATAATTAGATCGCCAGTATTAAAAGTTAAGGCAAACAATCTCTGGAGCTCACCCCTAGTAATAATCCAAACTACCCCAATTATTGAGATAAAAATACCCATTACCTGTCGGATAGATAGTTTTTCTTTAAGAAAGATCATGCTAAGTAAGATGATCACAACAGGAGCAAAAGAATTGATCAGTGAAGCATTAATAGCAGTAGTATATTGGACAGATAAATAAACACAAATATTGAATCCTAAAACACCTGTCAAGCCCAAGATAACAAAGGTTTTCCAATTATTAATCAGGTTTTCCTTCTGATCCTTTAATTCGTTCCAAGCAAAGGGCAGAAAGAAAATAAAGGCCTCCATCCAACGAATATAGCTTAAGGTCATTGGAGGTATGCTGCCGCTTACTGCCTTGCCCAAGGCGAAATTACCCCCCCAAAATAAAGCTGCTAAAATTAGTAATACATATGGATTTTTCAACATATCTCTTCCACCCTTTTATTAATCCTTATGTTTTAATATTATAAAGTAAAACTTACTTCAGGTGGAGTCTTATTTCCATCTGAAGTTTAGTTGCACTTAACCAGTCTCTAATTACATGATTCTCCTTACTGCCCGTTCTAACTGGTCGAGATTACGACATTCTAAAACATCTGAACAGGCCTTTCCATACAAACCGATAATACTATCCTCCTGATTCCACTTATGTTCCGGTTCAGGATTCAACCAAATTATCCTTTTTACTTTTTTTGAAATCAGCTTTATCTCTTCCTGCCGCGGCGGATACCAGTTGTTTTTGGCATCACCTAAAATAACTAAGGTTGTTTTTGAGTTTAGGCTTTCTCCAAACCGGCTACGGAAAATTTCAAAAACCTGTCCAAAATTAGAAATCCCCAAGCGGGAACACCTAGCCTCACTAATGGCTTGATAAACAGCACCTTGGACATTATTGATTTCTAATCGAGCCTTTATTTCATCAATTTCATCAATAAACAAAAAAGTTTTTATATCCTCAAAGCTTCTTGCCATGGCATATACCAATTGGAGCAAAAATGCGCTGTATACAGCAACTGACCCAGAAATGTCACATAAAACAACAAGCCTGGGTTTGTTCATTATCTTGTTTTGAAATAGAAGTTTTTCCGGGGTTCTCCCCATCCGGGCCGCCTTCTGCAGCACCCTTCTCATATCAATTCTTCCGGTTTTTGCCGGCTTAAAACGATACGAATACCGTGATGCCAGCTTAGTTGCCAGTCTTTGTACTCGCTTTTCCATTTCCTTTACCTGGAATTGGTTAAGAGCACCAAACTCCTTTTGCTTAAGGTTTTCTTTAGATAATAGATCGTTAAGCCCCTCCCGGCCTTTTTGGCTCACTACCAATTTTTCCACTCGGTGCCTGAGATATTGTTCTAAATCCTTCAACACTTGAGAATTTTCCTGCCCCGCTTTTCCTTCTTTTTGAAAAGCGTTCTCTACCATAAACCATTCCATTTTCACTTTTATTCCGTGGAGCACTTGATCAACACACTCTTGATTAATATGGAGTTGTGCTAATTGTTTATTCACCATAGTAATTAGGCTCTCAGACTGCCTCTTTTGAACTGCTTCAAATAACTGGCTCGATGCAGCTCCCATGCCTGCCTTTCCGGTCCCGGAGCCATCTATACAGGAGCCAAAACCGCCACAGCATCCTGGGCCTTTCAAATGCTCGGGCTTTTCCACTTCTGCTAGAAAAAACAATCTAAAGGCCAGATCATAAACCACGGCATCCATTTCATTTTTTATCAAAGTTGCTTTCAAGATGCTGTAAAACAATTTAGGTTTGCTTACTCCGTAAGCTTCTAAGGCCTCAAAGCAATCAATAACCTCACTTGGAGAAACTTTCACTCCGGCATATCTTAGAGAATTTACGAATTCTAGAAGTCTTTTATCCATAGAAAAGTCTCCCTCAATCTAATAAAATAATCATAACATTTAGTATTTTAATCCGTCTATGTTTCCTTTTTTTTTATGCTATACTATTTTTATATTGTATTTTCAGCGGGGGTCAACGGGTCTTTGACAGTTGCATAAGGAAAAATCCCAGAAAGCCTTGATATAGGCTTATTTTTTTTGTTTTTTTCTTTTTTGTGTATCGCACTTTGTCGCACTGTGTTATAATATAGGGGAAAGGGGGCGATATTTGTAATGAGACTCAAGGTGACCAGGTCTAAAAATGCAGCTTCACTTTATGTAATAAAATCTGTTTACAACAGTAAGACTCAGTCAAATTCTTCAGTGATTGTAGAGAAACTCGGAACCGAAGCCGAACTCAGGGAAAAGTTAAATGGACAGGATCCTTATGAATGGGCTAAAAACTACATTAATGAATTGAATCAAATGGAAAAAGAACTCAAACGTGAAGTTATTGTTAAATATAATCAATCAAAATTAATCGATAAAGATAAACAACGTTCCTTTAATGGCGGTTATCTATTCCTGCAGCAACTCTATCACCAATTAGGACTACATAAAATTTGTAAAGATATTTCCA
>LADT01000077.1 GCA_000961765.1 Clostridiaceae bacterium BRH_c20a | reverse complement strand
TGCGCCGGCTGGCCAAACATCGTGTTGTTCTCTGCCTTGACGGTGACCGGGCAGGCATTAGCGGCGCCCAACAGATAGCTGCCCAATTAGGCACAGACAGGGAGGTTATCGTGATATCACCTCCCTGGGGGCAGGATCCGGCTGATCTTACTGAGGCGGAGGTGATCGATTTGCTGGCCCCGGCTGTTCATGCTCCAATTAACGCTCAGCCACGCTTGCAGCTGGTACGTGGCTAAATGTTATCCAACCGGGTAAAAAGTCCTGTTTAATCGGGTATTTTACCCGGTCAACTTTTTTAGGCAAAGAACTATATGAAAATGGTCAGTGCATATGGCCGCTTATTTTTTTTGGGCGGTTTAATTAGGTGGTTTTATTCGGTCTGGTGACAGGTTAATCCGGTAGTTGTTGTGGTTGGTGGTTGATTGTTGGTGGTGGTGTGCGGTTTTTTTTAGCTCGGCCATGCTAATTGACTACTACTCGGCCAAGTTAAATGGCTGCCTACAATTTGGCATCTATCTCGAACAGCAGTTCTCCATTACCAGTGTTGAAAAGGTACAGGCCAATCATATAAGACATTACATAAAGCATCTAAGGGAGAGGGGTAAATATACTGTAACAGTTAACCCCCAAAAAGAAAAAATCAACTTCCCTTCGCATAGAGGTGATTTTAAAAAGGACATTTCTTTAACCACCATTTCAAATTACACCAGGAACATCAAAGTTTTTTTCAACTGGCTGCACAACATTGAGAGGGAAACAAAAAAGAATCCTGTTGAAAAACTTGAAATGCCAAAAGTTGAAAGGAAGGTCAAAAAAACTCTAGCTGTTGAGGATATAAAGAAAGTTCTCAAAGCATTTGATACTACAACATTTCATGGCTATAGAAATTATCTTATAACTAAGCTGCTTTTAGATACTGGTATGAGAATAGGGGAGTGCCTGATTCTGACTCCAGAACACCTGGATTTTATCCATAAGTCCATACTTATTGAGAATCCCAAAAATAAACAGCAAAGATATGTTTATTTTTCCCCCAAAATGTCACGTGAGCTTAAACAATGGCTAAAGTATAAAGATAGGTATTCTGATTGCCCTTATCTTTTTCCCACAATAAAAGGAACCCAGTTGGAAATAAGAAATTACGAAAAAGCCCTAAGGGAAGCAGGGGCAAAATCTGAAATTCCAATTCACCCACACCAACTAAGAAATAATTTCAGCAAATATTACATCCTTAATGGTGGGGATTGGTTCACTCTTTCAAGAATCCTGGGCCACTCAAGTGTTGAAGTCACCCAAAAGGCCTACCTTGATTTTACTGATGATGAAGTTGGAAAAAAATATCAATTACATAGTCCACTTATGAACATGGATATATAAACAGATTGAAAAAGTGTAGTGAGTAAAGAGGTAGTAACTATGTTTATTAGCTGGCAGCAAAAAGGAAAAAAATATGGACACCTGGAGGAGCGCAAGCGTGTAAATTAAGAGAGGTGATTTAAATGGAAACATTATTATCTATAATTCTAATTGGAATCCCCGTTATCATATTGTTTATTTGGCTAAACAAGAAAACGAATCAAATTACAGATAAAAAGAACAAAGAAAAAGAAGAGAGGTTTATAAAAGGTAATATTAAACATGAATTTTGGTTAAAGCATATATCTGGATATCCATATACAAAATATGCTCATCATTATTTTCAAGTAAAAAATAATAATGAGATTTATATTTCTTCTTTTAAATTAACAGATCAAAAAAATACAATTTCTCACCAAATACCTGTTGAAAATATTCTACGAATAGAAACAAAAACAGAAGATCAACTTCAAAAAGATATTACTATACCTAGAATATTAATTGGCGGTATCTTTGCTTTCGCTAAACCTAAGAAAACAAAAATTATTAAACAATATCTTTATTTATCTTATATGGATTCAGGAGTACAAATTGATTGTTTATTTGAAGGATTTTTAAGTCAAGATTTAGGCAAATTAACAAGTTTAGTAAATCAGTTAAGGATTGAGAAGAATAAGAATTAAAAAGAATCCTTATTTCAAATTAGTTTAAAAAACAACTTAACGCCTATTATAGGCGTTTCTCTATTTAAAGGAGGTATTTACTATGATCAATTTCAGAGCGTTTACAAATAGAAACCAAGGTATAACCCTTTACCCTTTCTGAATAACAGGTTTATTTAGCCGAGAATCCTTGTAGATAGCGATAATTATAACCCTACCAGTAATACTGGAAATTCTATCAGTAGTAAATTGGTTCCCTTTAGCTTGCGCAGAATACTTGGGTAGCAAAATCTCTCAACACCTCAAAACCCTTATCCCACAAGGCTTTCAGCACATCCCCAAAAACCAGTAATATCAAGGCTCTCAGGTATTTATATTTTTTTATTCAATAAAAATGGCCTGAAACAAATTCAAAACAAAAATAGGTATAAACACCTTACCCTGAAAATTCAAATTGATTACAAGCGATTTAAACAATACAAAGTTAAAGTAAATCAATAACTTAAACTTTACAGATTACAAATATAATTATAAGTGAATTAAGTATGTCAATGCCTATAGTAAAATATTTTATTAAACTAGTTGACAATATGATTTAGGCGATGTAGAATATTGCATGACGGAACAATAAGTTAATCTTGTGGCATAATAGAGGATGATGACTATAGGAAAATATTTTTATGTGATTTAATATATTTGTAACGATATATTACGATGTATTCCAATGTATCACGATAAAAACTATGTAAGAAATCTAAATAGTAAAACACCGTGATCTTTTCAAGGAATTTGTGATTTCAGCAAGGAAATTTTACCCAAATTTCAGCAATGTCAAATGAACATGAAGAACTGCAAAAAATGAAAAAAGCAAGGGAATTGGAGAGTGCAGGTTATATCAAATTATTTTATTGCTGTTTTGAATCTGTTCTCGGCAGCAGGAAAGGCCACAGGTAAATTATTGGGAAAAATATTCAAATAAAAGGGAGGATTCTATTATGATGGAAATTACACTTCACGAAATGCAGGAAAGGTTAAACGGCAGGTGTGTTACTGTATCGTTCAAAAATGCGAATGCTTTTTGTCCGCTAACTTTCAACAACATTGAAATGGTAGTTTACAAAAATGGGGAAATTCAATTCTGTGAACAAGACGAAGAAGTTCACTACTCCCCAATTTACCAATCAGCTAGCATAGAAGAGATACAATTTCTTGACTTTTCCTCTATGCCAGACCAAACAGGTGGACAATTCTTTGTTCACTTTGATAATGGCGATATGTTAGACATCACTGGGGATTTTTAGGTGGTAGGAGGGCATGGCATGAGTAGCAATATCGTATATTTTCCTCAAAATCATTGCCAGCGTATAGCACCACAGCCAGAAATACCGGAAATAGACATTGATAAGTTAGAAGATATCGATTTTGCTGCAATGTATTCCCCACCTGAAGATTATATAAGTCATGATAAATGCTATAAATGCGGTCACGTTTTTACTGAGGATGATTATGTGTGGAGGATTGAAAGTAATCCAGGTTATAAAAGCAAGTTAGATGGTTCTCAGGTATCCATTAAAATCTGTGACGATTGTGTTATTGAAATCCTTCAGAATAAACAAAAAAGCCAGCGTATAAATTCGCCGGTTAAATAAAAAAATTAACTATTGACATCGTTTCCAAATTAATGTACTATATAGATAACTAACTATAGGCGAGTCCCCAAACTCGCCTGATATTTTATTCTTTTGAGGTGATGCTGCTTATTCGCTACATAATCAATTATTATGTGGTGAATAGAATATAACATGTATCTATTGATATTACAATACTTTTTGGTATTTTAATAAAAAATTTTTGAATGAGGAGGTGGATACAATGCGCCAATTCGAGTTCGAGCAAATGACCAAAGAAAAAATATTTAATATAAGGCAAACCAACAACTTCGGCTGACCTAATTTTGCCTAGTTAATTGAATATTGTTTCGTCTGACCTGCTCGAATTGGTGCATGAGCTGGTATAGACGTTGGCGGCATTGTCATTATAAAGGGCATTGCTAAAACGATCTGCTACTGGTTTGGTAAGTAGATTGTGTTTAGTGATGCTCTTTTTTAGTTTCTAATAAAAATTATGAAAGGAATTTAGAGGAGAATTATATGAACAACAATACAGACACAAACAAATTAATAGTTGAGCTTACTGACCTTAATAAAAAACTAAATTCAATGAATGAAGAAAGTAATGTCAAACTGGTGCTTGCAAACATTAAAGATGAGCGAGATGCAATTATAGATAAGATTCTTTTTGATAAGGAATATGAAGAGAAGGAATATGTATATGACTTCTATCAAAAGCAAATTACAAATATGACTCAATATTATAGAATACACGAGAACAATAATATAGATTTTACATATATTGTGGAAAAGATAATTAGAGTATTAATGAAGAATTTTTGGTTGGCTTCATATATAAAATCGCCAAAAGGGTACTTAATTCATTACCTTTTCCTGTATAAAATCAATTTTTTTCCCAATAGAATATGGGCTATAGCTCACAAATATTTTCAGAAATTTGATGAAACGAAAACCCATATACCGCTACACATGATAAGAGAAAATGCAACTAAACTAGACAAGAGTGAGCAAGACTACTTCACATCAAATAAGTCAAATTTTGATATGGAATATCATTCGTCAATGATAGACGAATGTATAAGGCAATCAGAAGAAATTAATTATATGGACTTATTAGATTCTCTTGATGAAGAAGATAGAGCATGGCATAACGAAGAAGATGTGATAGAGGTTAGCATTGAAAGTAAGCCTCTTACAGACAATAACATAATCAGAACTTTTGATATTAATTATGAACAATTTATGATGAGAAATAACCTGTTGACCACAGAAGAATGCAACCAGAAACTGAATAGAATAAGAAAAATAAAGTTAGGAAAATGGAAAGTTTATTGTGATAATACAGGATTATTGCCTTCGGATATAACAAAATACACATACAATGAGGAGAACGAAGGATATAACTATATTCCGCATAGAGAAAGAGTCAAATATCCTGAATATATAGAGGTTCTCTGTAGACCCAAAAAATTTGATTTTACTGCCAAATTCTTTGACAAGCGAGCTGAGACATATATAAAAAGTATTATAAGGAAATTAAGCAAGAGGAATCAGCTATTAACTGGACTATTGTATTACCAAATGATACCAATAGATGAAATTGTTAAAATATTGAATTTTGTTAATAGAGATTCTCTAAATAAAGAAAAGAGCAGAATATTGATAATACTAAAAAATCAAATTCTAAAGGACTATGAATATATCATGACTACATATAGTGGAACCTATTTATGCTATTGGACAAAGAAGATTAAGCAGAAGGCTGATAGAAATGCGAAAAAAGTGAAAAAAGTGTTATCTATATAGTAGAGGACATTGCTTAGGATTTTTTAAACGACTTTTTTTCACGAAAAGTTAAAGGAAGGTGATAAATATATGACTGAAATTAATCTTGCTATAAAGAAAAATGGCATACATAAAGAATGGATTTGCTCACAAGTAGGTATTTCTCTTGTCTATTTTAGTTATGTGTTAAGCGGTAAATATAAATTATCTAAAGCAAAGAGAGATAAATTGTTAGATATAGTTAGCACATACGATAGAGTAAGGCGAGAACTTAAATTATGCGTTTAAGTTTTTTGCCCAATAATTCATTTATTTTTAAAGCAAAAAAAGGTGGTGATGAGTATACATGGGTGAAAATATCAGAGACAGGATTGATAGGATCGGGTTAAAGATAAATTTTTTAGCTCAGATGGTTGGTAAAAGTCCTAGCTATGTAAGCAAGTTGATTTCTGGTGACATTGTAAACTATGATTCTATGGAAAAATTAAAAACAGTTGTTAGCAAATATGAAGAAGAGCTTAAAAAGTCTGGGCTATAATCTGAAACGAAAAAAACTAAATATTCTTAGTCGGATTGATGTTAACCCTGTTCGCAGTCACCCAGGTACTAATTAGTTCAGACCCAGTTCCCTGGTGAGGGGTATTCCCTATGCCGGATGATCAGAGAGAGGAGGGGTACGGAAAAAGCATAACAAAACAGCAATTTTATTCAAATATACGATCCCGCAAACCCTTGATATATAAGGGTTTTTTAAATCACTATTTTAAAAAAAGGAAGAAAGGATACTGATAAACATGGCTGAACAAAAAAAATCTAAAAAACCAATGACAAATAAGGAAAAATACCCAAATTGGGAGGAAATTAGAGCCTCGTGGACTGCAAATAAAAAGCATTGCGATCCAAATTCGTCAAGTGCCAGAAAAAATTTCATTGAAAAGGGAATAGAATTTGATCCTCTATGGCTGGGAGAAATTGGTTATCTCAGATATTACCTGTTTTGCGTTGACAATGGGTACATATCAGGCCAGTCAAAACTGCTTAGAATAGATGAGAATAAAGGTTTTTCTCCTAACAATTGTTACATTGCACATAATAAAAGTAAAAACCAAGAAATAAAACCGGATGATATTGTACCTACAGTAAAAGAGTCAGAATCAATAACTAATATTATTAATAACTATTACATAATTGACAATGTAGATGCAATTAAAGCCTTATTAACTAATGTGAATGGTCACGTATTTAATTAATTTGTCCTTGCACAACAATCGATCATGAATACTGATTGGCAATAGTGATAAAGGAGATGTCTATGATGATGTCTCCTTTATATATTCTTTTCGTTCATTACCACTAATGGTAGATAAAAAATTTAATTGTCGATAAAAGATTCTTAAAAGATGGTAAGAGGAAAGGAGATTTTGTGATGATTTAGTGTTGGTAGAAAAAGTAAAATGTGTAATAGATAAGGTAAAATGTACTTCAAAGCCCACAAATGGCGGCGCAGTAACCAATAGAATGCCAATTGATATAGCAAATGAATATTCCATTGATGAAATTAAACAAAGTATTCTTGATGGTAAAACTGTCAGACCATCTTATTGTGGGACAACAGAAGATACATGGCAATCTCAACAAATGTTTATGATAGATATAGATAATGAAGCAAAATTAACAAAAGATATTGTATTAGGTAATTACATAAAGAAAGTTGAAGGTAAGGATAAAGTTAGGTTTTTGGTTGGTAGTGAACAACATAGAAGTTATGATAATATCATTGAACATTGCAAAAATATTAATCTAACACCTTCATTTATTTATACATCATTCAATCATAAGGATGAGCAACATAAATACAGATTAGTATTTATTCTGGATGAAGTAATAACGGATTTTAAAATTGCCAAGAAAATACAATTGTATCTAATGGAATGTATTGGTAATGTTGATATGCAATGTAAAAATATTAATAGATATTACTATGCTGGAAAAAATATTGTTTTTGATTCCGAGAATATATTGAATTTTAATAATATTATAGAATTATCCAAGGATATTAATCCTGGCTTTATTCCTGCTAAACCCAAAAAGGATAAAGGGTTAGAGAAGAAAAAAGACAGGATAGGGGATGAGAGAAAAAGGGTACTATATAATAATGGAATTGAAGAACAAATTCCTATATTATCTAGTACCCCAAAACTCACCTCTCTCGAATCAGCCAACAAGGATACCATTAATGCTATAACCATTAGGGATACAAAATATCTAAAAGCAAAATATGGTAATAATGAGAAAATAACATTTGAAACCAAGCAAGAATTTATAAATTATATTAGGGTTAATATAAATTTAGGAGAACTGTTAGGATTTTCTTGTCCTAAATCTATAAAATGTATCTTCCATAATGACCGTAATAATTCCGCTAGTATATTTCAGTTGCAAGATGATGGAGCATGGATTTATAAATGTCATTCTTCAAGTTGTGGTGTAACCTATAATATTATCGGAGTAATTGAGAGATTGGCAGGGTTCAAAAGTAGACCTAATACATATAAATTTATCAAGGAAATATTTAATTTAGCAATAGCAGAAACAGAATGGCAGAAAGCACAAAAAGAAATTTTGCAAGAGAATATAGATATGTTGTATGGTGATATTAATTTTGAAAGTAATTGTCCGCAAACCAATAAAAACATAAGTAAAATTAAACATTATCTTGAAAGATTTATTAATATTGCCATGAAAAATGTTTATAATGAAGAATTAACAGATGAAAAAGGGCAAGTCGTGTTTTTTGCGAGTGCTGATTATATTTGTAAGGAAATGGGCATTAGTTCTAATTCTATAAATAAAATATATCAGAAAATAGCTGTATTTGCTTATCATAAGTTATTAAATAAACTTGATAATGATAATATCCCTGAAAGATTAAAGAAAAAGGCACAAGCAATTATTATTAATTATAATCAAAATAATTCTACAGATAATAATAAACTAAGACATGTCAATTTCTTTTCTATCCCTTTATATAATGTTAATAATTTTCCCGAAATAGAACAACGTGGAAAACAATGGAAGGATAATTATTACACTATGAAGGGTGTAAGCAGGGAAATGTTTTATAGGGCTGAAGGATTAGAAATTGCCAATGAAATATATCCTCAATATAAGAAAGTTACTGAAACTATTGATGGAAAGAAAAATATTATTGACAGGACAACGACAAAATCAAGTGATGAAAGAACTAATAATATTGTCATTGCAATTAATGAGTTAATTGAGGAGCATGGTTATGCAACAGAAAAGGAAATCGTGCAAAAGTTAAGATTCAAATATAGATATAAAACAACAGAAGTTCAGATTAAGAAGTCGTTGAAGGAAATATTAGATGCTTATGATTTACAAAGAATAAGAGCAAAAAAAGAAATAAAAGATAAATATGGGATAGATAGTGAGGGCTATCCTTCTATTATTATTAAGAAAGCAAGTTAGTTTTTAGCAATTATAATTATTTCATAATACCTTTATTAAATACATATTTAAGACCTCATTCAAATGAGGTCTTTATAATAAAAATAATGCCATTGAGCCAGTATCCATTGGCGGCCACAACCAGCGAAAATAATTCCCGGTCATTCAGAGGTAGCAGGTGCTTTATACTTGACGGTAAAGGTGTCCAGTTTCTAACGGTCACACTGTTCAATTTTGACGGTCTAACTGTTCAGTTTTTATCCGGGCATATTCAGAGGGGCCATGTTATACCCCTTATAAATTGTCGTGGAAACATTGCCTATTTATGTAACTTCAAATAACCTAAAATCTTTTTATATAATGTTTTGGGAACCGGGCGGTCTAAGGGGATAGTATCTGTGAGTACCCTGAAAGCCCGGAAGAGAATTTGCCACTTTTTAGCTTTAAATTACATCAAACTATTGATAAACAGCAATTTTGACCAGGGAGAAAGGAATTTCCTTCGGCTCTATCTGGTGGCGTTATTGTCGCCAGGGGGTAGCAATAAATTGAGTGACACGATCTGTCACATAATAGCTGCTTAGAATTTAGTTGTCATCGAGTGTGACAGCTAATTTTTTCCTAGTCCTTTGGACGGACTCACTTTTTATAGTTTGAGTTTTTTATTTAGGCCAATGATGATCGTCTTCTAATCGGAAAAACCTACAAATGATAACCATTCTCATCGCGTGATAGTTGTTTAATGGGCTATTTTTCCTGAGTTTTACCACAAATTGAAGTGGTTTTAGGAGAAATATTAAGGGAGAGGGGTGTGTAATAGGTGATTATCGTGGTATGAGACAGGGCTTTTATAGGAAAATGCTGCAGACTTAATGGAACATGTGTTCGTCAACACTTCCTTAATACCCGAAATGTTATGGCGAGCGACTGCGATCAAAATTTTATTGAGCCTCATAGGCTCTTTTTATTTTGGCTATAGACATGGAGAATGGCGGCAACTTCAGGCATTACATAAGGCCACAGGACAGGAGACAAATCCAGATGGGATGTAAAATATCTTTTGCTACAGGCTAATTCTAAGCGTTTAGGGGTATGGTATTGGGCATTTATTTGTCCATGATATGACTTTTGGTCACGCAACATTGATAGGATTATATATATCCCGCTTCCATGAAAACCTAATGGAGCGGATTTTTATTTGGAACGTTAAATAAGACATTCCAAAGAATGATGCAGTTTATCAGTGGAAAGCTTTATTTGTTTAAATTTATGTAGAACAGGAAGTGATTGTGTTGAAAAAAACAATACAGCAAATTATCAAATTAAACGAAGAAAAACATAGTTACCTTTTGGAAAAAAACAAAATTGAGAAAATAATGGAGATACCATATTTTAATAAGTCAGACCTGAAAGAAATCTACAATGATTCTTTGCAAAAACAACTTGAAAATAATGCAAAAAAAATATTAAAAATTCATCATAATATGAGGCAAACCATTGATCAATATAAAAACGATAAATCATATAAATTGTTAAGTTTATTCGTTGAAGCAATAATTTCAAATGGTGATATTATATATAAAATCAATAAATCCAATGAGGAAAGCGAGATAACTATATTTAGCGAACATAAAACAAAAAATGATAAAATTATAGAGGTTGTCATGCAGTTTGCTTATAAGTTTGTTACAATGGATGAAGCTGCTAGGAGAATAACCCTTATAATGAATGATGTTAGTACAAAATTCAATAATTTAGAAGAACATCTTAAGTATTTACATGATAAAAGAATTTATAACGTAGAACATGAACATGACGGCATAAAAATTTGTCAAATTAATAATAATTCTGAATGTATTACAATTTATAAACCTAATTTGTTAAGTAATATTTTTTATCATGGAACATCTATTGATGTAGCAGCAAAAATTATTAAAGATGGATATATAAAACCATCCAAATACATTGATGTAAATTGGCGTACTTTTAATAAAGTGTTCTTTACGCAAAAATTAAATCATTCAAAAGATTATGGTAGGATTGGTGGAATGGTAAATAGCGATTTGTATTTAAAATATGTCAATAAAATTTATGTAATTTTGGAAGTAGATTTAAGTAATTATCCAGTGTATATGTGGGAAGATGAGGATGAATATATTGTATGGGGCAATGTCAGTACAGACAGTATTCAAGCAGTATGGGTGTATAATTGAGAACGTAAAAAGTTTTGTGTAAATGGTAATAACTAACAATAAAAGGAGCTGACCATTTATGCAAAACTCTGTGGACAAAACCATCAAGGAACTGGCCGGAGAATGTAAAACAGTCGAAGATGTACATAATATGCTCAAAGACCTCTTTAAAGACACCTTGCAGCAAATATTTGAGACAGAGATGGATGAGCATATAGGGTACAAAAAACACAGCCCGGAGGGCAATAATACTGGTAACAGCCGCAACGGCTACAGTAAAAAAACCATTCAGACCAAGCTGGGCAAATCCGAAATTGAAATACCCCGGGATCGCAATGGTGACTTTGAACCTCGGATTATCAAAAAGTACGAGACAACATCCAATGACCTGGAAGACCAAATTATTGCCATGTATGCGAAGGGCATGACCACCAGGGATATTGAAGACCATATGCGGGATATCTATGGCATTGACGTATCTCCTACCATGGTCAGTAAGGTGACGGACAAAATAATGCCTATGGTTGCCGAATGGCAGTCAAGACCCCTGGAGCGCGTATACCCTATCATTTACCTTGATGCCATTTTCTTTAAGGTGCGCAAGGACAACCGCATCATAAACAAGGCTGCCTACAGCGTACTGGGTGTCAATATGGCCGGCCAGAAAGACATACTTGGCATCTGGATTGGAGAAAATGAAAGTGCCAGCTTCTGGCTCGGAGTGTGCAACGATCTAAAAAACAGAGGAGTGCAGGATATCCTGATTGCCTGCAAAGACGGGCTGTCCGGGTTCTCCGAAGCTATCAATACCGTGTTTCCTCAGACGGAAATCCAACTGTGCATAATACATCAAATCCGAAACTCATTGAAGTACGTGCCATGGAAAGAACATAAGGAGTTAATGGCTGACCTTAAGAAAGTATACCAAGCCCTTACCATGGAGGAAGCCGAACTGGCCTTTAAAATGTTCAAGGAAAAGTGGGGCAAAAAACATTCGGTTATTATCCGCTCCTGGGAAAACAACTGGCTGGAACTAACGGCTTACTTCAAGTACCCGTACGAAATTCGCAGGATCATTTACACCACCAACATCATCGAAGGATACCACCGGCAGCTACGAAAAGTAACCAAGACAAAAACTGCGTATCCAACGGATGAAGCACTGAAAAAGATAATATACCTGGCCACTGTTGAAGCATCCAAGAAGTGGACAATATCAATCAGGGAGTGGAGAAGCTGTATCTCACAGTTTGCCATCCAATTTAGCGATAGGTTGGAACCGGAACTAATGGTTGGATAATTGAGTTTATCGCTTTGGTTCTCCGCAAGGATAGCAAGAAAGTAATAGAGGGGTAGCTTTCTCGGGCCACCCCTACTATCCTCGGCAGAACCCTGCTAGGCGCTCGGGTTGTTCTCCAACAGTGCCCTATCCTCCTGGCAGGTAAGAGCCATTTATAGCTTAACCTATATTTACCGGATATACCCATTTACACAAAATAATTTACACTCCCGTATAATTATAATAATACCCTTATTGGGAAAATTACAAAAAAAGATTTATCTGATTCTTCTTCTAAACCCTCAGTCGTTTTTAGAACTTTATAGGCATCTACCTAACATTAATCGTTTCATTAATAGGCTTCTTTATTACATTTTTTGGACTTTTTATAATTCCTGGTTTACCTTCTATTAGTACTTTTTATTCAAATTATACTGATTATGGAGTATTACTAATTTTATTAATAATTTTGGGTTTTTACATGGTTGGTTGGCAAGGGTTGCTGGCTTTTATGATATATGATAGCTAAGGGAATTCTATTTGTTATTGATAATGTATTAAACTTTATTTGGTCTAAAAATTCATATAAAAAAATAGGGATTCCCCTTACTGCCTCAGAAAGAAATTTTTATAATTCATATAGGCTATATGCATCTAGTTTAGGAATAACAACAAATATAGATGTTAGTGAAAATGAATTGGAAGAAGAAAACTGGACAGATGTATTCGAGGATTTTTATTCTAATTACCCAGAAGTAGCTAAACGTTTTGATTTGTAAAGGACACTTGTTTTTAATAATAATCAATTGTAACTACAATTCAAAATCAGGGGGATTGATTATTATGTCGGAACCTTATGAATGCTGGCTATGCCATGAACCTATTGAAGAAGATGAAGAATTTCAATTTCCTATATTAAATCGTGATGGAAGTGTTTGGGATATTCAGTATTGGCATAAAGAATGTGCTAAAAAAACAGGTGTTGATAAAGACAAAAATAAAGGTAAAGATAAGGTCGTATTTGATACACACTCAAATTCAGAAAAAAGCTCTGAGGAAAGACATATTGAGATATTACGAGTATTTTCCTGGGCTAATCTAGTTGTGGGAATTCTTAGTGGCTTAATTCTTATTTTCGGATATGGCATTGAAACTCGTCGTTATCTCACTGAATATAATCCAATTGCAATCTTCACTGGATTATTTTTCTTGATTGAAGGAATCTTTGGGTGGGCTTTATTTATGGTTGTCTGCTCAATTGCTGAGAATTTAATTGCTATTAGAAAAAACACTTCAAATCAGTAATTATTAAGCCTGCCACAGCACGGCAGGTTTTTTCCATAATTCAACGGTAAACGTAATATGAATAATGAGTCAGAATATGGCAATAATTTCGTGCTAGTAATCATGACATTTCATAGAAGCAATAACATAAATGTAAAATATTGTTGAGCAGCGCTTTGGATAAAAGGGGGGGTATCCTTTGAAATGTAGTTCATGCAATGCAGATGGGTTAACGGGCTTGTATTGTTCACATTGTGGGGCTAAACTACCTGTGAATGAAGAAAATACCAATCTTAATTTTGAAAACAAACAAAACGGAGTTCAGGGCGGTTTACAAGATGTGTTGTTACAATATGATTCAAAGCAAAAAAAAGAAGTTGGTTTAACTGCAAAAAAGGTTTATACATTATTTGGTGCTATAGCAGCAATTATACTGTTTATTATAATAATTAATGGCAGTCAAAATAATAGTCGTAGTGAAGAACAAAATAAGGGCGTTCAAAATATTAGCAGAAGTAAAGAACATAGAGGTGTGCAGTTAATTAGAGAAGGTAAATGGGAAGAGGCTAGTCAGGCTCTGTTTCAAGTTAGTGATGGTGATTTAAAAGTACTTTATAATTATGCTCATTCTCATATGAGTATGGACAAGAATAATTATGAAATGGCATTGCATTATGTTAGTACAATATCTTCTAATTATAAAGGCGTGTTAAGTGATGAAGTGAAAAACTATAAGAAACAATTGGAAAGCAATAAAATTAAACATGGTTTTGATTTAATAAATGATAAGAACTACAATAAGGCATCAACATGGTTTTATGGTTTATCCAGCAACGATCCAACATTAAAACCTCTTTATAATTATGCACAAGCAGTTTCTCATTATTATACTGGAGATTATAATATGGCTCTATCTTACGCTAAGGGAATTGATGGCTATTCTGGTTATGGTTCGGATGTTGTATCAGCTTTCAAGGAAAAAGTAATAAGCGAAGTAACACCAGAAAAAATCAAGGAACAAGAGATAAAGGAAAAGGCAGTTAAAAAATCACAAGGTGTTAGAATTGGAATGACTAAACAAGAAGTATTAGACTCCAGTTGGGGCAAACCTACAAAGATTAACAAAACCACAGGATCATATGGAGTGCATGAGCAGTGGGTATATGGGGGCGGTAATTATTTGTATTTTGAGAATGGAGTGTTGACTACAATCCAGAATTAATTTAAGGGGTTGAGAAGTTATGTATAAAAAAAGATCTTTATTTTTATTTATACTGATTATATCATTAATCTCTGTAGGTTGTAGTAATTCAACTGCAAAATATAGAAATGAAGGTTCCTATAGTTCTGGCTCAGGTTCAAAAAGTTATAGTAATAGTTACACCCAGCAAATAAATATACTTAATACCCGTGTTGAGACAACACCAAACAAAGATATACTATACATTGTTGGTGAGTTAAAAAATTATTCATCTGCAACACTTATGGGTTCCATAAACATTCCATTTTATGATAAGAATGGAAGTATTATTACTGTTGGTTCAGGTCTTTTTACAGATCTTTTGCCAGGGCAAACAAAATCCTTTAGGGGTAGCGCTAAAGTACCAAGTGGAATATATGATTCATATCGTGTTGAAATATGTACTGCTACGCCTAAAGATTAAATTGACTTACCAGAATCATGCCTGATTTTATTTTTGGGTTGAAAAATAAGCAGGTGTTTTTTGATATAATGCTTTCCAAAAACACTTTTTTGAGTTGTTAGACATGACAAAACTTTATAATAATCCTATTTTAGGAGAACTTGATAAACAGCTTGCTTATAAGGATTTATGTCATGGGCCGATGGCATCGTGTATTTTGCTACTCTATAGAATTTCTCTTTATTCCTGCTGTCAAACGCAGGGTGGCGGCTAGGTTTACAAAAATCAAGGCATTATAGGGAACGTATGTACGGCTTGCTGTTGTAGTCATTGACGCATGTTGTGTATATGCGAGTACCATTTGTAAAGAATTTTTTTGTTCTATGGCGATAAATTATTTAATTTGGTAGGTGATATAAACTTGACTAAATTACCAATAAATACTAAAATAAACCCAGGCAAAATAGACCAACTAATATTTAACCTGGAAACCAATAAATATCGGAAAACATGTTGAGAAGGTAAATATTGACATACCATAAAACCCTTGAAAACACTGACCAAATTCTTCGGCTACACCATCAACCTCGAGCGGGGCAAGCCCACCAACTCCGAGTTCATCGCCATGGTGGCTGATAAATTGAGAATAGAAGCAAAGGTAAGCTAGGGGGAGTTTGAGAGAGATACGGGGAGATAATTTCAAATAACAAGAATCGCATTTTTGACTTTTCCCTAAACAGAGTTTTTTGGTACTACGAATTATTTCCCTTGATTCCAACCAGCCAAGACAATAATAACAAATTAATTTTCCTGTAGCAATATTTTAAAAAAATCGGCCTTTTCCCTTAAGGGATTGGCCGTTTTTTGTTGGAACTCATATCTTATGCACTTTCTAATAAAGTGAATATTGGGTTAGTGTTGGCACAAATAATTAACTATTTGTAGGTCAGGTATAAATTACCTGGCTTTTTTATTACCAATTTGATCTATTTGTGCAGATTGATATATGGAAGGATTTTTTTATTACCACCAAAACTTTGGATATTGAAAGGGGATGTAGCTTGCATTAGACACGCTATCACGGATACCTGCCAAGAGAAGGTAATATCCTTGAGCCATCAGCCGGTAACGGGAACATCCTTCAGGCGATCCGTGAGGTTGGCTACACCAACCCCGTTACCAGTGTTGAGATACGAGAGGATGAGGCAGAGGGGTTAAAACAATATGGGCAGGTTATCACTGGTGACTTTCTTAGCCCAACTTTCGATTTTCCAGCTAAAAAATTGGTTAAAAAAAGATTCTCTACACATGTTCTCTGGGTTGAAGGGGTATAAATTTGACTTTTTTTAAAAAATAGTGACCTAAAAAAATTACCATGGTAAATTATGGGTTTGGTCCTTTTTACCTTTTTTGGTAAACTAGATTTGTTCGACTGGAACCAAGTATTATCAACTTTTTTCATGGAAGGAAAACCTTAAGATGTAAAAAAATAGCTTGTAGTGACCAAATAAATTTAAAGAACATAGGCAGAGTAAGGCTTTGCAACCATGTAAGTCGAAACTTGGG
>LADT01000064.1 GCA_000961765.1 Clostridiaceae bacterium BRH_c20a | reverse complement strand
ATTTGGTGCTTGTTTAGCGGATGACATGGGACTGGGTAAAACGGTTCAGATGATTGCTTTTTTGGAATATCGCAGAGCCAATAGTAGTGGGCCGGCGCTCCTTATCTTGCCTGCATCGCTGATTGGAAACTGGCAGAAGGAAATCGAAAAATTTGCTCCTGAATTGCCCTATCAAATACTTCATAAAAGTGATTTAAAAAGCTCAGAAACGCTCCAAATTAGGGATGGGAAATTTTTATATATCACAACTTATGGTATGGCAGTTAGGCTGGAGGCTCTTAAAAATAGACAATGGGATTATTTGATTTTGGATGAAGCACAAGCCATAAAGAATCCAGGAACCAAGCAGACAAAGGCCATCAAAGAGATTCCTGCTAGGATGCGAATTGCATTGACCGGAACACCCATTGAAAACCGATTAAGTGACCTGTGGTCATTATTTGATTTTCTGAATCAGGGGCTACTGGGAACAACCAAAGAATTTACTGACTTTACGAAAGGGCTTGATGACAACACAAGCGGATATGCAAAGCTTCGCAAGATGATACAGCCCTTCATATTGAGAAGACTGAAAACTGATAAAAATATTATAGCGGATCTGCCAGACAAAATGGAAATGAACGCCTATACAACATTGTCTAAGAAACAGATCGTCCTCTATAAGCAGCTGATTGAACAGATTTCTGAAAAACTGAAAGAGGCTGAAGGGATTGAGCGAAAGGGACTTGTTTTATCCAGCATTATGAAATTCAAGCAAATCTGTAATCATCCTGATCAATATCTAGGCAGAGAGGATTATAAATCGGAACATAGTGGCAAGTTTGAACAGTTGAGAGAAATATGCCAAGTCATACACGAAAAAAGGGAACGAGTACTTATTTTTACACAATTCAGGGAAATGACGGAACCCCTTTCAGATTTTTTGAGAGACATATTTTCCAAGGAAGGATTTGTGCTTCACGGTGGTACGCCTGTGAAGAAACGAAGTGAGATGGTAGAGCAGTTTAATAGTGAGCATTATATTCCTTATATGGTACTCTCTCTTAAAGCAGGTGGCGTTGGACTTAATCTGACAGCGGCCAACCATGTCATACATTTTGACAGATGGTGGAATCCGGCTGTTGAAAATCAAGCAACTGACCGAGCCTTTCGTATTGGACAGACAAAAAATGTCATGGTGCATAAATTTGTTACAAAAGGCACCATAGAAGAAAAGATTGATGCTATTATTGAAGAAAAACAAAAATTGTCAGGAGACATCTTAAGCACCAGTGGCGAACAGTGGATCACAGAGTACAATAATGAAGAATTGATGAAAATGTTTGCATTGGGCGGTGACGTATAATGGGTTATTATGGATTTCCAAAGTATGAATCAGTAGCAGAAAAAAAAGCAAAGGCGATCAAGGCTCTTGAAAAATTGAAAAAGAAAAATCCAGGGATTGAACCTGTAATCATAGAAGGGAGGACCCTGGCAAAAAGTTGGTGGGGAAAGGCATGGAATTTAAATCTAGAAAGTTATGCAGACTATAGAAATCGCATCGCAAGGGGCAAAAGCTATGTTCGCAACAATACCGTTTTGGATTTAAAGATATCTAAAATAACGGTAGAGGCTAAAGTTCAGGGTAGCCGTTCAAAACCCTATGATGTTAAGATTAGAATTGATGCTTTAAGCAGTAAGAAATGGGAGCAGGTCATAGCATTATGCAATCATAGAATCGACTCACTTGAACAACTGATCGAAGGGAAATTTCCCAAGGAATTAGAGGTTTTATTTACAGAGAGAAAGTACGGCATGTTTCCATCACCCAAAGAAATCCATTTTGATTGTAGCTGTCCTGACTGGGCCAGTATGTGCAAACATGTTGCCGCGGTATTATATGGAATAGGTGCCAGATTAGATCTGGATCCCATGCTCTTTTTCGAGCTCAGGGATTTAGATGGGCAAGAACTTGTCAGGAAATCAATGGAGCGAAAACTCGAAAGCATGCTGAAAAATGCAGGTAAGAAAAGCAAGCGAGAAATTGCAGATGAGGATATATCAGGTCTATTTGGACTGTAGGAAGTCTTAGATGCACGACTAAAATATTATATTAAAATTAATTTTATTAATGATTATAGAAGCTGAACTCTTTAAAGTTATTATTTGTCGAGAAGAACAAAGCTACCGGAGCCATATTTAGTGCCGGTCCAGATGGAAAGGTATAATTTTATTTTATATACTTGACTTTGTAAAAAAAGGAATTTATACTAATTATATAAGTAGTTGAGAATAGTTAGAATAGTAGACAACAGTAATAATGTTGAGATGAGAGAGTTCAGTAGAGATTAGCTTATACGTATGAGTGAGTAATATTACTTACTTTTATTTGAGTATCTACATCCAGAGCTTCTCAAGCTCTGGATTTTATTTTTTTGCCCCCAATTTGTTGGGGACATTCCTCCACCTTGAGATTAAGTTCTTAAATAGAGGTGTGTCCCCTTCCATTAATCTGAAAAAAACTGTGAAAGGGAATAGTAAGTGAATTTAAGCTAGGTTCAGAGAGTAAGGTCATGGCTGGGAACCTTATCCGACGCTTTTCACTGAATGGGCCCTGGAGTTGCAAGCTGAACAAAGAGTAGGCTGGAACGGGTGCTCCCGTTATAGAGCAAAGCCTTTGATATCAATATATCGGTGGCAGATTAAGTGAGACCATTATGGTGGTCTAACTAGGGTGGTACCGCGTCTAAACTCGTCCCTTTTATGGGCGGGTTTTTTTATTTGTCGGTAGAAGGGCATAGTGAGTTTGTCCCCCCTGTCATATTGATTCAAATTTAGGAAAGGAAGGGATAGTAAATGTTTGACTTAAAGGTAATTGTTGAGGAAGTTAGAGGTTTTTGCGATATGCCCATGACACCTGGTGACTATTTTGAGGTAAAAGGTGGACGGATATACATTCCTGAAGGAAAGTATATTTGCTTATGGGCACTACAAAGTATGATGCCTTTCTTACCCTTAAAACAAAGGAGTATTGCTGAAGAAAATGATTGGGTTCCATATACGAAGAGAATATGCTGTCCAGATCCTAATGGTCAGGTTATCTATCGCATAGAGACTATAGATCCGGTAACCCAAAGAATAGTTGAAAAAGAGGAAACTGAAAAAAGTGATATTATGCCAAGGATTATAGTCGATGGGGAAAAGTGTAGTGGCTGCAGAGCCTGTGAGACTGCCTGCAGCTTTGAGCACACTGGAAGCTTTTGTGGAGAAAACTCTAGAATTAGGATTGAAAAAAATGAAATAGAAGGTAAGGACATCCCTTTTGTGTGCAGACAGTGTGGAAATGCCCTTTGCATTCAAGCTTGCCCCACCAGTGCTTTATCAAAGGATGATAAAACAAAAGCAATCATTGTGGATGATAAAAGCTGCATAGGATGTAAAGCTTGTGCTAGCGCCTGTCCATTCAACAGCATACATTTTCACCATGATACCGGGAAGGCTCTAATTTGTAATTTATGCGGTGGTGACCCAGTGTGCGTTCGGAGGTGTCCTGTAGAAAGCATTTCGTTTGGTAGTAGAGTAAGGTAATTTGAGGGGTGTGGAGATAATGTCGTTAGGATACTGTAGAAAAGCATTGCGAGTAGATTTAACCAACCAAAAAATTATGACTGAAGATCTCTCGCCGGAATTTCTAAATGGTTACTTAGGGGGAAGGGGTCTGAACATGAAACGGTTATATGATGAGGTTCCTCCTGGGGTTGATCCGCTAGGACCTGATAATAAACTTTTTATCGGTGTTGGCCCCTTAACCGGGACTCTCTTTCCAGGTTCGGCAAGGGTGAATTTTTCTGCAAAATCACCTCAAACTGGGATATTAGGGGATTCTAATGCCGGAGGATTTTTTGGCCCAGAATTAAAGTTTGCAGGTTTTGATCAGGTTATCATTGAAGGTGCCTCCCCAAGGCCGGTATATCTATATATAAAAAATGGTAAAGCAGAGCTTCGGTCAGCAGAACACCTCTTAGGAAGGGATGTGTTTGCTACCCAAGAAGGGATTATTGAGGAATTAGGGGATACAAGGGTACAGGTGGCATGCATAGGTCCTGCCGCAGAGAACGGTGTTAGATATGCCGGTGTGTTTTGTAATCTTGTACGGGCAGCGGCCAGAACCGGAATGGGTACAGTAATGGCTTCCAAAAACTTAAAGGCTATAGCAGTAAGAGGCACTATGGATTTAAAGGCCGCTGATCCCATAAAATTTATGCAGATCATTAATAAAGTAGATAAAGATATTGCAAGCCATGTAGAATACCAAACCCGCCTTTTATTAGGTACAACAAAGCTAGTTCATGCTTTAAATGAAGCTGGATGTTTAGCTACTCGACATTTCCAAACCGGTAGATTCGAAGATGCTGAACTGGTAAGTGGGGAGCTTTTAGCTGAATCATACAAGAAAAAGTCAAAAGGCTGCTTTGCATGTACCATTCCCTGTAGTCGTTTTTTCGAAATTACTGATGGTAAATATAAGGGGCTCAAAAGTGAGGGTCCCGAATTTGAAGGGCTTGCAGGCTTTTCTTCCAGAGTTGGTGTTAGTGACTTGGGCGCGGCCTTAAAAGGTGTTGATCTATGTAACAGATATGGAATGGATGTAATTTCAACTTCAGAATGTATATCCTTTGCCATGGAGTTATTTGAAAGAGGAATAATAGCTACTTCAGATACAGACGGTCTAGAGCTGAAGTGGGGTAATAGTGAAGCGGTACTGGAATTGATAGAAAAAATTGCTTACCGAAAAGGTTTTGGTGATGTTTTAGCTGATGGTGTTGTAAAAGCAGCAACGCACATTGGTAAGGACAGTGAGAAATATGCTATGCATGTGAAAGGCTTGGAACTTTTTCAGGCTGATCCCAGGGGATTAAAGGGCTATGCTTTAGGAGTGGCAGTGGCTACTAGGGGTGGGGATCATTTGCGCTCTGAGCCTTCATTTGAATTTTATGAAGATCCAGAGGAAGGGATCAGGAGATTTGGGGTACCAGAAGCTGCGTTTAGACTAGAGTATAAGGGAAAAGGCAAGGTAGTCAAATTTTATGAAGAGCGGGCTGCACTTGCCGATTGTTTGAATGTCTGTAAAAATACGCTGGTTAATATGGAGATATTGTCTTTTAAGGAGGCAGCAGAGATATTAAATGCCGTAACAGGCATGGAATTTAATGAAGAAATGCTGCAAAAATCTTGCGAGAGGATACTTAATCTAGAAAGGGCTTATATAATCAGGGAGGGTATACGAAGAAAAGATGATAACCTGCCGGAAAGGTTTTTAAAGGAACCACTGCCTAAAGAATGCGGGCCATCCCAAGGCAGTATAGTTGAACTTGAATCTATGTTAGATGAATATTATCTGGAGCATAACTGGGATAAAGAAACAGGTATACCTTTGCGGGCTAAGTTAATTGACCTTGGTTTACATGAAGTAGTTAAGGATTTAGAGGAAAGAGGTATTTTATCCGAAAGGTTTACTTTATAAAGGGGAATTGGAGATATGCATAGCACCATCAAAGTTGAATATTTGGGAACAGTAAGACTTCTTATTAAAAAGAAGTTTGACATATATACTTTTACTGTAAATCCAACATTAGGGTTATTAGTACAAGAGATAGGGGGGAGATATGGAAAAATAATTGGGCAGGAATGTAAGAAGCAGGTGTTCATTATTTGCGAACCGAAAAGTGATAGGGGGATTTTTTATAAACTTCCGAAGGATGCAAATATTTTATTGAAACAAGGCAGTGTAGTAAAAATACTTAATAATATAACTGGAGGATAAGAAAGGAGTTTAGTTAAGATGAGTAGAGTTTTAGTTGAGAATAGTCAAGTAGTGGGCTTACAGGAAAAGCCTGCTTTAAAAAGAGATCTTGGGGTTTTGGAAAGTTATGCAACATTAATAGGGATATTGATTGGTTCGGGGATATTTGTAGTAACGGGGCAGGCAGGGGCTATTGCTGGTCCTTCTGTACCCTTAGCTTATTTATTAATGATGCCGATTATATTAGCTACAGCTGCTGCCTATATGGTATTTATGAGTACACCCCTTGGAAATTCACCTGGTGGGGCATATATTCACATTAGTCGTACCTTTAATTCCTATTACCTTGGATATATAGGTATGTGGTTAAAATGGGTTGCCTTTATTGGAGCCTTAGGAGTATTGTCCCTATCTTTGGGGGAATATTTCACTTTTTTCTTACCAGATGCTAATCCGGTTGTAATCGCAACATTGGTTTTACTATTTTTCTTTGTAGTAAACTTAGTAGGAGTTAAGATTTATGGAAAAGTTCAAGTTGTAATGTTTTTCTTGCTTTTATTAGCCATAGCAGTATTAGTAATTCCCGGATTATTTGCAGTAAAATTAACAAACTACCAGCCTCTATTCCCATTTGGTGTTAAAGGAATGTTTGCAGTTATGCCAAGTTTGTTTATGTCTTATGCCGGTTTTGAGGCTTTGGCTCAAACTGCAGGGGAGACCAAAGATGCCCGTAAATCAATTCCAAAGGTTTTTTTAAGAGGAATTCTTATAGCGGTACTAATCTATGTACTCATGTCATTTGTTGCTTTTGGTGTAATGCCTTACCAAGATCTGGCTCAGTCCAAATCAGCTATGGCAGATGCAGCAAATAGTTATCTGCCATTAGGGGCTGCTTCTGTAGTGGCAATGGGTGCAATTATGGCATTTAGCACATCTATTAATTCAACCTTAATGGTTCCGGCTAGGATACTTTATGTTTTGGCGGAAGAACGAATGATTCCGAAATTTCTTGCAAGATTAAATCCTAAATACAGTACACCCGATGTTTCACTGGCAATAAGTACTGGGATCGCAATACTTTTGTTATGGACAAAAACATTGGGCTATATGTTAAATGTTGCCCTGCAGGCTATGTTCTTACTGTATATATTTCATGGTATAGCTTTAGTATTTTTACCATTTGTCAGAAAAGAGCTTTATAAAAAAGCTCAAGTAAAGCTTGCCCCTGGGGTACTGGTGGCAGTGGGTTTATTCTCAGTAATTTGCATGATATTATTTAGCTATACCATGATTCTATCGGTGATAAAACTATTTGTTGTATGGATTGCAGTTGGTACGATTCTTTATTTATATGAGAGAAATAAAGCTAAAAAGGAAGGCTTTGATTACTCTTTAAATTTAAAAGCATGGGTTAATGAAGATATCTAGAGATTAACTAGAAGTTAGTGGGAAAAAACAAATAGTTTCAATTTTATTTTTAACTTAGATAGCAGGAGTTCAACAAACAATACGATGCATACTAGCATCGTATTGTTTGTTGAAAAGGAAAACATACAATTGAATAAGTAGCAGAATATATGAATCGATAGGATATGGTCGAAATGTATTTACATATTTTTGCATTTGCCATATAATTATATGTGTATATGTTAATATGTTCGCAAGGAGAGAATGATATGGAAGATTTGCTAAATTTGTTTGGTATACTTTCTGATAAAACAAGATTACGAATTTTATTATTACTAAGAAATGAATTGTGTGTATGTGAAATCTACGAAGCTCTTGAAATGTCACAACCAAGAGTTTCTAGGCAATTGGCTATACTGAAGCAGGCGAGATTGATAAAAGATAGAAGGGAAGGCAAGTGGATATATTATAAAATTGAAGAAAATGCACATACAAGATATTTAATAAGTATACTTTCATTACTGCCAGATTGGTTGAAAGATGATCCGGAATTCAATAATGATAAAGCAATGCTTAAAAAGATTCATGTTTTTAGGAATAGTCCTAGGAATTGTGAATGTGTATTGTCAGGGGGTGAAAATTTTGGAAAATGAGAATTGCTGCAATTCCGATAATAAGGATTCCTGTTGCTGTCAAGACGATAATAATTGTTCTTTGGGGCCTATTACACAATATGATAAAAGGAACAATTGGTTAGTAGGTGAAATACAGACGCCCGCAGGTACAGTACCACAGATTTCAACAAAATTGGCTTTTAGTGATACATTAGGTACATGGAAAGCCCGTTGGGGAGTTAATAGGATGAACTATAGAATAAATCCTGGACTCTATGCTGTCGGAGCACCGGATAATACATCGCCTGTACTGGTAACTGCCAACTACAAATTGACCTTTGACGTATTAAGAAAGGAATTGTGTGGTCTTAGTCTATGGGTTTTAGTGCTTGATACAAAGGGTATTAATGTATGGTGTGCTGCTGGAAAAGGTACATTCGGTACAGAAGAGCTTGTAACCCGTATTGCTAAAACAAACCTATTACAGATTATAGCCCATAAAACACTAATATTGCCCCAGTTGGGAGCGCCGGGGGTAAGTGCTCACGAGGTTTCAAAGCATACTGGTTTTAGAGTAGTTTACGGACCTGTAAGTGCAAAGGATATCAAAGCATTTATAAATTTAGAAATGAAGGCGAATGATGAAATGAGGACGGTCAAGTTTAGCACTTATGACAGGCTGATTTTGACGCCGATGGAATTAGTGGGTACTTTCAAGATTTCCTTAATGATTTTTGGCGTACTCTTCTTGCTAAATCTCGTTGGTATTGGTCCTTTTGGGTTCACTGATTTCTATGCATATGCAGGTGCACTAATCATAGGTTGTGTTATAACACCGGTTTTGTTGCCATTGATTCCGGGAAGAGCTTTTGCCTGGAAGGGATGGCTCTTGGGTTTACCTTGGGCGATTGCTGTAAATATACTAAATGGATGGCCGGAAGCCCCTTTGTATACTTCGATGAGGGCAATAGGATATTTATTGATTTTACCTTCAATATCTGCCTTTTGTGCAATGAACTTTACAGGGGCCTCAACTTATACTTCATTGTCTGGCGTATTAAAAGAAATGAAGATAGCGGTACCGGCAATTGTAATCTCTATAAGCATGGGGATAATCCTGATTTTTGTTAATAGCTTTATAAAGCTTTAGGAGGGATACTATGAACCATAAATATTTGAAGAATGTTACTACGCTAATACTTAAGGCGGACAAATGTACTGGTTGTGGAAGATGTATTCAGGTTTGTCCCCATAAGGTATTTGACTTAAAGAATGGAAAATCCGAAATTATCGATAAAGACGGTTGCATAGAATGCGGCGCATGTGCAAAGAACTGTCTGTTTAATGCAATAGAAGTAAAACCCGGTGTTGGTTGTGCATATGCAATTATTATGGGTTGGCTGAGGGGAACCGAACCTAGCTGTGATTGTTCTGGTAGCAGTAGTAGCAGCGGATGTTGTTAAGGGTCTTGGCTGTGATGTGAGCCTGACCCGCAACTGTTTTTTTATTGTGGCCAAACTGCACTTAAGGTGATAATGATCATATGAACGAGGGGATATTATGAATAACAGGGTCAACTGTTTAAAATGTCAATTTTTTTATATTACCTGGGAAAAAAAGTTCCCAAGGGGATGCAAAGCTCATGGTTTTAAAACAGCACAGAACCCTTCCACTCTTGTTTTAAGATCTTCTGGAACAAAATGTCTTTATTTTAAACAAAAGGAAAATAATGTTTAAAGCACTTAACATGCGAGATGGGGACGGTACTTGACTTGCCTGGAAATTGGAGTCAACTAACTATATATTAAGGGGGCGTCTGAGCATAGATATCAAGCCTATCTCCTATGAGGCAGCTCAGATGCTGTATCTCATTTCCGTTTTCTTGCACAGATTAGTGAAACAGCGGCCCAGCGACTGTGGAAAGAAAAGCCATCCGTGTTTTAGGAACTGCAACACTATGTGAAATGATAATTTTTACGCATTAGACCCTCAGGGGTCTTACTTTTTTTATACATAAATAAACAATGTGTATAAAGATGGAGGAATATTGTAAAAATTATAGAAAATATTAGTAGAGCTATGGATGAAGTTAAAGGTGGCTGACTTATGAGTGAAAATAATTATCTTAGTGCCCTTGCGAAAATAAGGGAAGAGTTTGGGAAGGGGAACCCAATGCGGATGGCTGATTGCAGTGGAGCCAAATACCAAACAATTTCTAAATCCGATGCAACTCTCAGTTCTAGAGAGCAAGTTGGATTATTTATGTTAAAATATTTGAACAAAGATTATTACATAACATTTCCTGACGGTCAGATTAGCTTTGTCGAGTGCGATAATATACTTAATGTGTCGGCTAGGGTTGATTATTCAGGCAACACTATTCTAGTTAGTGACCAAACCTTAATTCTAATGTATCTTACACAGGCTAGCGGTATATCACCTAGAGGGCAGTGGAGTAATTTTTTACAGCTTCCTGAAGGGTCGCATCACCATGGACCATTCATTAATGATGCAATCAATCCTTGGGTAAAGACCTTTAGTGGCAAAAAGGACTTATTTCTCACTGTTTTAAAGGAGATGGGTGGTAGTGAAGCAAGGTTGGGTGACTATGGTGGAGTTATCAAAGCTTTCCCCAAAATACCCTTAGCCTTTCTGATTTGGGAAGGGGACGACGAGTTTCCTCCAAAGGGCAATATTCTTTTTGACAGTACAATTTCTATGTTTCTAGATACTGCAGGAACGTATGTTTTGGGGATAAATGCAGCATGGCGTATGATGGCAGTAGCAGACTGCATATAGGAAGTTGATCTTATGTTGTTTAAGCGTGCTATCCTGCTAAGTGTTTGAAAAAGACTAATCAGTTAGTGGTGGGATAATAAGTACGACTATGGGAATATAATTAGAAAATACTTAGGAGTTGATTACATTGGAAAAATTATTGGCTGAAAAGGCATGTGCTTATTTTGAGGAGGGCTTCAATTGCTCTGAATCAATGCTGAGAGCCTATTTAGATTGCTATGGTAAAGATATAGCACTAAGTTCTGCAGCTTCAGGATTTGGAGGCGGGATAGGTGGTAGGGGATTTACCTGTGGGGCTGTTTCTGGGGCGATTATGGCAATGGGGGTACATTTTAACAGGCAGAATACCCAGGAAACAGAATTATACGCTAAAATTAGGGGTAAATCCTTGGCTTTACAAGAGGATTTCTCCAAAGAAATAGGTTCCGTAAACTGTAGAGAACTCATTTCCTATGATCTCACAACTATGGAAGGAAGAAACAAACTCCATGAAGATAAAGAAGCTATGATTAAATGCAAGCATTTCTTAGCTACTGCCTCAAAACTACTTAAAGAATTTCTTAAATAGCATTTTACTTACTATTTACCAATTTATTAAATGGATGTGTTTACTTGCAAAGGGTAAATTTTTGTGGTATTATTTATTTAAGCACCATCCCTATATAGTGACTAAGGATCAAATACAATGCGAGACCGTTTATGTTCAAGGTTGTTTGCAAGTGTTTTGCCAGTCTTATGGATAGTGTTTTTTGTTTACCCAGATAGTTGAAAAGAAAGTGTTTTTTATCAAGATTATTGCAAGTCTGTATGTTTTTAGTTATACAGTTCCATCCGGTAGTAAAGTGTTCTCAGTTAGAAAGTAGGTTAAAAGCATTAAGATGATGAAGGTAGCAATTCCGTATAATTCCAAATCAAAGGTGTTAGGTTGTTTGGTAAGACTATAGGGATGGTTGCTTAAAAGGGGGCTTGCAATTTGCAAGTCCCCTTTTATATGGAAGAATTTAGCGAAGCGTAACCACGGGGACGATCCCTGAGGTTTTATTTTAACAGGCGGCCTTATTATTGCTATTATTTATATTGAATAGGTGAAAAAGGAGAAGGAAAGGTTCCCTATTATTTCTTTATTTTTTATCCGTGACTTTGACAGGTATGCATTTTTGCGAGAAGTTATTGGTTAGTGTGTATAGATAAGCCATGAGCAGAGGTTATCTGGCTAAGTATAATAATGGATGTTTAAATGACCTTTCTCTTTGAGGTATATAATATTAAAGAACAGCTTAAGGAGGCATAATAATGCGACATCCTTTAGAAATAATACAACCTAAATCATTGAAGCACCTGAGTAATTATTTGCCATGGTGATTGGACAAGCTTATAAAATAGCGAATTGCTAAGTTAAGGCCTCCCAGATGGGAGGCCTTTTGATACTATGCTTAAAATGCAAAACCTATAGAGCCAAATCCGCCATGGGTTGCCATCACGGGTCCTAGTTCGCCAATGATAATTTCTTGAGGATTGAATAGCTCCCGTATTTCACTCTCTAAAAGGTTAATTTCATCTATGGGTGCTTTGGCATGGAGAATTACAAATTTAGAGTTAGTAAGATCTTTGTGAGTTTGTGCAAAAAGCTCCAGAACCCTTTCAAGCTGACGTTTTCTGCCCCTAACATTATCAACTACATTTAAAGTGCCATCAGGAAAAATATTAAGAATAGATTTAATATTTAAGATATTTGCAATAGTTCCCTGCCAATTAGAGATCCTACCACCTTTGATAACATTGTCTAATTTATCAATAGCTATAAAAATATTCATAGTATGTCGATAAGCTAATAACTCATTTATTAATTCTGCAAAAGTAAGACCGTGTTCAATTAATTCCTGCGCCTTCATAACCTGTAATCCTGTGCCCATGCTAATAGATAAAGAATCAATTACCTCAATCTGATAGTCAGGCAGACTTTCTTTGGCAAGCATGGCACTCTGATATGTTCCACTAGTAGCCGATGAGATCGTAATGCAAAAAATTTGCTTGTCCGAGCCAATCCTTTGAAAAACTTCTTTAAATTTTTGAGGTGAAGGCAAGGATGTTTTCGGCAGGCTTTGGGAGTAAGCCATTTTTTCATAGAATAATTTATTATCTATCGTTACTCCATCAATAAAATCCTCTTCGCCAATTTGGATAGTTAAAGGACAATCTCAATTTTGTGTTTTTTTGTATATTCTTTTGGTAGATCAGCGGCACTATCAGTTACCAATGCAATGCTCATTACATACCCCAAAAGATTAAAGTATCTACATTATAAAGGTTTCACGGAAATTCGACAACATTCTTGTTTTAGATGGTTTCATGGTACTCATGTTTTTGATCCCTTTTGATTATTTATTTAAAGCTTCAATACAGTGAATATTTCATTTATTTTTTATTCATCAAGCAGGTAAAGTAGGGGATTTCACAGAAAAAGTATCCTATGATTAACATATATTTGCTTTTATATCAAAATTATCTAAGGAGGTTTAGCAAATGGGTCTAATCAAAATAAGGGAAGAACGCTGTAAGGGCTGTACGTTATGTGTTAATGCTTGTCCAAAAAAAATAATTGCATTAGCATCCTATGTAAATAGCAAAGGCTATAATCCTGCTACCTTAACTGATGAAGAAGCATGCACAGGCTGTGGATTTTGTTATGCATTTTGTCCAGATATTTGTATAGAGGTTTATAGATAAAAGCTGGAAAAGGAGGAATTAAATTGACTAATAAGATTTTAATGAAGGGCAGCGAAGCAATTGCTGAGGCTGCAATTTTGAGTGGATGCCGCTATTTCTTTGGCTATCCTATAACACCACAGAATGAAATTCCTGAATATTTAGCAAAGCACTTACCGAAAGTAGGGGGAACCTTTTTACAAGCGGAAAGTGAAATTTCTGCAATATATATGGTGCTAGGGGGAGCTGCTGCCGGTGCTAGAGTAATGACTTCGTCATCAAGCCCTGGGATTAGTCTTAAGCAAGAAGGAATTTCCTATATGGCTGGTGCGGAAGCACCGTGTGTTATAGTCAATATTATGCGTGGAGGCCCTGGTTTGGGTGCGATCCAAGGTGCTCAACCCGATTATTGGCAGGCAACTAGGGGTGGGGGCCATGGTGATTATCGGTTACTTGTACTAGCTCCTGCTACTGTACAGGAAGCTGTTAATTTAACTTATCAGGCTTTTGATCTTGCTGATAAATACCGTAATCCCGTAATGATACTTGGTGACGGCATCTTGGCTCAAATTATGGAACCTGTTGAACTTCCAGAAGCAAACATGCAATTACCGGAAAAAGCCTGGGCGGTAGGTAAAAATGAAAATCGACCGAGAAATATAGTAAGTTCCTCATATCCCAAGGTTTACGAGTTAGAACAAGTAAATATCCGTCTCCATGAGAGGTATGCACAAATTAAGAAAAATGAAGTCCGTTGGGATTCATATCTAACAGAGGATGCTGAATATGTTATCGCTTCCTATGGCTCTGCTGCTAGAATTGCCAAAGCTGCTATCAAAATGGCTCGGGCTGAAGGTATCAAGGTTGGACTCATACGGCCTATTAGTGTTTGGCCATTTCCGGCTGAACCATTTCAAAGGATTATTCCACAAACAAAATTTTTCCTTTCTTTTGAAATGTGTACCGGACAAATGATTGATGATGTAAGATTGGCTATCGGAAATGAACGGCCTGTTTATCATTATGGTCGGCTAGGTGGAGTTATCCCCTTACCTGAGGAATTATTAGCTAAAATTAAAGAGCTTGTAAAGGAGGCGAAATAGGTGAATAAAGTATCTTCTTTTCCAAAAACCCTTGTGGATGTACCCTGGCATTATTGTCCTGGATGCACCCATGGTATTATTCACCGCTTGGTAGCTGAAGTTATTGAGGAAATGGAAATTGCCTCTAAAACAGTGGGCATAGCTTCGGTGGGTTGCTCTTGTTTTTGTTATGATTATTTTAATTTTGATGTGGTAGCTAGTGCCCATGGCAGGGCTCCGGCCACAGCCACCGGGGTTAAGCGGGTTCATCCTGATTGCTTAGTATTTACCTATCAAGGTGATGGAGATTTAGCAGCCATTGGTACCGCGGAAATAATCCATTCCGCTGTACGGGGTGAAAAAATTAGTGTAATCTTTGTCAATAATGGAATTTATGGTATGACCGGTGGTCAAATGGCACCTACTACTCTGCCGGAGATGAAGGCAACAACCTCACCTTACGGACGAAATACTGCTTTAACTGGTTATCCCATTAAAATGACAGAAATGCTGGCTTTACAGGATGGCTGTGTATATGCTGAAAGAACCAAGATAAGTAGTGTTGCAACGATTAATAAGACTAAAAAGGCTATAAGAAAGTCCTTTGAATTACAAATGACTGGCAAAGGCTTTAGTGTAGTCGAAATATTATCAACTTGTCCTACTAACTGGGGAATGGAACCATTGGAATCCATTAAATGGATGGAAGAGAATTTAGAGACCTATTATCCCGTTGGGGTAATTAAGGACGAAAAGGAGGTTAAATAGCATGCATGAGCTTCTTTTAGCAGGATTTGGCGGGCAAGGGGTTATGCTGATGGGTAAGATTCTTGCTTATGCCGGCATGAAAGAAAAAAAGCAAGTTATGTTTATACCCTCCTATGGTTCTGAAATGCGTGGGGGCACAGCAAACTGTTCAGTAATTCTTTCTGACGAAGAAATAGATGCTCCTGTAGTGAGCAAACCTACTGTATTAGTAGCAATGAATACGCCTTCTTTTGATAAATTTGAAGCCTCTGTTAAAGAGAATGGGATAATTATTCTTAATTCCTCTTTAATTACACGGGAAGAAATAAGAGAAAATGTGAAGGTTATCAAAGTCCCGGCTTCAGATATTGCCAAAGAGTTAGGCAATGAGCGCATTATTAATATGGTTCTTTTAGGAGCTCTAGTTGCTGCAACTAATTGTGTTAAAGTGGATTCAATAATGGCAAGCTTAAAAGAAATATTACCACCCCATCGCCATGATTTATTGCCCCTAAATCAAAAGGCTATTGAAGCTGCAATGAAGCTTGATAAATAGAGATTCATTTTACAAAACTTGCTATAATAAAAAAGGCCCCTTGATTAGGAAAACCTAAATCCAAAGGGTCTTTTTTGGTATAAAAAATATAAAACCACAATGTATTTAGAAGAAATAAAGAAAAAATTGCTCCAGACAGTGCTAAGTCATCAATTCCATATCCCATTCGGATGAAATTTACCTCTTGTTTTTTATATTATTGTTATTTTTTGGAAGAAAAAATGTTTAAATTATTTCAAATATTTAGAAAATATATTATAATAACTACAACAATATATTATTCGGATTGAAAAAAAGGGGGGAGTTTATGAATAGTGTAGTCTTGCTTTTAGAAGAGATTATTGACATTAATATATTACAGGAAATACAGGATAAATTTGCTGAAGCAACAGGATTGGCCTCAGTTATAACCAATTCTGAAGGTAAACCAGTAACAGTACCATGTAACTTTAGTAAGTTTTGCAAATATATTCGCTCTTCTGAATTAGGCTTTAAACGTTGTGTTGAATCCGACGCAAAAGCAGGAAAGGAAGCTTTTCGCAAAGGTACAACATTTGCGTATACTTGTCACGCAGGATTAACTGATTTAGCCTTCCCAATTATAGTAAATAATCAATACATGGGTGTTTTTTTATGTGGACAAGTTCGACTTTCCCAGAACACAATTAATCCTCAGGAAATAATAAAAAGAAATTCTGAACTTGGTCTGGAAATGGATATATTAATAGAGAACTATTCAGAAATTGAAATTATAAATGAAAATAAAGTAAAGTCTTTTGCCGAACTATTAATGTTGATTACAAATTATATAGTAAAAATGGGGATAGTTAATATAGTACAACAACAACTGATGTCAGAAATGAAAGCAAAAGTAGAATTGGAAAAAATACTTAGGGAAACTGAATACAAAGCTCTAAAATCACAAATTAATCCTCACTTTTTATTTAATAGTCTCAATATAATTGTTAGCTTGGCGAATTTAGAAGAAGCTCCTAAAACTCAAGAGGTTGCCCATGCTTTATCTGAACTTTTACGGAATAGCTTAAAAAGTATTGATAAAATAATGAATTTAGAAGAAGAAATTAATTATGTAAAAAAATATTTACTTATTCAGGAGACACGTTTTCGAGATCGAATAAGCGTTTTTTTTGATCTCGATGAAAAAATTATGAAGACAAAGCTACCTGCTATGACCTTACAGCCCATAGTTGAAAATGCCATTGTTCATGGTATCGAGCCTAACAAAGTTGGAGGGGTTTTAAGAATAACAGCAATTTTAAATAATAACAATGATGTGGAAATAGAAATCACAGATACAGGACTTGGAATGTCTAGGTCCTTAATTAATCAGATTTTTTCAGAAAAATACAGCAATCAAGGTGGACACGTTACTGGCCTGGGTATTTATAATGTTCACCGGAGAATACAATACCATTTTGGTGAGAAATATGGTCTGCAAATTGAAAGTAGAATAAATTATGGTACCCGGGTAAGATTAATGATACCATTTATAGAATAAAGTGGAGGAAAATAATGTATAAAATATTAATTGTAGAAGATGAGGAATTAGTAAGAAGTTCTTTAAAGAAAAATATTTATGAATTAAAGTCATTAATTAATTCTGTATATGAAGCTGAAAATGGTGATGAAGCAATAGAATTAGCTAAGAAGATTAAGCCGAACATAATAATAATGGACATTAAAATGCCAGGCAAATCCGGTTTAGATGCAGGTAAAGAAATTAAAAAGATCTTGCCAAATATTAAAATAATATTTTTAACAGCTTTTGATTTTTTTGATTATGCTCAAGAAGCAGTGAAGTTGGGTGCTTTTGATTATATGCTAAAACCCATAAGACCTGAGGAATTATTAAAAGCTCTAAAGAAAATTTTAAAAGAGCTAATTTTAGAAAAACGTAAAAGAAATGAAGAGAGAAAGCTGAAGGAACAACTTATCAGGTATATGCCGATTATTAAAAATAGTTTTATACAAGATCTTGTCTCTGGTAAAATTAATAAGTTAGATGAAATTACGAAAAAGAGTAAATTTCTAGGTGTATCAGTAGTTTCATCAACTGTTTTTGTAGCTTCCTTTGAAGAAACTGAAGCAGACCACAATTTATCAGAAATAAAATTGCAGTATATTAGATACCAAATTTTAGAATTGCTTGAAAAAATAATAGGTAAGAGTGGTTTAGTATCTACTATTGATAATGAAAAAATTATTATCTTATATGGACATTCTAACATTGAGGTTGATTTAATTGAAAAGGATATTTTTATTGGAAGACACATAATTGACACGTTGACCACAAATCTTAATATTTATATTTCTGTAGGTATAGGAAATTTTTATCCTTCTATTCTAAATATACCCCAATCTTATGCAGAAGCGCAGAAATCTCTTAGGTACTTTAAAGCATCTGGCAAAAACCAGTTAATTCACATTTCCAATATAACCCGGGAAAAAGAAGAATTATTTAGTATTTATCAAAAGAAAGTAATTTCAAAAGCCTTTCAAGAGAAAGGTAAACTAGAGGTAATAAAAAGTATTAAAAAATTATTGGATAGTGCAAAAGGCAATAACCTTACAAATGCGAAGTTTTTTTTTCTTGAATTATTCTTGCAGGATATAGATGAGGGGCTGTACTTAGAAAAAAGAAAAAAAGTTATCTTACAACAAGTTGCACAGCTCATTAACATGGAATCTTTTTCCGATTTAGAAAAACAAATATTAAAAATAGTTGATGAAATTTTTCTTGAATTTAAGCAAATCAAATCACTTTATAATAAAGAGCTTATGAAAATGATCTTAAAACATATTAAAGAAAATCTTGATAAAGATTTAAATCTGAATGACTTAGCAAGACTCGTTCATTTAAGTCCTTTTTATTTAAGTAGGCAATTTAAAAATGCAACAGGAAAAAACTTAAAGGATTATATTAATTATTTGCGCATGGAAAAAAGCAAAAATCTATTATTAGAAACTGATTATAATATTCTATTGATTTCTGATAAGGTGGGTTTTAATAACGTCAACTATTTTTCTAAAGTTTTCAAAAAATATGTGGGATATACTCCTGGAGAATGGCGGATAAGAGGCAGCCTTAAATAGGCTGTCTTTTTTTAAATTTAAAAATGTAATAATTCAAAATATTTTATATATTGCAACTTTTTACAGATAATGAGCAACAAAATGCAAAGGCCTTTTCCCGGATCTGTCAAAATAATATACAAGCTTTATTAATATTAATATGTTCTATCATTTTCTTCTCAAAGTAAGGAGGTGTGAAAAGAGGAATATCCTTAAAAAATTATTTTGTAGGAGGAGTATTTAATGAATAAGATAATGATTGCCCCAAGCCGTTACGTACAGGGTAATGGAGCTTTAGAACAAATTGGAAAGCATGCATCTATTCTAGGCAGGAAAGCACTTGTTACTGGAGGAACTAGAGGTTTGGAAAGCTGTAGAGAAGCCTTGGAAAAAAGCTTTGCTGAAAACGAAATTGATTTTATTTTAGAAGGATTTAATGGGGAATGCAGTAAGCAAGAAGTTCAACGTCTACAAAAAACTGCAGAAGAAAACGGTACTGATTTCATAGTTGGTGTAGGTGGAGGAAAAGCGTTAGATACAGCAAAAGCTGTAGCCCATTATATGAAAAGACCTGTTGTAATAGTTCCAACTATTGCAGCAACGGATGCGCCCTGTAGTGCATTATCTGTGTTATACACTGTAGAGGGAGTTTTTGAAGAATATTTAGTTTTACCTAAAAACCCTGATCTAGTACTTGTTGATACGGAAATAGTAGCTAAAGCACCGGTAAGGTTATTAGTTTCAGGAATGGGAGATGCATTAGCAACCTGGTTTGAGGCAGATGCTTGTGCTAAAGCCTTTGCCAGTAATATACCAGGTGGAAATTCCACAGCAGCTGCTTTATCTTTAGCTAAATTATGTTATGAAATTCTTATAGAATATGGGTTGCATGCTAAATTGGCTGTTGAAAATAACGTTTGTACTCCTGCAGTTGAAAAAATTGTGGAAGCTAATACTTTGTTGAGTGGTTTAGGTTTTGAAAGTTCTGGATTGGCAGGAGCTCATGCAGTTCACAATGGATTAACCGTTCTTGAGGAAACCCATCAGGCGTATCATGGTGAAAAAGTGGCCTTTGGTACACTGGTGCAATTAGTAATGGAGGAACGTTCAAAAGAACAGATTGCGGAGGTAATTAATTTCTGCATAGATGTTGGATTGCCGGTTACTTTAGAAGAAATTGGTATTAAAGAAATAAAGGAAAAAGAAATTCGCAAGGTCGCCGAAGCTTCAGTTGCTTCCGGGGAAACTATTCATAATGAACCATTCCCTGTTAATGCGGATAAGGTTTATGCCGCAATAATAGCCGCTGATGCTTTAGGACGTAAAGCATTAGGGAATGTAAGGGGGAAATAAAATGCAACTTATGCCTTTATCACTATCAATTGGTATTCTTGCTGCAATATGGACTTTTGTATCGGCGGAATTTGGTATATTAACCTGGCCAGCTTTTGTAGGATGGGCAATGTTCTTTTTCGCCGGAGCTAATAAGGAATCATTAACCAAGAATATTCCACCAATGTTTTCCGGTGTAATATTAGGTTTTATTTCTATCAAGGTACTTACCGCTATGGGTGGTGGGTCGGCAACACTGGCAGTACTGGTTGGTATAATCGCTTTTATAATGACATTTATGATTAACATACCTTTATTTGCTACCGCCCCTGCAGCTTTTGCTGCCTGTGCTACTTATTTTGGCGTTGGCGATCCCATAAAAGCTGTTATACCCTTATTTATAGGTTTAATTCTTGGTTATATTTCTGCAGAAATTCCTGGTATGTTTGCCGGTAAAAGTGATAAGTCTCAAAGTGCATAAAATGTGGTGGGTAGATTTTTTCTACCCACAATTCTATTAAATAAAAAATTTAGATATTTAAGGAGGAAGAGTAGATGAGTGCAGAAGCATTAGGAATGGTTGAAACTAGAGGTTTGGTGGGAGCAATAGAAGCTGCTGATGCAATGGTTAAAGCAGCTAACGTGACATTAATTGGTTACCAAAAAATCGGTTCTGGATTGGTCACAGTTATGGTTAGAGGTGATGTAGGAGCAGTTAAAGCTGCAACTGATTCAGGTGCTGCAGCAGCACAAAAGGTTGGGGAAGTTGTATCTGTTCATGTTATTCCAAGACCTCATGGTGATGTTGAGAAAATATTACCAAGTTTGGGTCAATAATTTTTGGGGGGTGTGAATTATGCAGGTTGATCAAATAGTGGATAAAGTTGTCCAAGAAATAATGAAACGCTCTGAATCCTCGAAAGAAGAAGTAAAGGTAAAAGCTCCTGTTAATAAAGCTTGTGGTCTTACAGAGTTCGTAGGAACGACAATCGGAGATACAATTGGTCTGGTTATTGCAAATGTAGATCCTGCTCTTCATGAGAAAATGAATATTGATAAAAAATATCGTTCTATTGGTATTATCGGTGCCCGAACAGGGGCTGGACCACAAATTTTAGCCGCAGATGAGGCAGTGAAAGCTACCAATACTGAAATTATTGCCATTGAGCTGGCCAGGGATACTAAAGGTGGCGCAGGACACGGCTGCTTGATTATTTTTGGAGCAGAGGAGGTTTCCGATGTAAGACGGGCTGTGGAAGTAGTTCTTAAAGAATTGGAAAGAACCTTTGGCGATGTATATGCAAATGATGCCGGACATTTAGAATTACAATACACTGCTAGGGCTAGTTATGCCATTGAAAAAGCTTTTAATGCTCCCTTGGGTAAGGCCTTTGGTTTAATTGTCGGAGCACCTGCCGCAATTGGAGTAATTATGGCTGATACTGCTGTTAAAACTGCCAGCGTTGAAGTCTTAGCTTATTCGAGCCCAGCTTCAGGGACTAGCTTTAGTAATGAGGTAATAATAGCTATTACCGGTGATTCAGGAGCAGTTCGCCAGGCAGTTATTGCGGCTCGTGAAATCGGTCTAAGATTAATTAATACGATGGCTGCACCTGCTGAATCCTTAACTGTTCCCTATATTTAATAGCAGATATAGATAAGGAGGGATTAAATGAAAAGGTCTAAACGATTTGAAGTATTGGCCCAAAGGAGCGTAAATCAGGACGGATTTGTGCAAGAATGGCCTGAAGAAGGACTAATTGCTATGGGAAGCCCCAATGATCCTCTACCAAGTATTAAAATTGTCAATGGAATTGTAGTAGAACTGGATGGTAAACTCAGGGAACAATTCGATATGATTGACCAGTTTATTGCCGATTATGCAATTGATACTGGTATTGCTGAACAAGCAATGGCCATTGATGATATTGAGTTTGCAAAAATGTTATGTGATATAAATTGTTCACGAGAAAAAATAATTAACTTAGTAAAAGGAATGACACCTGCTAAACTAGGTTCAATTATGAATAAAATGAATGTTTTAGAGATGATGATGGCTTTACAAAAGATGAGAGCGAGAAAAACACCTTCCAATCAGTGTCATGTTACTAATGTTGCCGATAACCCTGTTCTTATAGCAGCAGATGCAGCGGAAGCTTCTTACCGGGGTTTTGATGAAATGGAAACTACCGTAGGTATAGTTCGCTATGCACCTTTTAACGCACTTTCTTTACAGGTTGGGGGGCAGGTTGGACGGGGTGGAGTACTTATCCAGTGTGCCCTCGAGGAAGCAACAGAGCTCCTTTTAGGTATGAGAGGAATAACAGCATATGCGGAAACCATTTCCGTATATGGTACAGAACAGGTCTTTGTAGATGGTGATGATACACCCTGGTCAAAAGGTTTTCTGGCCTCGGCTTATGCATCGAGGGGCTTAAAAATGCGTTTTACTTCTGGTACAGGTTCAGAGGTGCAAATGGGTTATGCAGAAGGCAAGTCTATGCTGTATCTGGAAATTCGCTGTATTTTAGTTTCTAAAGCGGCTGGTGTACAGGGCTTACAAAATGGATCGATCAGTTGTATTGGAGTACCTGGTGCAGTTCCATCGGGAATCCGTGCTGTATTAGCCGAAAACGTGGTTACAACAATGTGTGATTTAGAAGTAGCTTCCGGAAATGACCAGACTTTCTCCCATTCTGATATTCGCCGTACTGCTCGTACGATGATGCAACTTTTACCTGGAACAGATTTTATTTTCTCCGGTTATAGTGCAGTACCCAACTATGATAACATGTTTGCCGGTTCTAATTTTGACTGTGATGATTATGATGACTATTTAGCACTGCAAAGAGATCTCATGGTAGATGGTGGAATTCTCCCTGTAACTGAAGAAGAAGTAATTTCTATTCGAAATAAAGCTGCAAGAGCACTACAAGCAGTATTTAAAGATTTTGGTTTTCCTACAATTTCCGATGAAGAAGTTGAGGCCGCTACATATGCCCATGGAAGTAAGGATATGCCAAAACGCAATGTGGTTGAAGATCTTAAGGCTGCTGAAGACATGATGAAGAGAGGAATTACAGGAGTTGATATTATAAAAGCCCTTTCCAAACATGGATTTACCGATGTTGCTAACAATGTTTTGGGAATGTTGAAGCAAAGGGTATCAGGTGATTATCTTCATACTTCTGCTATACTTGATGCTTCTTTTAATGTCATTAGTGCTGTTAATGATAAAAACGATTACGCTGGTCCTGGAACGGGTTATCGTCTTAGCAAAGAGAGATGGGAAAAAATCAAAAACATCGGTGCGGCTTTGAGACCCGACCAATTTGACTAATATATTTTGGTAAAGGGGTGTAAATTATGCAAATGAATGAACAATTAATTAGAGAAGTAGTATTACAGGTTATTGCAGGCATGAAAAATAGTGCTGAAAATATAAACGAAAATAAAACCGCTTTAGGATACCCTTCGCTGCTAAAGAGGGAAGGCAAAGAATTGATATTTAATGAGATTGGACCTACGACAAGAAGCAACAAGACTGACGAAGTTGTAATAGCCTTGGCACCGGCTTTTGGTAAATATCAAACTAAAACAATAACAAACATTCCTCATGCCCAGGTATTACGGGAAATAATAGCAGGGATTGAGGAAGAAGGGCTTAGGGCAAGGGTCATAAAAGTATTTAAAACTTCAGATGTTGCATTCATTGCCTATGAAGGCGCCAAACTTTCAGGCTCTGGAATAGCTATAGGAATACAATCTAAAGGAACTACGGTTATTCACCAAAAAGATTTAGCACCACTTTCTAATCTGGAATTATTTCCCCAGGCACCGTTACTGGATTTAGAAACATTCCGGGCAATTGGGAAAAACGCTGCTCAATATGCAAAAGGAGATTCCCCGAATCCTGTTCCTGTTAAAAACGACCAAATGGCTAGGCCAAAGTATCAGGCTAAAGCTGCGGTACTGCATATCCAAGAAACTAAACATGTAGTTCCCAGAGGAAAAACTATAGAATTAGCTGTTGAATTTAAGTAAGTGGAGGTGAAGGAATGATACAGCAAAATATGATTGAGGATGTCGTGCGTCAAGTATTAAAAGGTATTCTAGAACAGGATTCACAGGAGGTAAGTAAAAAAAGTATAGATAAAGACGGCTATGGATCACTTGATCCTAATAAAGACTATCCTCTGGCAACAAAGCGGCCTGAATTAGTTAAAACGCCAACCGGTAAATCTTTAAATGAGATAACTCTGGAAAATGTTGTAGATGGAGTTATTAAGGCTGAAGACCTTAGAATTACTCCCGATACTCTCAGAATGCAGGCTGAAATTGCCCAGAAAGTGGGGAGAACACAGTTTGCTAATAATTTAAGGAGGGCTTCTGAATTAACTGCTATACCCGACCAGCGTATCCTGGAAATTTATAATGCTCTGCGGCCATATCGTTCAACAAAGCAAGAGTTATTGAAAATTGCCCAGGAGTTGGAAGGTAACTACAATGCAAAAATCACTGCGGATTTTATTAAGGAAGCTGCAGGTGTTTATGAAAGACGCAATAGATTACGTACAGAGTAAGGTGAGTTAAATGACAATAATAGCCGGTGTGGATATTGGGAATTCCACCACAGAAGTCTGCTTAGCTGAAATAAAAAAAAATAGTGAAATAGTATATCTGAGCAGTTCGATTTATAAAACAACTGGAATAAAAGGAACTTTAGATAATATACCAGGCATAATTCAAGCAATAGAGGCTGCTTCCAATAATGCACAAATTTCAATTAAGGATATCGGGTTAATCCGCCTTAATGAAGCAGCACCTGTTATTGGTGATGTGGCCATGGAAACTATTACAGAAACAATTATTACGGAGTCGTCAATGATTGGACATAATCCAGCTACACCAGGCGGGTTAGGACTGGGCAAAGGAGTTACTACACATATCACGGGTTTGCCTGAACTGGAAAGTTTAGAGAGTGTTATCTGTGTAGTGCCCCATACGGTAGACTACGAAGAAGCAGCCAATTTAATTAATAGAGCCACTGAGAAAGGAATTGATATTCAGGGGGCAATAGTTAAAAAGGATGATGCCGTATTAATTGGTAATAGATTAAAAAAGAAGATACCCATCATTGATGAAGTTGCGTATATTGATCAGGTTCCATTAGGCATGCTTGCCGCCGTTGAGGTTGCAGAGTCAGGACAGACAATCAAAGCGTTATCTAATCCTTATGGTATAGCAACAGTATTTGCATTAAAGCCTGAAGAAACTAAGAAGATTGTACCTATTTCCCGTGCTTTAATAGGTAATAGGTCAGCAGTTGTCATTCGTACTCCGCAAGGTGACGTAAAGGAAAGAACAATTCCCGCCGGATCACTAATAATTGAAGGTTTAAGACAAAAGGAAACCGTTGATATTGAAGAGGGGAGTGAAGTTATTATGAGTATCGTTAAAAAAATCACTCCTCTCAATGATGTACATGGTGAATCCGGTTCAAATGTAGGTGGAATGATTGAAAAGGTTCGCAATGTTATGAGTAATCTGACCAATCAGCCTAGGGGCCAAATGAAAATACAAGATATTCTTGCTGTAGATACAATTGTTCCTCAAAAAGTAACTGGAGGTTTGGCCGGAGAATTTTCACTGGAGAATGCTGTTGGCTTAGCAGCAATGGTCAAAACAAATCGTTTACCAATGGAACAAATTGCCGAAAAATTAGCAAAGGAATTGGGTATAGAAACTGTTATTGCCGGAGTGGAAGCAAATATGGCATTATTGGGGGCACTAACAACACCGGGAACAGCTAAACCATTGGCGATACTGGATCTGGGTGGAGGGTCCAGTGATGCAGCTATTATCACGAACAATAACAAAACCAGCTCTGTTCATTTAGCAGGAGCAGGAGATATGGTAACAATGCTCATTAACACTGAATTAGGTCTAGAAAATTTACACCTAGCCGAGGAAATAAAGAAGTACCCTCTAGGTAAAGTCGAAAGCCTTTTTCATGTTAGATTAGAGGATGGGACAGTTAAGTTTTTTGACAAAAGTCTTCCTCCCCAATTTTTCGCTAGGACAGTCATCATAAAGGGTCAGGATGATATGGTCCCGATACAGGCAAAGCATTCCTTGGAAAAAATCAGAGCTGTTCGGAGAGAAGCTAAACATAAAGTTTTTGTAATAAATGCTGTCAGGGCATTAGAGCAAATATCTCTTACGGGAAATATAAGATATATTCAATATGTAGTATTAGTGGGTGGATCTGCTCTGGATTTTGAAATACCCGAAATGATTTCTAATGCCCTGGCCGGATATGGAATAGTCTGTGGTCAAGGTAACGTTAGAGGTATGGAAGGACCAAGAAATGCTGTAGCTACAGGTCTAGTTTTATCTATCTAGAAAATAATAAGTGGTGAAAAATATGGAGAACATCAGATCTATTAAGCCCTATGTTGGTATTGCTGTTGTTGATGACAAAAATCTAGAGATAATTAAAGAAATAACGGCAGGTCTTGAAGAGGAAGGTGTACCTTGGGAATTAAGAAAATTTGTAGATTGGGACGCAGTTATATTAGCCTGCAATAGTGCAGCTGAATCAATCCTTCAGGTTGGAATTGGCGTAGGAAAAAATGGGGATGCAGCAGTACATTATGCTCGTCTTCCTTTTACAGAACCATTATTCTTTATAAGCTACTCTGACGGGAATCAGGATTTATGGCGCATTCTTGGGTCCAATGCTGCAAGACTTATCAAGGGGATGCCATTTCGACAGATTGGTCAAGAAAAACAGAAGCTGGAATAAGGAGTAAAGACTATAGCCGATATTGAATATATAACCTCTCAAGTTAAAAAAAATTTGCATGAAATGTTAGCTGGAGATTAGGAGGTGGAATTTTGAGCAATGCTTGGGGATTAATCGAAACAATCGGTTTACCGGTAGCTGTTGAAGCTGCTGATGCTGCTATAAAATCTGCTGATGTTAAACTACTTGGAATTGAACTTACTAATGGTGGAGGACTTGTTGTTGTAAAACTACTGGGTGATGTTGGTGCAATAATGGCTGCGGTTAGTTCAGGGGCAAAAGCGGGTGAAAAGGTGGGTAAAGTTTGGGCAACCCATGTTATTCCCAGGCCAAATTCCGGCATTAAGGCAGTTTTTTATGAAAAAGTAGATATTATTACCGAGAAGGGAATACCGCTTACTAAAATAAATATTACTGATATAAAAAAAGAATCCGAAGAAATAAGCGAAAATGAAGCAAGTTGTAATCTTTGCAGCGATCCGCTGTGTCCAAGAAAAAAAGGAGATCCAAAAGTTAATTGTATCAATTTAGAAAAATAATAGGAGGTGTAAGTCTGAAATGTTTAGGTAGAATTGCGTTTTAAGTAAAAGTCTGAAATGTTTAGGTAGAATTGCGTTTTAAGTAAAAGAGCATAGCAAATAAGCCATCATTTGATGACTTATTTAAAAAGTATGGATTTGCAAGAAATTAAGAAGCTGCGCGAATCCGATAACCTTGAGTTCTAGCCAAGATAATCGCTTGTTCTACCGTGATTTCACGGTTTACTGGAAGAACATCTGACTTTCTATACAACTCAGCATTATACGATTCTTTCTTTTTTAGGATGTTGTAAATAGCGGTAAGAAGCATTCTTGCAATAGCAATGATCGCTTTTTTATGACCACGACGTTGCTTAAGCCTCAAATAGCGGTTGCGGATTTCAGGATGCTTTTCGCTTTTAACTACAGCGGTGGCACACTGTACGAGAAGCGGCTTAATATAACAGCCAGCTCTTGAAATCCTTACTGACTTTTTCTTTCCGGCACTTTCGTTATTCGTAGGTGTAAGCCCTGCCCAGGAGCAAAGATGCTTAGCTGTCGGGAACACGTCCATGTTAACACCTATTTCAGAGACCACAGTAATGGCTGAAAAGATGTTCTTAAAGGACGGAACAGTTAAGATCAGATTAATTTCTTCAGCGTAGGGTGCGGAAAGCGAAAGAATAATTTTTTCAAGATCAGCTTTACGTGACTTAAGATCTTCATAGTGTTGCTTGATTACCTTAAGTTTTTCAGCTTGTTCAGGCGTGATAAACCCGTCGATGGCAAGCTCCAGTTCGGGGAGTTTATCTTTCATAGAACCGTAAATAAGAGGCTCAATGTCAAAACTGTTATCCAAAGGATTCTCCAAAAGCTTATTAATGATGTTCATGGAACTTTTGCCAAAGGTATCAGAAACAACATTTCCAAGCTGAATATTGGAAACGGTTAAAGAGTTTTGCAGACGGTTTTTCTCGCTTGACATAAAATTAGTCAGTTTAAAGCGGTAGCGCATAAGGTCACGAAGCTGTCTGATAGCAAGAGGAGGCATAAAGCTTCCAGTTATAAGGTCGTGCTTGAATAAATCGGCAATCCATTTAGCGTCTTTTTTATCAGTCTTCTTACCACGAATTGCTTTGACATATTTGGGATGTGCCAGAGTGATGTTACAAGAATCTTCAAGTACATTAAACACGGGAATCCAGTACTTCCCGGTAGATTCCATACAAACATCCTTGCAGTTGTTATTACAAAGCCACTGTGACAGCTCCTTCAGACCTTTAGTATAAGTAGAAAAGCGATGGCCTTTGTAGGTGGTAACCCCCGTGTTGGTAGAAGCTATGCAAGCAACAACAAAGGTTTTGTGGACATCAATGCCACAACAAATTGGGTAAACAATTTTTAAAGCCATAGGGAAAACTCCTTTCAAGAAATTACAGGGATAGACAGCATTGACTGATTGCCTGGCAATAAACGAGTAATGTTTACACAAAGATAAGTCTGCGTGCTCTTGCGTCACACTTATTTGTGCTTGGAAAGGCAATCTACACATATAAAAATGCGGTCACTCCAATGTTGAAGCAGCCCACTCACCTCCGCGTGATTTGTAGTTAACTGTTATCCCTATGACTGTAGAATAGTAAAAAAATAGCTCAAAGCCAATACGTTTCATTACGTTTTGTGCCTTGAGCGAAGCGAAAGGAATGGATATAAATATGAAAGGTGAGGCATTAGGTTTAGTTGAAACAAAAGGTTTGGTAGCTGCAATTGAAGCTGCTGATGCAATGGTAAAAGCAGCTAATGTAACATTGGTAGGCTATGAAAAAATCGGCTCCGGTTTGGTTACCGTAATGGTTCGCGGAGATGTAGGGGCAGTAAAAGCTGCAACTGATACAGGTGGAAGTGCTGCACGGAAAATTGGAGAAGTTGTCTCAGTTCATATTATTCCACGACCCCATTCAGATATTGAACAACTTCTTTCTAAACTTAACAAGTAAACGAAGATAGGAGGCTGGCTATATGGATACTCAATTATTAGTCAAGATAATTACAAGTGAAGTGATAAAGAGACTGGAAAATATGGAAAAACTCGTCACTGCCAGCTCTAAAAATATTATTCCCATAGGAGTATCAAATAGACACATTCATATTTCCAGCCAAGATTTAGAAGTGTTGTTTGGAGCAGGTTATAAGCTTACTCCATTCAAAGAACTTCAACCAGGTCAGTTTGCAGCCCAGGAGACGGTCTCTCTTCATGGGCCCAACGGTTGTTTAAATAAAGTAAGAGTTTTAGGTCCTGTAAGATCAGAAACTCAGGTGGAAATATCAAAAACAGACGGTTTTAAACTGGGTATTAACCCTCCTGTAAGGGACTCAGGGGATTTAGATAATACAGCTGGCATTATAATAATCGGCCCTGAAGGCTGCTTGAAATTAAATGAGGGAGTAATAATTGCGGCAAGGCATATTCATTTTCATACAGCTGATGCTGAAAAATTGGGAATTAAGGATGGGAAGCGATTGGCGGTAAAAATAGAAGGAGAAAGAGGTCTACTCCTAGATAATGTCTTGGCTCGCGTAAGTTCGGAGTATCAGCTAGAAATGCATATTGACACTGATGAAGCTAATGCGGCAGGAGTAAATAATAACGATGTTGCAGTCCTGCTTTTAGAATCTGAAAGGAGCTGACTGCCATGGACTTGGAATTTTTAGTTCAAGTTATTACGCGGGAAATTATAAAAAAGGTCCAAGATGAAGGAATTGGGAAAAATGAGGTTAAAAAACCGGAAATAATGGTTGTATATACTGGAGGAAGTATAGGTTTTGTACAAAGCTTACGGCAATTAGATACAATTTCCAAATTTAACAAATGTCATCTTGTTCTTTCAAACAGTGCTGCTAGAATTTATAAAAATCATAAAATATTTACCGAGAGAAATATTCAGAATATTTATAAAGAAGGCGAACAGGCTTTAAATATCAGCTTACTGCTGGAAAAAACACAGTTAGTAATTATACCTGTAATGACCTTTAATACCATGGCTAAAATAGCTATGGGAATATGTGATAATCTGGTTACTAATCTAATTTTTTATTGTTTAACAACTGGAATACCTGTTATATCAGCAAGAAATGCAGCGGATTTACAGGACCCAGAAAGAAAAAAACTGCTAAATTATAAATATAATCCCGGATTGATTCGAATGGGTAATGATTACATGAGAAAGCTGGAAGTTCTGGGTATAAAGCTGGTTGATATTACACAATTGGAACAAGGGTGCAGGGAAAGTATGGTATCTAAAGAGCCCAAACAAATAGTAAAAAATGAAAAGAAAAAAATTATTACCCAGGAGGATATAACCCCTGAAGTAATTAGCCAGGGTTTTTTAAAGGTTCCTGCCAATTATTTCTTTACACCTTTAGCTCAAGACATTGTTAAGTCTTGCGATCTTAAGATATACAAAGGGTGACCTTGTTTAATTTTACAGGTAAGGGCAGGGAAAGGGAGTGAGAGCAATTGTTTGTGGCTAAAGTTATTGGTAATGTAGTTGCTACGCAAAAAAATGAAAGCTTGGTTGGTTCTAAACTGCTAATTGTCAAACCGATTCAAATAATTCCCGAGCAAAAAATCAGTGGTCCCATTATAGCAGTAGATACTATTGGAGCCGGAATTGGCGAGGTTGTCATAGTTTCAATGGGAAGTTCGGCCCGTAATGCAGCCCAATCAGGCAGTGTGGCTGATGCTGCTGTAGTAGGCATCATTGACAGCTTTGATGTAGATGATAGGAGTTAATTTGATGTCTGTAGATGTTCTTTGGAACAGGAGGGGATGTTATCTTGTCTAGGATATACACGAAAACCGGGGACCAAGGGATTACCAGTCTTTTAGGTGGGAAAAGGGTTCGAAAAGATAATTTGCAGGTGGATACTTATGGAAGTATCGATGAAGCTAGTTCCGCCCTAGGTTTGGCTTATAGTTTTTGCCAGGTCACAAAGTTAAAAGCCATTACCCGGGAAATACAGCAAAAACTAATAAAGGTTGCGGCGGAAATTGCTCAAGGGGATGGGGAAATTAGTTCTTTGGTGGTAAGGACTACTGAAGAAGACGTAAAAAAACTAGAAAAGTATATTGATGAAATTGAAGAAATCAAGCCCCAACAAGAAGGTTTTATTTTTTCAGGAGAAACTTCCTCTGCTGCTGCATTTGATTTGGCTAGGAGTATTGTTAGGAGAGCTGAAAGAAGGATTTTATCTTTAGGAGAAGAAATTTCTCTAAATTCTCATCTACCAAAGTATTTAAATCGTCTTTCTGATCTTTTGTTCGTAATGGCCCGTTTAGATGAATTTGAAAATATTGTTAAAAAAGTAACATTGGAGGTTATGCGAACCATGACAACTTTTTATGATAATTTATTATTGAAAAAGGCTAAGGAATTAGCTCAAGCTGCTGAAGACCATGCGGAAAAAATAAATGTACCCATGGTTATTAGTGCTGTTGATGTAAACGGGAATTTGGTTCTTTTCCATCGAATGGACAATTCACTGCTTGCTAGTATAGATATTTCTGTCAATAAAGCATATACGGCAGCCGCGGTAAGAATGCCAACTCATAAACTTGGAGAACTGTCTCAACCAGGAAACCCCCTCTATGGTATAGAGACTACCAATAAAGGTCGTATGGTCATATTCGGAGGAGGCTATCCCTTGTATGAAAAAGAGAAATTTATAGGTGGATTAGGTATCTCAGGAGGTACTGTAGAAGAGGATATGGAAGTCGCTGAAACTGCTATAAAAAGTCTTAGTTAATCCGGAGGAGTGATGTATATGACCCTAAATCAGATTGATATGGAAAGCTTGGTCAAAGCTGTCGTGGATCAAATTTATGCTATAACAAATTACTCAAATGAAGAATTTGGAACCTTTAGTACAGTAGATCAGGCAGTTGAAGCGGCATATATTGCACAAAAAAAAATAATGACTTTGACCTTGGAAAACCGTCAGACTCTAATTGATGCCATGAGAGAGGGTGTCTTAAAGAATGAAGATTTATTGGCAGAAATGGCGGTTAAAGAATCGGGAATGGGACGGGTGCCAGATAAAATTCTTAAGAATAGATTGGCAGCTCAGAAAACACCGGGAACGGAAAATTTAAAAACCGAGGCCTTTACAGGTGACCGTGGATTGACAATTATAGAAATGGCACCTTATGGAGTGATTGGCTCTATTACGCCTGTAACAAATCCGGTGGCCACAATAATAAATAACAGTATTAGTATGATTGCTGCCGGAAACTCAGTCGTATTCTGTGTTCATCCTAATGCAAGGGCAGCATCTTTAAAAGCTATTGAGATTTTAAATAGAGCTATACTTGCAGCAGGTGGACCAGGAAATCTTTTATGTTCTATCAAAGAACCAAGTCTCAAAGCAGTTGAAGAGCTCATGGCTCATCCTAAGATTAATTTGCTTTCTGCTACAGGAGGACCAGGAGTTGTTAGAGCAGTTTTAAGTTCGGGTAAAAAGGCTATTGGTGCAGGTGCTGGTAATCCTCCAGCCGTTGTCGATGAAACTGCCGATATTGAAAAAGCAGCTAGAGATATAATAGCCGGGTGTAGTTTTGATAATAATTTACCATGTATTGCGGAGAAATCTATAATTGTTGTGGGTAGTGTGGCCGACAAACTTATTTATAACATGAAAAAATTGGGAGCTGTACTTGTTGAAGGACAGAATTTAAAAGAGTTAGAAAAATTGGTACTCATAGAAAAACTGGGAGAAGGACATGGGAAAATTTTTGCACCGAATAAACAGTATGTAGGTAAGAATGCAAGATGCATTTTAGAGAAAATTGGGATAAATGTGAGTAATGACCCACCGGTCATTATAGCAGAAGTCGATGCTTCACATCCTTTTGTAGTAGAAGAATTGATGATGCCTGTTTTGCCTATTGTTCAGGTAAAAAATATTGATGAAGCTATTGTGATAGCAGTAAAGGTGGAGCATGGAAACAGGCATACCGCCACGATGCACTCTAAAAATGTTGATAATATGACTCGACTGGCCAAAGCTATCCAAACTACAATTTTTGTAAAAAATGCTCCTTCGTATGCTGGAATAGGTTTTGGCGGAGAAGGTTTTACCACTTTTACAATTGCCGGACCTACTGGCGAAGGATTAACTTCGGCCAGAACATTTACAAGGCAGAGAAGATGTGTACTGGTAGATGCCTTTTCAATTGTATGAGAAAAAAGGTGGAAATGTAAATGGCATATGATATTTTAGAGATGGTAAAAAATTCAGGAGTTGTTGGTGCGGGAGGGGCAGGCTTTCCGACCCATGTTAAACTTAACGCTAGAGTTAAATATGTTATAGTTAATGGTGCTGAATGTGAACCGCTTTTAAGAGCCAATCAGCAGATAATGGACATTTATTCCAAAGAATTATGGAGTACATTAAAAATATTGCTAAAGGAAACGGGTGCTTCCTTTGGTGTAATTGCTTTGAAAAATAAGTATAAAGAGGCAATGGCTTCCCTGAGAAGAGATAAGCCAAAAGATGAAAAATTAAGCATTACTGAGTTAGGGGATTTTTACCCAGCAGGGGATGAGCAGGTACTAGTTCATGAAGTAACTAAGATTGTAGTTCCCGAAGGTAGTATTCCCCTAAAAGTTGGGTGTGTCGTTATTAATGTTGAAACTTTACTTAACGTTTTCTTTGCCCTAGAAGGAATGCCTGTAACCCACAAATTTGTTACTATTACCGGTGCTGTGAAAAATCCGATTACATTAAAGGTACCCTTAGGCTGCAAAGTCAAGAATTTAATTAATCTTGCAGGTGGGGCAGCCATACGTAATTATAAAGTAATTGACGGCGGACCTATGATGGGCAGCATAGCTGATGATGGAGTTATTACAAAAACTACCGGTGGAATAATTGTCCTACCAGAAAATCATAAAGCCGCTAATTTTAATGAAATATCACTGCGTCAAAGCCTAATAAGGGCCAGAGCAGCATGTTGTCAGTGCCGTATTTGTACGGATATGTGTCCCAGATATCTATTGGGTCATGATTTGGAGCCTCATAAAATAATGAGAGCAGTAGGTTTCCCCGAAATGGGAGGAGCACAGTTAACAAATGCTTATCTGTGCTCAGAATGTGCTGTCTGTGATAAATTTGCGTGTCCCATGGGTCTATCCCCGCGGATAATCATTAAAATGTTGAAAAGTGAATTAAATAAAGCTGGTATCAAAAATACCCATTTACGAACCAATTTGCTGCCTCAAGAGGGGAGAAATTGGCGTAAAATTGCCAGTAGCAGGTTAATATCCCGGTTAGGTCTTGAAGAATATGATCTTCCCGCTCCAATTGTTAATATGAAAATAAACCCGGAGGAAGTTTGTATTTCCTTAAAACAACATATCGGAGAGCCAGCGCTACCAGTAGTTAATGTAGGGGATAAAGTAGAATTTGGTCAGTTGATAGGGGTTATGCCTGAAAAAGGTCTCGGGGCTAATATTCATGCCAGCATAAGCGGAATAGTGGCGGAATTAAATGAAAATTTATTAATAAAAAGGCTTTAGGGTGGTGATAATTTGAAAAAGGCTGTTGGTTTTTTGGAGATATGTAGTATTGCTAAGGGAATACTTGCAGCAGATACCATGATTAAGGCTGGTAATGTAGAATTATACGAAGCAGGTTCCGTTTGCCCAGGTAAATATTTTATAGTAGTTGCTGGAAATGTGGATGCTGTTAAGAGTGCCGTAGAAAGCGGCAGTCAAATTTGTTCCGGGTCGGTAATAGATAAAGTTGTACTTCCCAATATACACGAAACAGTTTTTCCTGCATTATTTGCTACTAATCATGTCGAAGAGCTTAAAGCACTAGGTATTATTGAAACCTATTCGGTAGTTTCGGCGATAATAGCTGCTGATGTCGCTGCTAAGGCTGCGAATATAGAATTAATTGAAGTAAGACTTGCTAGGGGTATGGGTGGGAAAGCTTTAGTGAATTTAACAGGTGATGTAGGTTCAGTACAAACAGCGGTAGAAGCAGCTTCTAATAAGGTCTTGGAATTAGGGGTACTGGTCGATAGAGTTATTATTCCAGCACCCCATAAAGATCTGAAAGCAAAAATTATGTAGTATTTTTAAAGGCTCTGTTTATTGAACAGGGCCTTTTAAAATTATAGACGTCAGTACAATGCCATAAAGCTATAATGTCTTCCATATTGGCAAATATTATTGTTGGATGATATAAATTTTGAAAAAGTTTCCCTTATTATAGTGTAATTAATAGGCTGAGACATATTTGATTATGTCCTCTTATGGTAATCAGCAGACTTTCTATTCATTTAATATAAAAAACTAATATAGGAAAGAATCTGATAAGATAATAGATAAAGGTAGCAGAAATATCCAGAAAGAGAAATGAAGGCAGTTGATAGTGCTGTTATCAAACACGAATTTATAATATCAACAGATATTATAAGAAATCGTTGTTATGTAAAATAAAAGAGTGCTTAGCCGGTAATTATTTCAGCATAAGGGGATGACAAGCCATGAATGAACATATTATCAAAAAGCTACAAAATATTGTTGGAAAACAGTATGTCATTACCAAAGCTGAGGAAATGATTTGTTATTCCTATGATGGAACTTTTCAGAGAGGCCTCCCAGCTGGGGTAGTTTTTCCTGCTACTACAAGAGAAGTAGCGGAAATCATTGGGCTGGCAAATACAGAGAAGATACCTGTTTTTCCCCGTGGTTCTGGTACAGGTTTAAGTGGTGGCTCGATCCCCCAAAATGGCGGTCTGGTTCTGGTGTTGAACAGAATGAACAAGATTAAAGAAATCAGTAAAGAAGATTTGTTGGCTGTAGTTGAACCTGGGGTTATTACGGGAGATCTGCACCAGGCAGTAGAAAATATAGGTCTATTCTATCCACCTGACCCGGCTAGCTTGAAAACATGCACCATGGGAGGAAATATTGCTGAAAATGCAGGAGGACCAAGAGCATTTAAATATGGGGTAACTAGTGATTATGTCCTAGGCTTAGAAGTCATAACTCCCACAGGTGAAATCATGCGTACAGGTGGGCGTACGGTAAAAAATGTCACTGGCTATGATTTGAAACGCTTGATGACAGGAAGCGAAGGAACTTTAGGTGTGGTTACGGAGATTACAGTTCGTTTAGTTCCTAAGCCGAAAGATAAAAAGACTGCTTTAGTTATTTTCGATAGTCTTGATTCAGCAGCAAGCACTGTAGCGGCCATAGTAACTGAAGGGGTTATACCAGCTACATTGGAACTAATGGATAAATTGACAATTCAGTGTGTAGAAAAAAACGCCAGACTAGGGCTGCCATTAGATGCAGAGGCCATTTTGCTTATGGAGGTTGATGGTTCTACAGTCCAAGTTAATGAGGATATTGGGATTATTGAAGATATTTGTAAAAGAAATAAGTGTCGTAAAATTGAAATAGCCTCAACGCTAGAGGACAGAGAAAAATTATGGAAAGCTAGACGGGCAGTATCTTCAGCTATAGTACAGCTAAAGCCGACTAAAATATCGGAGGATGCTACTGTTCCGCGGAGTAAAATTCCGGAAATGGTTAGACGTTTGCAAGAAATATCTAAAAAATATAATATTCATTTACCGGTTTTTGGTCATGCAGGTGATGGTAATTTGCATCCAAATATAATTGCAGACAAAAGTGATCCTGAGGAAATGGAACGGGTGGAGAAAGCCGTTGGTGAGATTTTCAAGGCGGCCTTAGACTTAGGTGGGACATTATCTGGGGAACACGGCATCGGTGTAATGAAAAAGCCTTATTTAAAATGGGAAATGGGTGAAGTCGGCTTAAGTTATTTAAAGGCCATTAAAAATGCAGTGGATCCTAATAATATTCTAAATCCCGGGAAGATTTTTTAGGTGAGGGCTATGGGTGATAATTGTAAAGATATATTAAATAAATGCAGTCGATGTGGTGGCTGTCAGGCCCATTGTCCTCTTTACAGTGAAACAGGCCGCGAATCCTTTGTCGCTAGAGGGAAGATAGAGCTGCTAGAAAATTTACAGTCCGGTAATTTGGATTGGAACGACTCTTTGGCAGAAATTTTCTCCACCTGCTTGCTGTGTGGTTCCTGTACAGAAAACTGTCCAAATGGCGTAAGGGCAGACAAATTAATAATGAGTGCTCGTAAGGATTTGGTAACTGCCCGGGGTTTGCCGATCATTAAAAGGAATATTTTCCAACATTTATTAAAATATAACGGCCGATTAAATAAAGCCGGACGTTTACTTTCTGTGTACCAAAAGAGTGGGCTGCAAAAGCTTATGCGGGCATCAGGTATTTTAAATATGCTACCCTTGGATTTAGGAAAAAAAGAGAGCTTACTACCGCAAATTGTAAGTAAAAGTTTTCGGGAAAACTTACCTGGATTGAATAAATTGAGTAATCCTAGATTTAAGGTTGCCTATTTTACCGGTTGTGTAACTAATTTGGTCAAACCCCAGGTTGGCTATAGCTTATTAAAGGTGTTAGGAGCAAATAATGTTGAAGTAGTAATCCCTGAGCAGTTTTGCTGCGGTATCCCAGCTATAGCAAGTGGTGATATAGAGACAGGACGGTTTTTAGCGGAGGAAAATATCAAACAATTTGTTAACCTAGAAGTAGATTATGTTATTATGGATTGTGCTACCTGTTTGTCTACGTGGTTAAAATATCCGGAATTATTTGCTAATAAGGAAGCCTTTGACTTAGCAAAAAAAGTAATTGATATTAATAGGTTCTTGGTTGAAATTCTTGATATAAAAATTTTTTCCAAGGAGTTAGGCATAAAAGTAACCTATCATGATCCCTGTCATTTAAAAAGGACACCAAGCGGCAGAAGCAGCCCGCGGGAGCTTTTAAAACGGCTGTCGCCTAGCTATGAATTTGAAGAGATGGAAGTGTCCGATAGATGCTGTGGTTCGGCCGGGTCCTTTAATCTTACTCATTATGATCTGTCACAAAATGTTGCCCAGCATAAAGTTAAAGCTATTTTAAAGAGCCAGGCAAATGTAGTAGCGTCGTCTTGCCCATCTTGTATTATGCAGTTAGAACACAGCTTAAAAAAGAAAAATCTTGATACTCCAGTAAAACATACTATAGAGCTGGTGGCAGACTGCCATCAATAAAAAACGAGCTTGTAGAATTAATTCTATAGGCCCTTTTTTTTATATAAGACTATTTTGTCTTGCCTTATCTCTAAAATAGGATGCATCAATTAGGGTAAACAGCAGGTTTTCAATTTATTAAATGGAAAAAACTAAATAAGAGATAATCTGATAAAATAAGAGAAACGGGAAGCAGAAATATCCGGAAAGAGAAGTGATGGTAATTGTTAATTGGAATTGACATAGGGGGTACCTCAACCGACGGAGTTTTATTGCAGGATGGGAAAATTTTAAGCTCGGCTAAGTGTCTCACAGATGAAAATGACTTGCAGGCATCTATCTTTACTATCCTCGATGAACTAACCCAGGGAGTAGAAAAAAGTAATATTACAAGGGTAGCCTTAAGTACTACTCTCGTTACCAATATATTAGCTACAGGTAAAGGTGATAAAACAGCGTTGGTCGTGGTCCCCGGACCGGGCCTAAATTTAAAGAATATGCAATTATTCCCCCACACTTTTATCATCGATGGAGCTACTGATTTTAGGGGAAGGATTATTGAGCCCCTAAATGAGGAACAAGTAATAAAAGCCAGCAAACTTATTTCTGAAGCTGGCATAACAAAGGCTGCTGTTGTCGGGAAGTTTTCTCCTAGAAATAGTGAACACGAGCGTAGAGCTAAGGAAATTTTATTAAGGGAATATCCCGAGCTAGAAATCATTCTGGGCTCTGAAGTTTCAGGACAACTCAATTTCCTGCGGCGAATGGCTACCGCATATTATACTGCCATGACTCAAGAGAAATGGGCTAAATTTGCCGTTAATATAGAAAAAGCACTTCGAGATAGGGGTATAAATTGTCCTGTGAGTATTTTAAAAGCTGATGGGGGTACAATGCCTCTATCTGTAGCCTTGGAGCATCCCTGTGAAACGGTTTTCTCGGGGCCTGCTGCTAGTGTGATGGGTGCCTTTGCTTTGACTATGGATGAAGAAACCTCCGTAGTTGTAGATATTGGCGGAACCACCACTGATCTAGCTCTTATCTTGCAAGGAAAGCCCCTTTATGCATCTAAAGGTGCAATTATCGAAGGCCATTATACTAGTATCCGCTCCTTTAATATGCTTTCCATTGCTTTGGGGGGAGATAGTGCTGTAAGACTAGCTGGACTCCAGGTAACCATCGGACCAGACCGCGCTGGTTTGGCGGCTTGCTTTGGTGGTCCCATAGCTACTCCTAGTGATGCCATTAATTTTCTGGAGAATGGGAAATTAGGAGAGCTTGATCTTTCGCGGGGGGCACTAGAAAAAATAGCTGCGCCCCTAGGAATATCTGCTAAAGAGCTGGCAGAATTAATCGTTAATCAATTTGTCGATAGTGTGGAAGAAAACATTAGAAAGCTTTTTAAAGCTTGGGAAGAGGAGCCCGCATATAAGGTTTATGAAGTAGTAAATAAACGTTCAGTTCAACTTGATAAAGTGGTGGGTATTGGTGGTGCTGCTAAAGCTTTTGTTCCCCTTATCTCCAAAGGTCTTGGGTGTCGTTCCTTGGTCCATTCTTATGCCCAGGTAGCCAATGCCTTGGGAGCTGCAGTTGCTAGACCAACCCTTTCTTTAATCTTACATGCTGATACTCAAGAAAAATATTATAATCTTAATTTTGGGGGGATATCCGGAAAGATTCCCAGCAATTTTAATCTAGATAGTGCAAAAGAAATGGCGAAAAAACATCTGGAGGAGATAATGGTAAAACGGGACCTGCCCCAATACGCTAATCAATCTGAATTTTTCCTAGAGGAACAATTTAATACAATAAGTGGTTACTCAACAACAGGGAAATTGTTTGATATTGGTATTCAGATTGCTCCCGGTGTAATAAAAAATTATGGGATTGCAAAATTATAAGTCATGGCTGATAATTGATAATTGATAATGATAGTCAATAGTCGATAGTCGATAGACAAATCATAAGAGGATTGCAATTTTTATGGGAAAACATAAAATGTAGAAAAGTTAGAGGAGGATCCAGCTAGTGAAGCCAAATTATCGTAATGGTAAGACGGGATTGATATTTTTTCCAGCCTTTGATTGGGCTATTTCCCCTACCCATCCGGAAAGAGAAGAAAGGCTCCTCTACACCAGGGATCAGCTCTTTGAAGAAGGGATAATGGACCTTCCTGAAATCCTTCAGCTAGAACCACGCCTAGCTGAGCTAAAGGATATTGCACGGGTACATTTTTGCGTTCCAGATATAGAATCTCAAGCGACAAAAGCCCATCTAATCGCGGCAGGAAGTGCAATAACAATAGCTGACGCTTTAATGAAGGGGGAAATAAGAAACGGTTTTGCCCTAGTGCGTCCTCCCGGTCATCATGCTATGCGAGTTGTCCATGGTAATCGGGGCTTTTGTAATATCAACAACGAAGCTGTCATGGTGGAACACCTGCGCAAGGTATATGGTATAAAGCGTATTGCAATTATTGATACCGATGTACATCACGGAGATGGCACTCAGGATATTTACTGGCATGACCCCGATGTTCTTTTTATTTCTTTTCACCAAGATGGTCGCACTCTTTTCCCAGGGAGTGGCTTTACGGATGAGCTTGGAGGACCGTTGGCTTTTGGTACTACCCTTAACATCCCCTTGCCACCTGGAACCACTGATGAAGGTATCCTGTTTATCATGGATAAATTAGTACTGCCGGTGCTTGAAAAATTTCAACCGGAGCTTGTCATTAACTCAGCAGGTCAGGATAATCACTATAAAGATCCTTTAGCTAATATGAATTTCTCTGCTCAGGGTTATGCGGCTTTAAATAAAAAACTTGCGCCTGATATTGCAGTCTTAGAAGGGGGCTATTCCATAGAAACAGCCCTGCCTTACATAAACATGGGCATTATTATGGCTATGGCTGATATTGATTACTCTAATTTATATGAACCGGATTATAGAAAATATAGCTTTGCAGAAAATCCCCAACGCCTAAAAGTACTAAAGGCAATAGTTGAAGAGCTCCTCGAAGTATTTAATAAACGAGAAGTTATTCAAGCTAATAATAGGGAAAAAGCAGGATCTTTTTATGAAAGAAAACGCCATATTTTCTATGATACAGATGGTATCAGCGAAAAGCAGCTGGAAACCGTTAAGGTATGTGCTAAATGCCCAGGATTTTTAACCATAGATTCTCAAGCCTCCCATGTAAGGAATAAGAACTCTAGAGTTTACTGTATTGTGATACCTATTCAGGCTTGTCCAGATTGCCAAGAGGAGGCTAGAGAGAAGTATGAGAAAATGTGCCAGGTCAATACTGGCGATTTTCAATATATTTACCTCCAGGATAGGGTAGCAGATATTTATCGGCAGTATGATTGCCGAAAGGAAAGGGAGATTAAGTTATAAGAAAATGGATATAAAATAGTAAATTTTAAAGAGATAATATTACAAAATATAGAAAATACATAAAATATAGCTTTGGTTCATTTTTATAAAGATTACTATTGTTTTATGCTTATCTAGGTAGTTCATAAAAGATCTCCCACTTTTTCTGAAAAGTTAGGTTGAAGAGTATTCATATTATCACTGGGGCGATGTTTTTTTAGTAGATTTTTGTTTTAATTTGTAATAATAT
>LADT01000026.1 GCA_000961765.1 Clostridiaceae bacterium BRH_c20a | reverse complement strand
GAGTTCGTAAGTCAGAAGTCGGATTATAGACTACTAACTACTTGTTTCTGAACAATTTTTTCCTAGATTTATTGCTACGTCTGATATTATAACAATTATTAATTTAGTTTGTCAAACAGAAAAAACTGGTGAAAACGTAATAAAATATACTAACTTAAAGTTTCTCTTTTACATAAACAATTTTAATGATGATAATGTTTATATTTAATAGTAGAAAAGCATGATTTAAGGTTTATAATGTAGAAGTAACAATAGATTACTAAGGAGGTGTATAACGTAGGATATAAGGCCTGAATCTTCTTTCTTTTTGGGTCTATTTGTGAAAATAATTATATGAATGAATCTTAATTTTTCAAGGAGGTATGTGAATGTTCTTACTTATTTTATCTTATGTCTCACTGCTTGCATTTATAGGCCTATCCATCTATAAAGCCATCCAATACGGCAAAATGCCCATGCACGGCCGTCTGGATCTTTATCCTGTTCCTAAAGAAAAAGGCAAAGGTCATTACGGTGGTTCCTATTACGAGGTACTTGAATGGTGGAAAAAGCCAAGGGAAACATCTTTGTTTGAAGAAATAGTTGATATGTTAAAAGAAGTGCTCTTTATCAAAAAACTTTTTGACAACCAAAGGCCTTTATGGTGGATTTCTTATTCTCTGCATCTCGGAATTTATATCCTTTTTGTCTGGACTGCACTTTTATTTGTCGGGGCACTTACAGAATTAGCCGGGATCACAATGGGTAGCGGGCACTGGTGGGCTGTAGTTGTTTACCATCTTACCTTCATTACCGGCCTTGTCGGCGCTCTAATGGTAGCCTTTGGAGCCGGCGCACTTTTAATAAAAAGGCAATTTGTAGATTATTTCAAAAAATATACTACATTACAAGAGTACTTCAACTTGGCATTTATTTTAGTAGTTGCTGTTACAGGTCTTATGGTTTGGGTTTCTGATCCCGGATTTAATTACGGTCGGCATATTGCCATGAGCATGCTTACCTTTAGTCCTATCGAAGCTAGTGCTGTTTTAAGTTTGCATATAATCCTTTTAGGAATATTACTTATTTATATCCCTTTAACTAAGATGAGTCATTATGTTGGAAAGTATTTCTCCTTCCACAAAGTATTATGGGATAATGACCCCAACGTACCAGGCAGCGAGGTTGATAAGATAATTAAAGAAGCTCAAATTGCAAAGCCAAAAAATAATTGGTCAGCTCCCCATTATCAGCCAGAACCGCCTAAAACTCAGGAAATGTAAATTCAAAGATTGGAGGAGAAAAAATGATAAATTCTAAAGATTTAAAAGTGCAAGATATAAGTAAACCTGTCAAGCAGTTGACAAAATTAGAAAAGTTAATGGACTTACCTGCACCTTATGATAAACCGGGAATGGAACCGGAATTGACTGAACCTAAAGAAGATTGGGCGGAGAAATACTGTGCCTCTTTAGATGGATATATAGGCTTAGATACCTTTGAAACCCCCAAAACTAAAGAAGAGCAGGATGAATTGGTTAAGAAGTTCTTATCAGGTCTAGAGAAGATGCTTTCTGAAGAAACAAACCGAGGTATTATTCAGCCCCTTATGCTCTCTCTGGATTATTGCGGAAAATGTCATACATGTTCAGAGGCTTGCCATATTTATGAGGCTTCTGGCGGGCATGAGCTATACAGACCTATTTTTCGCTCTGAAATCTTAAGAAGAATAATTAAGAAATACTTCACAACTAGCGGTAAACTTTTCGGGAGCTTAGTAGGTGCTGATATTGATCTCACTTGGGAAACAATAGCTAGACTTGGCGAATTATCTTATCGCTGCAACCTGTGCAGACGGTGTGCACAAACATGTCCATTAGGTTTAGATAATGCTGTTATTGCTAAAGAAATTAGGAAAATTTTCAGTCAGGAGATGGGTATTGCTCCTAAACCTTTACACGAAAAAGGAACTCAACTTCAACTAAAAACTGGTTCGTCTACAGGTATTACAAAGCCAGCTTTTCTGGATATTATTGAATTTCTAGAAGAAGATATCGAAGAAAAAACAGGGATGAGTATTAAGATTCCTATCGATAAAAAAGGTGCCGATATTCTTCTGACCCATAATGCCGGTGAATTTATGGCTTGGCCAGAAAACCCCATAGCCTTTGCTATCCTTTTTGAAAAAGCAGGTTTAGACTGGACCTTAAGTAGTGACCTTTTAGGTTATGATAATGTAAACTATGGTATCTGGTACGATGATGCTCAAGCAAAAAAAATTGCTCTACAACAATTCAAAGTAGCAAAAGACTTGGGAGTAAATCGGATTATTGTGGGAGAATGCGGCCACGCTCATAAATCTGTGGCTCTAGTTGCTGATAGGATGACCAGCAGTGATAATAAAATACCGGTTGAAAGCTTTCTGCCCATTTTAGAGGAAATGGTTAAATCAGGTAAATTGAAATTAGATCCCAGCAAAAACAATTTTCCTGTAACCTTACACGATCCCTGCAACTATGTAAGGCAAATGGGAATAGTTAATCCTCAAAGAGAAATAATTAAGGCCGTCTGTACAAACTTCCGTGAAATGACACCCCATGGTGTTGATAACTACTGTTGCGGAGGCGGTAGCGGATTTGCCATCATGAATTCCATGAACTTTGGCGAATTCAGAAATAAAGTGACTACCCGTAAAAAATTCGAGCAAATCCTTAACGCTTTCCAAGATACTATCGAGGACCCAGCCGTTCCAAAATATGTTTGTGCGCCATGTTCTAACTGTAAAGGTGCAATTAGGGATATCTTAGAATATTACGAAGTAACCCATAAATATAATGTTCACTACGGCGGTTTAGTAGAATTAGTTGTTAACGCCTTAGTTGACTTAGAAAAACCATTCTTAGAATTCCTAGATGAAGAATAGAAAAAAGACCTGCTTCATTTGAAGCGGGTCTTTTTGCATCTACAGTGCTACAGTGCTACAGGAAAACAAAAAAAATTCTACTGGTTTTTTACTATCTCACTTATTTTCTCACTCAATTAGTTATATCTACTGATAAAAGTCGTTCGCGAAAAAGAAAGATTGCTTCAGTCGTAACCTCCTTCGCAATTATCACGCGTTGCACGCACCACGATAAACGAAAGCATTCCCGTCATCCTGAGCGATAGCGAAGGATCTTGCATAGTGAGGAATCTTAAGATCCTTCGGTCGTTCCTCCCTCAGGATGACACAGCTACTATCAATAGCTTTCATAACAATGACTTGCAAGTTATAGTCTATCGTCTATTGACCTTTTAACCGTGTTTATCTGTGGTTTCAAATGCTACATTTCCTTGCTACAAAAAAAATCCTTTCCTCTTCCTGCATAGGCGGGTCAAATGTCAGTTCACCATAGACACCTAGAAGCTTAAAACCGGTTTTAGTTAAAATCTCAATTATCTCTTTTTCTCCGTAAGCCCTCTCCAAGTGGGTCTCGTCAAAGCGCAGATACTTACCTGATTTCTCCTCTAAAGCAAAGAAGGATAGATCCATTTGGCAAACATTAGAGTTATAATCAAAAGAATTTTCCCAAATATAAACCAAATCTTCCGTATTATGGGTAAAGACGTTTTCCCCTAAAACCTTTAATAGTTTATATTGGGTATTTAGGTCAAATATTAATAATCCATCCTCTTGCAGATTCCTATATACCCCTTCAAAAACACAACGCAAATCCTGTTCATTCAAAATATAGTTTAGAGTATCAAAGGTAGCAATAACTGCATCTGGTCGAAAGTTCAGCTCTAAATTCCGAATATCCTGTTGATAAAAAGGAATAGTAATCCCAGCTACTCTGGCTTTTTGTTCAGCCTGTGTCAACATTTCCGGGGAAATATCAATTCCTGTCACTTTATATCCCCGTTGAGTTAATGCAACAGTAATACTGCCTGTTCCGCAGCCTAAATCTAAAACCACCTTGCCCGGGGCCTGGTGGTTTTCCATTTGCCTTATCAGATAATCAACCCATTGATTATAGTTGATGTCCTCCATTAATCTATCATAAATTAAAGCTAAATCAGTATAAGACATCTTACTCACCTAAAAAAGCAGATACTTCCACAGCTTCTGCATCTCTCCAAAGTCTTTCTATATTATAAAATTCTCTTTCTTCCGGTTTAAATATATGAACAACTACACTTCCATAATCAAGTAAAATCCATGCTCCATGCTGATAACCTTCCCGCCTCAACAAGGGCAAGCAATGCTCCTTTTGCAGCTTTTCCTCAATATTATCAGCAATAGCCTTAGTTTGAGTTGACGATGAACCAGTACAAATTACAAAATAGTCAGTAATTGAAGAAACTTCCCTTAAATCAAGTATTTTGAAGTCCTGCGCTTTTATATCATCAGCGGCTTTTACAACATACTCTACAAGTTTTAAAATTTCCAAACGTTAAACCTCCTTGTATTATTAGTGGCTAGTTACTGGTGACTGGTGCCCAGTGCTGGTCATAAAGGTTAAGGTTTCGCTCCGCTAGGTTTAGATTGAGAAAATAGATTGAACATTTACTTAACCTTAACCTTAGTTATTAATTCATCCGTGTGCCCTAAGGGCCCGTGGTTAAACAAAAGAAACTTTTTCACTTTTTCACTTTTTCACTGCTCCACTTAACAACAACCAGTTTCTAGCCTGTACACTTAAAAAGTGAAGCAGTTGATTTTTTTCAAGTATATATTTAATTGTTTGGTTTAGACCTTGTAAGACTCCCTGGGATAAATTATTATAAGTTATTTCCCTTAAAATCTCAACACCGGGGAAATTCCGATTAGGCTCTATATAGTCGGCAATATATATTATTTGGGTTAATTTATCCATATTCCCACAGCCAGTCGTATGATACCTTATGGCAGCTAAGATTTCACTATTATTAATACCCAATTCTCTCTGAAGTAAAACTGCTCCAACAGGGCCATGTAAAAGCGCCGGTTCTCTAATTTCAGCATCATCCAGAATTAAGTCGTACATTTTCCCAAGTTCCAATAATTCGTGATTAGTCAATTCTTTAGCGTAATCATGCAAAATTCCCGCCAAATATGCCTGTTCAGGATCAACCCCATAGCTCAGTGCCAGGCTCCGTGCTGTTTTCGCTACACCTAGAGAATGCTCATATCTTTTTTTACTCAGCCTTTTTTTAATAAGAGCTGTGTATTCCTCCATCTTACAACCTCTTTCACACTAAAAAATCCAGGGACCAGGGACCAGTGCCCGGTGCCCGGTGCCCGGTGCCCGAGAAAATTTATATCTAGCGAAGCGATATCTCAATCTAGCGCAGCGAAATCTCAATCTTTACCTCACCCTCAACCTTAACCTGAGTATTCCTCTTGTTCACTCATCTAGTTGTCCACTAGTATAAAGTTCGTTCTTATAAATATACTGTTCCACTGCTTCCGGGAGAAGATACTTGATAGGTTTCCTTTCTTTAACCCGCTTTTTGATTTCAGTAGATGATATTGCCATAGCGGGAACCTCAATAATCTTTATTCTTTTCAAATACTCTTCGGGCAGCACCTTTAACTCTTCCTTTTGCAGATCATCCAAGTCATATCCTGGTCGAGTTGCCGCTACAAAGTAACAAATATCTAGTAATTCTTCTACCCTATGCCAGGTTAAAATTTCTTTGATCGCATCGGCACCTGTAATAAAGTATATACCATGATCAGGGAAATTTTGTCTAAAGACTTTAACAGTATCATAAGCATAGGATTTTCCCGTTCTATTAATCTCCATTGGTGACATCTCAAAATATTTGTTGGTAGTAATTGATAAAAAAGTCATCAGATAACGGTGCTGTGAATCCGTTACCAGATTGGGATCTTTATGAGGTGGATTACCAGAGGGTACAAAATAAACCTTTTCTAAATCAAATTCATTTCTTACCGCTTCTGCAGTAACTAAGTGCCCGTAATGAATAGGGTCAAAGGTTCCCCCCATAATCCCTATAGCCTTTTTGGGTAAACTCATCTTATCACACCTTTGTTCATCAAGTCGTCAATAGTCCATACTCCATAGACTAGTCTTTAGTCTTTAATCTTTAATCTTTAATCTTTAATCTAGCGCAGCGAAATCTCAATCTTAATCTTAATCCTTATCTCAGCTTAAAACCTCAGCCTTTTTTACGCGCCCACACGCCCACGAATTAGCGCGCCCACGCTATGCTCTAATCTGTCCATCTCCAAATATTACATATTTATAGCTTGTCAGCTCTTTTAATCCCATAGGTCCCCGGGCATGGAGTTTTTGAGTGCTGATTCCAATTTCAGCACCATACCCAAACTGGAAGCCGTCAGTAAACCTAGTAGATGCATTAACATACACTGCAGCAGCATCCACCGCCCGTTGGAAAAGCCTTGCTTTCTTATAGTCATTTGTAACTATTGCTTCCGAGTGCTTAGTACCATACTTTCTAATGTGAACTAAGGCCTCATTTATATCCTCTACAATCTTAACCGCAAGAATTAAATCCAAAAACTCTTCAGCAAAATCCTCTTCACAAGCCCCTTGGCTACCGGGTATTAATTGCTGAGCAACAGAGCAACAGCGCATTTCTACACCTAAAGCCCTAAGCTTTTCGCCAACGATAGGCAGAAACTTCTCCGCAATATCTTTATGAACTAATAAAGTTTCTGCGGCATTACAAACACCTGGTCTATGGGTTTTAGCATTAATAATTATTTTTTCAGCCATGTCCAAATCTGCATCACATTCCACATAGACATGGCAATTACCAACTCCTGTTTCAATAACGGGAACAGTGGCATTTTCAACTACCGTTTTAATTAGCCCTGCTCCACCACGGGGAATCAATACATCCAGGTATTCATTTAGTTTTAGCATCTGATTGGCCACTTCACGGCTGGTATCTTCAATTAGTTGGATAGAGCCCTTAGGAAGCCCAGCAGTCTCCACACTCTTACTAATAATTTCCGTTATTTTTATATTAGAATTAATAGCATCAGAGCTTCCTCTTAAAATTACTGCATTACCGGATTTTAGACATAGCCCAGCAGCATCAACGGTAACATTAGGTCTAGCTTCATATATGATACCTATTACACCTAAAGGAACACGCATCTTACCTATTTGTAATCCATGGGTTGTTGTCCACATGGACTCAACTTCACCAACTGGGTCACTCAGCTTAGTAATAGCTCTTAAGCCCTCAGACATATCCTTAACCCTGTTTTCAGTTAATAGCAATCTATCCAGAAATGCTTTAGAAAAATCTTTTTCCTTGGCTGCTTGCATATCAAGAGCATTAGCTACCAATATCTCTCCACATCTAGCTTCTAAGTCATCAGCCATTTTAATTAGAGCCTTATCCTTTAATGTGGTGTCTGCTAATCCTAGATGGTATGCAGCCTCTTTTGCTAACAGTCCCTTTTCTCTTAGCTCTAGTATCACAATAATCCCACCTTTCAGATCCTTAACGCTAAGTTATCCCGATGGACTACTTCATCATAATCTTTATATCCTAATATATTTACTATTTCTTTGCACTGATTTCCTTTAATTTTTTCTAATTCCTGAGCATTATAGTTAACAATTCCCCGAGCAAACTCAACATCTTCTGAATTTACAATGCTTACCACATGGCCCGAGGTAAATATCCCTTCAATTTTAAATATGCCGCTGGGTAAAAGGCTTTTTCCATTTGTTATAATGGCTTTGCGTGCTCCGTCATCAACCCAAAGCTTCCCCTGAATGTTAGAACCAAAGGCAATCCAGCTTTTCCGAGCATGGGGCTTTACCTCTCTGGGGATAAACAAGGTTCCTACTTGAGCACCCATTAATATTTCCCTGATAATATCAGGTTGACTACCATTGGCAATAACCATAGGAATACCGGCATTTATAGCAATTTTTGCTGCAGATATTTTGGTAGCCATTCCCCCGCTGCCAAACTTACTACCTTCACTTCCAGCCAAACCCTGAATTTCTGTAGTAATTTCTTCAACAACGGGGATTAAGCGGGCGTTTTCATCCTTTCTCGGATCACCAGTGTATAAACCATCAATATCAGATAACAAGATTAGTAGGTCTGCATCTACCAGACCAGCTACTAATGCTCCTAGTGTATCATTATCACCAAATCTTAGCTCTTCGACAACAACAGTATCATTTTCATTAATAATTGGAACTACCTCTTTATTTAAAAGAGTCAGAAGGGTATTTCGGGCATTTAGAAAACGTCTCCGGTCAGCTAGATCTGGACGGGTTAATAAAAGCTGGGCCACAACCTGACCATATTCAGAAAATAATTTTTCGTAAATATGCATCAAAATGCCCTGCCCTACTGCTGCAGCCGCTTGTTTTTCCGGCATGGTTTTAGGCTTTTCTCGCAATCCTAATTTGCCCATACCTGCTCCCACTGCTCCTGAAGTGACCAGTAAAACCTGTTTGTCCTGATAGCGTAAATCAGTTAACTGTCTAACAAGTTTTTCTATAAGCTGCAAATTAAGCTTACCCGTACTATGGGTAAGTGTGCTAGTACCCACCTTGATTACTATTCGACGAGCATTAGTTATCAATGCTTTGTAGTTTTCCCGTTCCAACATGTTACTTCACCAGTCTTTCAAAAGTATTGACTAACAATAGAGAATAGCCAATAGTCATTAGTATAAATACTAAAGCTATCGGCCATTACTATTACTCGAATCTATTTGGGTAGTTCTATCAACTTATCTTCCGAGGAGCGATACAAAATAATATTACGACCTATAATCTGGACCAGATTTGAACCCGTCGCAGCTATTAACTCTTGAGCTACATCTTTCTCTTCTTCCAGGCAGTTCTTTAACACCCTGGCTTTGACAAGTTCCCGAGCAGTTAAAGCTTCATTAAGAGAAAAAATTACACTTTCAGTTACTCCTGCTTTACCAATCTGAACTATAGGGTCTAAGGCATTTCCTAAGGCTCGCAAAAAGCGCCTCTGCTTCCCACTTAACATCTAAGTACTAGGCTATAGTTAGCCCTAGTATTTCCACCTCCTTGAGGGTATAGTACTAATATTATAGCATAAGTTAATCAAAATAGTACAAAAGTATTTAGATTTCACTTCGTTAGATTAAGATTTCACTACATTACATTCCGTTAGAATTTTTCCAGTTTCAAATCTAGCAAAGCGAAATCTCTAATCTCAATCTAATTCTTAATTCTAAATTCTCATCTCTCAATTCGCAACTCTAACCCTAAATTCCAAATTCTACATTCTACATTCTACATTCCAATTTCCTACTCATACCTCAGTGCCTCAATAGGATCTAATTTAGCTGCTTTATTGGCAGGATAGATTCCAAAAAATATGCCGATAGCCGCAGAGAAAATGAAAGCAACCATAATAGTCAGCGGAGAAACTAAAGGAGGCCAATTTGCTATTTTAGCTACAATTAAAGAACCGCCTACTCCCAAAAAGGTTCCTATGGCTCCACCGATTAAGCAAATTACAACTGCTTCAATCAAAAATTGGGTCATAATATCTCGATACTGGGCTCCTAAAGCTTTTCTTATCCCAATTTCCCTAGTCCGCTCTGTAACTGAAACCAGCATTATGTTCATTACTCCTATCCCCCCTACTAACAGGGAAATTCCGGCAATTGAGCCGACAATTAGCTGTAAAATGCCCATGATCTGATTGGCCTGCTCCATTTCTTTCTGCAGGCTGTTTGCATGGTATTTATCTGCATTGCGGTGCCGATGGTGTAGTATTCTTTTAGCCTGTTCTATAGCTATATCTGTTACTTCCTTACTAACGGCACTGGCCTCAATATACCCCACATAGTTCCAGCGGATAGCACTGGTAAAAGTAGAAAAGGGTACATAGGCATTGGGTGTTTGATTAGGTCCCATGATAAAGTTCTTATCACTTTTAGTAACACCAATGACAGTAACAGGTATCCCGAGAAGATCAATCTGCTTCAAGAGAGGGTCCTGATGACCAAAAAAGTGCTGAGCAAGCTCACTATCAATGACAACCACTCGGCGACCTGCCTTCTCATCAGCATCAGTAATAAATCTGCCTTTTTCCATTTCAATATTTCTAATAAATTTATAATCGGGCCAAATTCCATAGGTACTAGTTCTTTTATTTTGCTTGCCATGTTTAAGTGGGATAGTCCTACTCTGAACCGGGGAAATATATTTGATAGCCGTAGTGGAATTTTTAATTACCTCCACATCCTGAACAGTTATCAAATCCGCCGTGGTTACAGTATTACTATCATTACTTCTGGCATAAACCATAATCAAATTAGTACCTATTTTTTCTAGTGAAGTCATGACTGCAGCTTGCCCACCCTGACCGATAGCTACTACGGCAATAACTGCTGCTACCCCGATAATTATACCCAGCATAGTTAAGGCTGAGCGCATTTTATTAACCCAGACTCCTTCTAAGGCAACAATTATACTTTCCTTAATATTCATAATTGCTCACCTCTTCGCCACTGGTTAAGCGTGCCAACATATCCCGGGCATCTAGAGGACTTTCTACCCCTTCATCCTGCACCAGAAGACCATCACGGAATTGGATAATTCGGTTAGAGTGTTCAGCTATCTCCTTTTCATGGGTAACAAGGACTATAGTGACCCCTTCCCGATTCAAATCCTGGAAAATTGCCATAACTTCTTCTCCCGACTTGGTATCTAAGTTTCCCGTTGGTTCATCCGCCAGGATTATTGCTGGCTCGTTGACTAGAGCCCGTGCAATAGCAACTCTTTGCTTTTGCCCCCCGGATATCTCATTAGGGCGGTGATTAACTCTGTCGCCTAGCCCTACCCTTTCTAGAGCTAATAAAGCCCTTGCTTTTCTCTCCTTTTCGGGAACTCCGGCATAAATCATAGGCAGCTCCACATTTCTTAGACAGGTTAATCTAGGCAAAAGATTAAAGGTTTGAAAAACAAAACCAATTTTTTTATTGCGCACCCTTGCCAACTCTTTATTATCTAAGCTAGAAACATCCAATCCAGCGAGAATATATTGACCAGAGGTAGGACGGTCTAGGCACCCGACAATATTCATTAAGGTTGATTTTCCAGACCCCGATGGACCCATAATTGAAATAAAGCTCTTAGGTGGCACAGAAAAGGTTATCCCCTTTAAGGCATTTACAGCTATTTTTTCCGACTGATAAACCTTGACAAGGTTATTAATTTTTATCATTAACCTTCACCCTAACTCCATCATTAATCCCCTCAGTGGGATTTAGCACAACCTTGTCATCTGGACTTACCCCTGAAATTACCTCAAAAAATAAGGCACTGCTTAATCCTAACTGGATTTCCTTTGCAATAACCTTGCCTTCATTATCTACACTAAATACTATATCCTTTCCATCCCTTTGAGTTACTGCCTCATAAGGAACAAGAACAGCTTTATCCTTTTGAATCAAAATTATTTTCATATTTACACTATAACCTGGTTTTAATTTAAAGTCCTCTTTAGCCCCTACGCTCACCCTGACTTTGACCTGGGTCTGGTCACCCTGAGAAGTCCTTTCTAGTTGCGCAATAGGAGCAATGTATTCAATTACCCCCCGTGAAGGCTCCGAGAGGATTCCTTCACTTGTAATTTCCACTTCATTACCTATTTGTAAATCCGCAGCATCTACCTCGTTAATACCAGTTTCTATTTGCATCTCAAGTAAATTACCAACACTAGCTAATAGGGTCCCCATCTGGACAGGATGGTTTTCCTTAACAGGCAGACTTAATATTGTTCCATCTATAGGACTTGTAACAACTGCCTTATTTAAAGCATCTTTAGCCCTTTCCAAAGCAACCTGTCCTTCAGCGATCTGAGCTTTTAGCAAAGGAATCTTCGCTTCATTTAATAATCTAACCTTTTCTTCTTCTAGAAGAATACTTTTTTCCGCTAGCTCTAATTCCTGCAGGCTAACGGCCCCCAGCTCATATAAGGCTTTCTTGCGCTCATAATCTTTAGTAACCAGCATTAATTCACTTTGCCCGGTTTTCAGATTGGATTGCAGAGAAATTAGCTCCGACTGTCTGCCATCAAAAGCTGCTTGAGTTTCCGCAACTTTTAATACAAGATCATCTGCTTCCTGTCTTAAAATAACTTGTCCCGCTTTAACCTTTTGCCCTGCTTCTACCGCAATTTCTACGACAGGCGAAGATATTTTTGCAAAAATCTCCTTTTGGCCCTTAACCTCTATCGTGCCCGTAGCAAAAACAGATTGCTCGAATTTATCTTCAATTACCTTCCCTGTGACAACAATGATTGGCTTATTATCTCGACTGCCTAATACTTGACTAGCACCCATCATAAAAAGGGCAGCAATTATGAGGCCCACAGTTTTTTTCTTATGGTTTTTAAATATAGTGATAACCTTTTGCATATGACCTCCTTAGAAAATTAAATATTGTATGTTATTTTTCTTAATCCATCCTCCATAATAACCTCAATAGGCAATCTTTGTAAACAGTAAAAAATCTAGTATAATGGAAGAATAATGGGGCTAAAACTAGATGAGTGCCCAGTGCCTAGTGAGAATTAGTTTTCAGTCACAAACTCCTAGGCAATTACTATTGCAATAGTCTATCATCTATCGACTATTGCCCAAATGTTTTCACCATTTTAGAGAGGGGAATTACGAATGGAATTAATACATTTAAAGGATAATTGTTATTATTTAAAGAGTGCTGTAAATATCGGGGTTATAGCTATAAATAATAATGCTATTTTGATTGACACCGGAATAGATAAGCAGACTGCTAAAAGCATTGAAAAAAATTTAAAGGAGAAAGGCTGGCAGCTTACTCATATTATCAATACCCATGCCCATGCTGACCATTTCAGCGGCTCCCAATATCTTAAGGACTCTTTTCAAGCAAAGGTATTAGCTCCTAAGATAGAAGGAATTATTATGGAACACCCCAGCTATGAACCCTTTTATCTGTTTGGGGGAGCTCACCCCATAAATGAACTAAAGAATAAATTCTTGCAGGGTGCTCCTGTAGTTGTTGATCAATACCTAGAAGCAGGGCCCTTAACTATATACGATATAAAACTAGAAATAGTTGCATTGCCAGGACATACAATGGGCCAAATTGGAGTTTTTTTTGAAGATATTCTGTATCTGGCTGATGCTGCCTTTGGTCCCCAAGTCTTAAATAAACACGGAGTACCTTATTTTGTTGATATTGATTTACAGTTAAAGACCCTGGATTATCTTGAAACCTTTAGGTGTACTTACTATCTCCCGGCTCACGGTGAAGTGGTATCTACCATTAGTGACTTAACTGTTGCTAACAGGCAGTATCTATATAACATCACAAATAAAGTCAGGGGCTTTTTGCCGGGAACTACTGGTGAAATAGTAGCAAAACTATTAAATTCCCTTAAAATAAATATTAATAACCCCGGCCAATATTTTCTGATCCAGGCCGCTACCTTAGCACATATAAGCTACCTCAACAATTCAGGTGAAGCTACCTGGGAGATTGACTCCAATATTCTCAAATGGAAATTAAATACTCACCCAGATGCGTTAGTTAAACAATAAGGCTGCAAAGCCGTCTTATTGTTTAACCGTCTATTCGTTGTCTCGTCTATTCGTTTAACGTCTTTTCGTTAATAGCCTATGGGCTTTTAATTCAACCCTAAGAATAGGACACATCTGAGGATAATTTTGTGACAAAAATACAACTAAAACAACCAGGTTTTTGAGGTTTGCACTATAATACATGCTAAGATTGCCATTGCTATAAAATCTACTGATTTTTGCTGTGTCATCCTTAGAGAGGTACAACCGAAGGAACTTGATATTTTTCACTACATAAGATCCTTCGCTATCGCTCAGGATGACAGAAATGCTAATTTTTTCTCGCCCACTCGCTCACTCGCCCACTAAAAGACTAAAAAAGAGCTGGTTTGCGCAACCAGCTCTTTTGATCACTTAGCCTATTTTCTCCAATTCCCGACGGGAACGGCGATGTTTTTCGTATTGTGGATCACCCTTTTTCCAGTTAGAAGTTTTAGTCTTCTCCCTAGGAGTAGATTGCTCCATAATAACAAAACCATTACGCATAACACAATAATACGTGGCTTCACCTTGTTGACAGTTGCCACAGCCAATACATTCCATGGCCGTACTGACTCCTCCTCCGAATAATTTTTAAGATGGCACCTAATCTACAAAATCAAATTCCAGAGTCTTAATCCGTATTACATCACCATCCTTAGCTCCTTGTTCCCGCAATGCTTTAATAACGCCCATAGAGTCTATAATCTGCAGGAATCTCCGTGCAGCTTGCTCATTATCAAAGTTAGTTCTAGTCCAATGCTTATCGATCTCGGGACCACTAACCGTAAAGACTCCATCTTCCTGTTTTATATAGAATTGCGGCTTATTTTCTAGCCTTACCATCCGCAGTTGTTCTTCTTCTACCTGTGGCACCTCAGCATCACTTTCGGCTTCATCCAAAATATCTGCTAGTCGGTAGACCAGGGGTTGTAAACCTTGGCCAGTAACAGCAGAGATAGGAAAGATTTCGTAATCTTTCAACTCCTCCATTACTAATTTTAAATTATTTTCAGCTTCAGGTAAATCTATTTTATTTGCCGCAATTACCATTGGCCTATCTACCAAATACTGACTGTATTTTTTTAGTTCATTATTAACTATGCGAAAATCCTCTAAAGGGTCCCTAGCCTCTGAGCCTGATATATCAAGTACATGCACTAATACTTTGGTTCGTTCGGTATGCCTCAAAAATCTATGCCCTAGCCCAGCTCCTTCTGCGGCACCTTCAATAAGCCCGGGAATATCTGCCATGACGAAGCTTCGTCCTTCATCAATCCTTACAAGTCCTAAATTAGGAGTTATTGTGGTAAAATGATAATCTGCTATTTTAGGTTTGGCTGCAGAAACTCGAGAGATCATTGTTGATTTGCCTACATTAGGAAAGCCTACTAGTCCTACATCAGCTAAAAGCTTCAATTCAAGAATAATCCAGCTTTCCTCACCCGCATCACCGTTTTCGGCCAGGGTAGGGGTTCTATGAGTTGAGCTTACAAAGCGGGAATTACCCCGACCGCCTCTTCCCCCTTTTGCTACAACTACCCTTTGGCCTGTTTTACTAAGGTCAGCAATTATCCTCTCAGATTCACTATCCTTTACAATAGTCCCTACTGGAACTCTTAAAATTTTATCTTCAGAATTTCTGCCATGCATGTTTTTAGCCTGTCCATGCTCACCCCGGTCACCTTTATAGTGTGCTCTATATCTAAAATCTACTAAAGTTCTTAGACCCTCATCAGCCTCTAGAATAATGCTGCCGCCATTTCCTCCGTCACCACCAGCTGGACCACCGTAAGGCACATATTTCTCTCTACGAAATGCCACCATCCCATTACCACCGTCGCCGGCCTTTACATTAATCTTTGCATAATCATAAAACATTTTTTAAGTCACCTTTCAAACAAAGTATATGAGCTTTTTATCCTCAATTAAATTTCTAATTTCGTATTTTTCTCCTATCGAACTAAATATCTGCCATGAAAATTCACCGTTTATATTATGTACATCTAATACAATCTCACCTTCATTGAAAGTCAGCGTAAAACTTGCATTTTCTGCAAAAACTTCTTTAACTAGTTTATCCCAAAATTCATTTAGAAAGTCCCTAACCTTTGGAATATTTTCATCCTCAATGTTCCATACCTCAGGCACGCAAATTCTAAACCCTTTATTTAAACCTAAGCTTAATATTTTAGCCGAGATATCAGCAGCTAGTTCAATATGGCTAATTTTATTTAAATCCCGTAATCCCTGCAAATAATCTGTAACATCCTGCAAATACTCAATAGCTTTTTCTTCTCTCTTTATTTTTATATATCCCCAGATAACCTGTAGATGATTTAAAAAGTCATGCCGCTGATGACGATTAGCCTCTAAAAGTTCTTTGAGTAGTTTTTCCACCTCAATAACCTCCAAACAAATAAAACTATGCCTATTTATTATACCAATAATTGGTTAGCTGTCTAGATGCAAGGAGCAAGAGGCAGGAATAATAAGGCTAAGGTTTCGCTCCGCTAGGTTAAGGTTAAGAAAACTTAGAAAATAAGATTTCACTTTGTTAGATTGAGATTCCGCTTCGCTAGATTTAAAAACAGTGTCATTGCGTTTCCCACACTACTATAATGGAAAGCATTCCCGTCATCCTGAGCGATAGGGAAGGATCTTACGTACTGAAGAATCTCAGATCCTTCGGTCATACCTTCCTCAGGATGACACAGCGATAATCAGGAGCTTTCATAGCGATGACAGGGGAAGACCATCTACTGCCAACTTTTGGCAAAAAGACCTGGCCAGTGGCCAGGTCTTTAAATTAGCTAATTGCAGCTTCAGGTACAATGCTTACCTGCTTTTTAGTTTTATCTTTACGTTCAAATTTCACCTTACCAGTGGTTAATGCAAACAAAGTATGATCTTTGCCTATTCCAACATTTTCACCGGGGTGGATCTTAGTGCCCCTTTGTCTAACTATGATATTACCAGCCAAGACAAACTGGCCATCACTTCTTTTTACACCTAGACGTTTTGCTTCACTGTCACGTCCGTTTTTAGAACTACCAACACCCTTTTTTGATGCAAATAACTGAAGGTTAAGTCTTAACATTTAGTCCACCTCCTCTGTAGTAGCTTTACATACTTAACATAATCTTGTTCAATTGACCTTAGACCAATTTCTAAAGTTTTCAAAATAACCTGGGCTTTTTCCTGGTCATCGCCGTCCATTTTTGCCGGAAGATAACAAAGCAGGTGTCCATCAGCTTCATCAACCTCATATATAGGTTGTACTGTCAGCTGTTCTTCGAGGCTATTAACTGTTGTTGTTGCCAAAAAAGAAACAGCAGCACATACAATGTCTGTACCTATCTCAGCATAGCCAGCATGACCGGATATCTCAAAACCAACCAGGTATTCATGAGTATTTCGAAAAATAACTGCTTTTATCATAATTCTTAAGCAAGAATCTTGTCTACAACTACTTCAGTATAAGGTTGACGATGTCCTTGCTTTCTGCGATAGTTCTTTTTCGCCTTATATTTATAGACAATTATTTTTTTGCCTCTACCGTGCTCTGCCACTTTCAGAGTCACTTTAGCTCCGGCCACAAAAGGATTGCCAACTATTACTTGACCATCTTTGCTTACCATTAAAACCTTGTCAATTTCAACAGGTTGACCAGCTTCAACATCTAAAAGTTCTACTTTTAAAGTATCGCCTTCTTGAACCTTATACTGTTTACCGCCTGTTTCGATTATTGCGTACATTGTTACACCTCCCTGTCTCATACTCGCCAAGTCTAGGTAGCAAGTTTCGCTTTAAGACCCAACCTGTGCGGTTTCAACAGTAAACTTGAGTCTACTGCCTACAATAAAAAAGTATACTATATTCCTATATGCAAGTCAATACCTTAGAAAACGGCTGCGCCGTTTGTGCTGGACAGGGGACACACCTCTCTAATAGGTAATACTTTGCTGTCAGAGGAATGTCCCCAACAATGCTACAGTGCTACAATGCTACAGTGCTACAGAAAAAAGACGTAGAGATTGCTTCGCATACGCTCGCAATGACAGTCATAATGACATGCAATGATTGTGTCAGACGCATAATATGTACCCAAAAGTATTGTCAGACGCAATAGAATACTATTAAGCAAATGTCAAGCCCATAATTCTATCCCAATAAAATGTCTATCTGGACACTGGTCACTGAGTACTGGGCACGCATTTTATAAATCCACTATCTTCTTGGGTGTAAATCCCACCGCATCTGCGCTTACAAGATAAAATTTTATCCCCCATTTTTCATCAGGCAAAGCTCCTTTAATAGAATCACTGTGAAGGTGGGCATAAACACAGGTTTGCACCTTATATTCAAGTAATAATTCAATAAATCCACTCTTTTCATGTTTTCCATTAGTGGGAGGATAATGCAACATTACTATTATATCTTTAACATCGTCATTTATGCTAGCTAGTGATCGACGAAGTCGCCCTAATTCCCGCTCATAAATTTTATAGTCATCAGCTGTAAAACTTTTTTCACCCGGACAAGTCCAGCCCCTAGTTCCACAGATTGCTATCTTATTTGCTAGTAGTATATTATCATTTTGTATAGCTTCCATACCCTCCGGCAGAAGCTTTCTGACCTTACCAATTCCCTGCCACCATAGATCATGATTACCCTTAACTATTATTTTTTTACCTGGCAATTTTCCCAAAAACTCCAGGTCATATTTGGCTTCCTCTAGTTTGAGTGCCCAAGATAAATCCCCCGGTACTAGTACTATATCTTTTGGTAAAACTAAAGCTTCCCAGTTTTCTTTTATTTTTCTATCATGATTCAACCAGTTTTCCCCGAAAATACCCATAGGTTTATATACTTCACCTTTTTCATTAAATGATAAGTGGGGATCACCCAATGCAAAAATACCCATACTTTCCTCCAATTTTTGCTTGTTACTGTACAATCACTGCCTTAGCATTTGTTCTATATAGCTTTACTATCTCCACAAGAACCTCTTTGCCAACCAACCTGCCTCCATTTTCGATATCAATAATATAGCCCTCGATCCGGCCAATTCCATCACTGGGTCTCTGACTGTGGGGTTCTTCAATCCTCACCTTAACCAGCTGGGTTTCTTCAACGGGAATAACATTGTTCTTTAATTCATGGGTCCCATAAACAACTTGAATATCATAATCATGAAGAGCTAGATTTTTTCTCCCGCGAACTATGACTTCCTTTTTTAGTCTATTTTCTAACTGCTTTAACAATGTTCCTCCCGGTCCAATTAGAAGAGCTGTTACATCTGGATTGGCATTTACTAAAATCGTCTCACCCATTGTTCGACTGGCTAATTCTCTTAGTTCTTCCTTAACTTTAATGGCAATGGTATTTTCCGAAAAAATCCTCCCTTTACCTTCACAGCAAGGGCAAATTTTTTCCAATGAGGTGCTCAAAGAGTGCCGCATCTTTTTGCGAGTCATTTCAACTAGCCCTAAGGAGGTTATGCCTAAAATATGAGCCTTAGTCTTATCCTTATGAAGTTGTTCCTCTAGTTTCATTAATACCTCTTTACGATGCTCTTCATTTTCCATATCGATGAAATCAATAATAATTATTCCGCCTATATTTCTAAGACGCAGTTGGCGAGCTATTTCCACTGTTGCTTCTAAGTTTATTTTTAGAACTGTATCTGCTAAATCTACACTACCAACATATTTACCAGTATTCACATCTATACTTGCCAAGGCTTCAGTTTGGTCAATTACGATATATCCCCCACTTTTTAACCAAACTTTTCTCTTTAAAGCCCTGGCCATTTCCTGACGGATGTTGTGTTTAGTAAATAAATCCTGTTCTTCAACAAGATTAACTTTATACTTTAGGGATTTGTTGCCGGCAAGCTCCATAATCTGTTCATAAGTAAACTGGGAGTTTACAGTTATCCTGCGGACATCATCAGTAACCACATCCCGCAAAATTCTTTTCACCAGCTCCAAATCTTTATGAATAAGAATGGGCGCCCCCGATATCTTGTCTTTATGCTTAATTTTCTGCCAGGTTTTTTGGAGAATTTCTAAATCCTCAGCTATTTCCTCCTCAGACGCACCCTCAGCTACTGTACGAATAATAGCTCCTATATCCTTACTCTTGATTTTTTCCACAATATTCTTGAGCCTCTCCCGTTCCCCTTCCTCACATATGCGCCTGGAGATTCCTACATAGTCAAGACTAGGCATAAAAACCAGAAAGCGGCCAGGTAATGTCAATTGTCTAGTTACCCTCGGACCTTTATTTCCCACAGGCTCTTTGACAACCTGAACTAAAACTTCCTGCCCCTCCTTTAGGATATCCCTGATATTAAGTTTGGCACCATTATCATGATAAGAACCGCTTATGATAGCATCTTCAACATATAAGAAGGCATTCTTTTCCATGCCGATATCGACAAAAGCAGCCTGCATTCCAGGTAATACATTTTCAACCTTACCCTTATATATGCTCCCCACTAAACGATCACTTACACTTCGTTCAATGTATATCTCCACCAATTGTTCATCTTCTAAAACGACAACTTGAGTTTCATCCTCATTAGACTGTACAATAATCTCTTTGTTCATAAACTCCTCTCCTTAAACTGTGACACTGAGGGGGGTATTTAAGCCAGTATCACTACTGATATATAGACCTTCTCGATGAATATTTATTGTTTCAGACTCTATAGATAATCCTTTTTCCTTAAGGGCTTCTACAACCTCCTCGGGGCGCACATTACCTCCACTGCCAGTTTCTACAACCATTACCAGCTCAACCTTATTTTTATCTATCACTTTTGCTTCTAACTCAAAAATACCCGCACGAATATCCCTTTCCCGCAAGCCCTTCTTAGTATTACGCAGTATAATTATTTTCTCTTGCTGTAATAGATCGTTAAGAATATTGTCCAATTCTTGTTGATTTACATCCTGAAAAAGATTAATCCCCACTAAATACTTAGCCCTATTAATAACTGCCATCAAAGGGGTTGCTTTAGGGTCTATTTCCTTTATATCATATACAATTAACCCAGCAGGTAAGTATTTCGCCAATTCTCCTTTAATTTCCTGTATTGGAAAATTACTTTTTAAAACAATATCCATGTATTCTCCGGTGCTTGTTAACCCTACTGCTAGAGCTGACCCAAAGGATACCTTGGGATGGGGATTAAAACCCTGACTATAAGAAATAGGAGTTCTTGCTCTGCGAAAAGTCCGCTCCCAGGCTCGAATTAAATCCAGATGGGAAATAAATTTCCCCTGGTCGGTTTTACCATATTTAACTCTTAAGTTCACCGGGTTTGCCTCCTTTTAAATCCAAAGCTACATCAAAATCTTGGCAGATACCACAAACAGTACAGTCATTAAAACGGCAGTCCTCCGTCACCGCTATTTCCATAGCCTTCTCGTGTTCTTGAATTAAATATTGCTTTTTTACTCCTATATTAATATGATCCCAAGGAAGAATATCATTATAATCCAGCTCTCGATAAGCATACCACTCGGGGTCTAAGCCTACTTCTTTGATAGTTTCCAGCCAGGTCTCATATTTGAAATGCTGGCTCCAGCCATCAAATTTACAGCCCTTTTGCCAAGCAGTATATAGAGCCTTTCCAAGCTTCCTATCACCTTTGGCAAAAATAGCTTCAATAAAGCTCAGCTGGGCATCATGATAGTTATAGGTGACTCTCTTATTTTTAATTTTACTTCTCAGATACTGCTGCTTTTCCTTTAACTCAGCTAGTCTGGTTTGGGATACCCATTGAAAAGGTGTATGGGCTTTCGGTACAAAGCCGGCTACACTAATAGTTATCTGGGGTTGAGGTCCCTTCATACCTTGCTCTCTCCGAACCCTATCTCCTATAACAAGCACCTTATAGGCTAAGTCGGCAATCCCATCCAGATCCTCATTTGTCTCAGTAGGCAATCCCAGCATAAAATAAAGCTTTATCTTATGCCAGCCTTCCCGAAATGCAGCCTCACTGACCTGCATCAGATTTTCCTCTGTCACACCTTTATTAATAACATCTCGAAGCCTCTGGGTTCCCGCCTCAGGGGCAAAGGTCAAGCTGCTTTTTCTTACCCGTTGCATCTGATTGGCCAGATCCATAGAAAAAGAGTCTACCCTTAAAGAAGGTAAGGAAATTCCTATACCTTCTTCACTATATTTATCTAAAAGTTCTTTTATTACCGGTTCGATACAGGTATAATCACTTGAACTCAAAGATGTTAGGGAAATCTCATTATACCCTGTGTTTCTGATGAGTTTTTCCGCCTGTTCCTTTAATACTTCAGGATGCCGTTCCCTTACAGGACGATAGAGCATTCCAGCCTGGCAAAAACGACAGCCCCTGGTACATCCCCTCAATACCTCCAGCATGGCTCTATCATGAATAACCTCCAGGTAGGGAACTATTGGCTTAGTGGGGTAGAAGGCAGTATCCAAATTTTTCATATATCTTTTAGCAATGAATTTAGGTGCATTTTCATTTAACTGCTGTATTTCCTTCACTTTTCCATCAGGAAGGTAATTGACATGATAAAATTTAGGTATGTATACACCTGCTATACCAATAAGTTCCTCTAAAAGTTGCTCTCTTTGCATCTGCCCATTTCTTGCCTCTTTATGCCGGGCAATAACTTCAAAAACCTCGAGAGTTACTTCTTCCCCTTCCCCGATTACAAAAGCATCAATAAAATCAGCTAAGGGTTCAGGGTTATAAGCACAAGGCCCTCCTGCTATAACTAGAGGGTCACTATTACCCCTTTCCGAACTCCTGACAGGAACCCTGCCTAGGTCAAGCATATTTAAAATATTAGAAAAGCTCATTTCATATTGGAGAGTAAAGGCCACTACATCAAACTCATTTAAAGGCTTATAGGACTCAATGCTGAATAAGGGTAGGTTATTTTTTTTAAGTTCCTCCTCCATATCAGTCCACGGTGCAAAAACTCTTTCCATTAAAAAGTCTTTTCTGTCATTAACAAGATGATAAATAATTCTAAGCCCCAAGTGGGACATACCAATCTCATATATATCCGGGAAGGCAAAAGCAGTTTTGAGACGAACACTATCCCAATCTTTCTTTTCTACATTCCATTCATCACCCAAATATCGTAAAGGCTTCTCTACTTTTGGCAAAATTTTATTTTCAATTAACTGGCGCATCTATAATTTCCTTTCCAAAGTTAAATTATGGTATACAAATATAGTACTCTGAAATAAAAAAAAAGGCAAACGGGAGCAAACCAGCTAAGCTGGTTTGCTAGGTTAAGGCTTCACTTCACTTCGTTTCGTTAGGTTAAGGTTGAGAAATAACATTATATAAAAATATGCTTAACAAAAGTACTTCTTGTTAAGCATAAAATCATATTAACACTGTCATCGTGCACCACACGGCGATTTCCAACCTGTAGATTGACACAGGCTAAAGCCTTCACAATTATCACCTATTGACCACACCACTATAAACAAAAGCATCCCTGTCATCCTGAGCGATAGCGAAGGATCTTACGTAGTGAAAAATCTTAAGATCCTTCAGTCGTACCTCCCTCAGGATGACATAACACAATCAGAGCTTTAATATCAGACAAGATATCTAAATCTAGCGAAGCGGAATCTTAATCTAACGAAGTGAAATCTTCTTTTCTTAGTTTTTCCTCAACCTCAGCCTTAACCTTAACCTTGATTTCAGAGAGAGGTAGACAAAAGATCCATTGGATTAATGGGCTCCCCTAGTTTATTAACCTCAAAGTACAACTTGCCTTGTTTTTCGCCTGGTCTACTTCCTACTTTTGCAATAACCTGCCCCTGTGTAACCTGCTGGTCAACCTTAACTAAGACCTCACTGCAATAGCTATATGTTGTAACTAAACCATCCTTGTGAGAAATAGAGATCATCCTAGTTTCTTCCTGATTTTTAATCTCTAAAACTGTCCCATCGTATGCTGCTTTAATAGTTGTACCCAAGGGAGCCTCGATTTCAATTCCATCATGAAAAGCAGACTGTCCCTCAACCATAGTCCAACCATAAGGTTTGGTCACTGTACCCGATACCGGTATTGTCATAGGTTCAAGAACTGCAGTTGCTACATTAGGAGCTATGACCTCATAACCTGCTCTTTCAAAGGAATCCCCATAAATACCAATTTTTTTAATTACATTAACAACAGGAGTAACATCGGTATCCTTAGTGAACCATGTCCTAACAGCGTCCTGCATTCCAACAAATAATGGCCCATTAAACTGAAATACCACCCAAATAAATAAAAAAATTACCATCACCGACATAGTCTGCATAAATAACCTATTTCTTAATAAACTAAAATCCCTTTTTGCTCTCCCCTTATAGTAACGGGTATTGTTACCCAAAGTTTTTCGCGACTGCGGTTTCCAAAGTTCAGGCATTAGTAAATCTCCTCCTCTATCTATAAGGCTTGCCACAGCAAAATTTTCTCCATGCTTATTTATATATATGGACCAGCTAGCAATAATATGAATAAAAAAAAGCCCCGAAGGGCTAAATAATTATTTTCTATTAAAGGCAATTAGATAAAATTTATCTTCTAGCTTTTGTTCCAACTCTTTAATCTGTTGGAGTTCCTGTTCAGATACGTTACCTAGCGGGACTTGATCTAATTTGTTTTTATGGTCCATAAATATTCCCCTTTTTTAGTTTATAATTATTATTAGTCTTAACTTTTTATAAGAAAATTATTATACCTTCGGCCTATTTTTAAACTTTAATTATTTTGTATACATTCTCTATCCTAGTTGACACATCGTTGAAGCTGGCTTAAAATTATAATAAATTAAGTGCAATGGCGCACAATAATTATCATACGGACAAAGACGTCCCAGAAAAAGGTACTTCTACCTTTTTCTGGGATGTTTTATTTTTCTTTAGAAGGTGGGCTTGTGGCCAATGGGAACATCAGTAGTATTAGGAATTCACTGCAAAGAATTAACCCAACAGATAAAAAGCTACTTAAATCATATGGGCTCCACCTTAGTCCAAGAAGCAAAGGATGCTGATAACCTATTAAGATTGGCTAGACTGCAATCACCCAAATTAATTATTTTTGAACCTGGTTCTCACGGACCTAATGGCATACAGATTAGTAAAATAATAACCCGCGAGAAAATTTCACCGATAATCTTTATAGTATCTCAGCTTATTTACCGACAAGCGATAGAAGATATTATTACTAAGGAAGCTTATGCTTCCACCTACTTAACAACACCTTTTACCGAAGATCAGTTTAGAATTGCCCTGACAACGACTATAGCCAGTTATAAAAAAATATCTGAATTAGAACAGAGAATAATTAAACTTAACGCGACCCTTGTTGAAAAGAAAAAAATTACTCAAGCTAAAGAGCTTTTGATTAAAAGAAAGGGAATGACTGAACCTGATGCTCATCATTACCTGCAGATGAAAAGTATGGAGACGGGTACTCCTCTTAGAACAATCGCTCAGAAAGTAATTTATGATTACGAACTTTAAAATAGCATAGTTTTTGGGCAATGATGTCCATAGTTCTGTTCCTCTAGGAATAGGATTATGGGCATTTTTATTTATATCTCTTAAAAAAATTAATCAAAGGAGTGTTTGAAAATGAAAAAACTATTTTTATCTCTAAGCCTATTGGTCTTATTATTAGCATTTGCAGTTCCTGCATTTGCAGCAGAAACTTTTGAAGAGGTCACCATTGCCATCGACACAATTTGGATTATGATTGCTGGTTTCCTGGTTTTCTTTATGCATGCTGGCTTTTCCCTAGTTGAAATTGGCTTTACCCGCTCAAAAAATTCCGTAAATATTTTAATGAAAAACATGCTGACTATAGCTATCGGTGTAATTACCTTCTATCTTATTGGTTTCGCCCTTATGTTTGGGACAGATGCAGCAGGTCTTGTGGGTACTAGCGGCTTCCTGGTAAAGGGTTTTGGCGAATTGGACTTTGGCATCCCCACCTTAGGCTTTTGGTTTTTCCAGGCAGTATTTGCCGCTACCGCAGCAACAATAGTATCAGGAGCAGTAGCAGAACGCATAAAATTTGCAGCATACTTAATTTTAGCTTTTGTAATTACTAGTATTACTTATCCTATTGTTGGTCACTGGATTTGGGGTGGCGGTTGGTTAGCCCAACGGGGCTTTATAGATTTAGCAGGCTCTACAGTGGTTCATAGTGTTGGTGGCTGGTCCGCTTTAGTGGCTGCCTATCTTTTAGGAAGCCGGGTTGGTAAATATGACAAAGACGGAAAAGTAAATGCCATCCCAGGCCACAGTATCCCTCTAGGTGCATTAGGTGTTTTAATTCTTTGGTTTGGCTGGTTTGGCTTTAACCCTGGTAGCACCCTCTCAGGTAACGCGTATTACGATATTACCTTAATTTCCTCTACCACAATTTTAGCTGCTGCCAGTGGTACAATAAGTTCTATGGCTTACTCGTGGGTAAAATATGGAAAGCCTGATATCACCTTAACCTTAAACGGTGCACTAGCAGGTCTTGTAGCCATAACTGCCGGCGCCTTAGTTGTATCACCTCTCGGTGCAATAGCTATTGGTGCTATAGCAGGAGTTGTTCTTATTATGGCGGTTGCGTTCTTTGATAATGTAGTAAAAATAGATGACCCTGTTGGTGCAATATCTGTTCATGGCGTTTGTGGTGCTTTAGGAACAATATTAATTGGCTTCTTTGCTGTAGATGGCGGCCTTGTTTACGGGGGAGGATTATCACTTTTAGTTACCCAGGCTACAGGTGTAGGTGCAGTATTTATTTGGACAATAGCAATAACCTCTGCTGCAGTTACAATAATAGATGTTCTAATAGGCTTAAGGGTCACTACCAAAGAAGAAATTGAAGGCTTGGATATAGGTGAACACGGCATGTCAGCTTATGGCGAATTCTTATTAAATAACGACTCAGCCATATTTAATGATAACCTGCCCTATCCCGGGATGGTTTCTACCCAATTAAGGGAGGTCTGAGAATGAAAAAAATTGAAGCTGTAATTCGCCCTAATATGCTAGAAGACGTTAAGAATGCTTTAGATAAGTTCGGAATTAGCGGTTTAACAATAACCCAGGTAATTGGCTGTGGTTTACAAAAGGGCCATACAGGAGTTTACCGTGGTCAAGAAATGAGTATTAACCTTTTGCCAAAAATCAAACTAGAAATAGTTATCAAAAAAGAATTACTGGAAGATGTTTTGGAAGTCATTAGTGAAGCAGCTAAAACCGGTCAAGTAGGTGATGGCAAAATTTTCGTCTTTGACGTTGTTGATGCAATTCGAATAAGGACAAACGAACGGGGTAGGAATTCCCTGAGCTAAAAGAACAAATTATATACTTCTATTTTAAAAGAGTGAAGGGGATTTTCCTTTCACTCCTTTTGTTGTCAATTCTATAAAATAACTTAATTTTAATAGAAACTTTTTTCTAAATATTTTATTATGTAGTTGTGTTGTCATTCTCTAAAGAAAAGCGTAAACTAGTACCGTTTTGGTATGCTAAATATTAGCTGTTTTATTGACTATCATAATAATATATTAAGGATGATGCCATTTGGCTAAGCTATCAAGGTTTCTCAAAATATATACCGGCGCAATAATTCTTGTTTTTATCCTTGTGTTTCTCCAGTCCCTTTCTCAGTTGTACCTTCCTACCTTAATGGCTAAGATTGTTGATATTGGTATCGTTCAGGGTGATACCAATTATATTCTAAGAATTGGATTTTTCATGCTTATTATAGCTGCGGGTGGGGTTATTTCTACAATTGCAGCTAGTTTCTTATCAGCAAAAATTGGCTCTGGATTTGGCAAAAATGTTAGAGAACAGGTTTTTTCAAGAGTAGAAAGCTTTACACTTCACGAGTTCGATAAAATTGGTACTGCTTCTCTGATAACTAGATCAACCAATGATATTACCCAAGTTGAGCGGGTATTAATGCTAATCCTGCGTATCATGATAAGTGCACCGATGATGGGCATCGGCGGTATTATTATGGCTGTATCAAAAGACCTGAAACTTTCACTTATTATTGTTATTGTTATCCCCATAATTTCTATCGTGATTATTTACATTGCTAAAAAAGGTATGCCGCTATTTAAAGCCATACAAATAAAGCTAGATAAGTTAAATCTTGTCTCCCGGGAAGGCCTTACCGGCATCAGAGTAATCCGTGCATTTAACCGCATTAACCATGAGCAGCGCCGTTTTGATGAAGCCAATACTGACCTTACCAATACCGCTATAAAAATCAACCAGATTATGGCTGCCGTAATGCCAATAATGATGCTGATAATGAATTTTGCAACAATAGCCATTATCTGGTTTGGTGGCATTCGTATAGATGATGGGAGTATGCAGGTAGGAGACATGATGGCCTTTATCCAATATATTATGCTAATTATGTTCTCTTTAATAATGGTTTCCATGATGTTTGTCATGGTTCCCCGTGCTTCTGCTTCGGCAGTAAGAATTAATGAAGTTCTCGATACTATTCCAGAAATTAACGATTCACAGCAACCTAAAAACCCCACCACCCAAAGAGGTTTTATTGAGTTTAAAAAAGTTACCTTTAGTTACCACGGAGCAGAAAAACCTGCGCTTAGCAATATTTCCTTCAGCGCCAGACCAGGTGAGATGACCGCAATTATTGGTGGAACAGGCTCGGGGAAATCGACACTCATCAGCCTTATTCCTCGTTTCTATGATATTAGTAGTGGAAAAATATTAATTGAAGGTGTAAATGTTCATGAAATTCCTCAAAAAAGCCTTAGAGCAAAAATCGGCCTGGTACCTCAAAAATCAGTTCTCTTCACCGGTACTATTAGTGAAAATATCCGCTTTGGCAAAGATGATGCTAGTGATAATGAAGTTTTGCATGCTGCTAAAACTGCCCAGGCAATCGAATTTATTTCCAAAATGCCAGACGGCTTTGCGTCAGTTATAGCACAAGGAGGCAATAATTTATCTGGCGGACAAAAACAGCGTCTGGCTATCGCCCGTGCGCTGGTCAGAAAACCAGATATTTATATCTTTGATGACAGTTTTTCAGCCCTTGACTTCAAAACCGATGCGAAGCTTCGTCAAATGCTGAAAGAGGAAACAAAGAATTCCACTGTACTGATAGTCGCCCAAAGGATTAGTACTATTATGGATGCAGATCAAATTATAGTCCTAGACCAGGGGGAAATTGTTGGAATTGGAAAACACAAAGACCTTTTAAATACTTGTGAGGTTTATCGTGAGATTGTGTCTTCACAACTGTCTGAGGAGGAATTAGCATGAGTGAAGAACGCAATGATAAGTATACAAACAAAGGGCAAAATCGGGGTCCTATGGCAGGTCCCCATATGGGAATGCCTGTCGAAAAGGCAAAAGACTTTAAAGGTACCTTAAGAAGACTCCTAGGATATCTGAAACCACATCTAATTAAACTTATTACAGTGCTTCTACTGTCTGTTCTTAGTACGATGTTCAGTATTGTCAGCCCTAAGATTATGGGTAAAGCTATCACAAAGATATTCGAGGGCGTCATGCTTCGACTAAAAGGTGTCCCCGGGGTACAAATAGATTTTGATTATATTCTGCAGATAATATTAATATTAGTAGTACTCTATCTAATCAGTGCCTTCTTTAGTTATATTCAGCAGTTTGTAATGGCTGGCGTAGCTCAAAAAACTGTTTATGATTTAAGAAATGATATAAATGATAAGCTTTACCGGCTCCCTCTTAAATACTTTGATTCACGGACCCATGGTGATATTCTAAGCCGTATTACAAATGACGTTGATAATATTGCAACAACCTTACAGCAGAGCATGACTCAACTAATAACTTCAATAATTACTTTGATAGGTATTATAGTCATGATGCTTTCGATTAGTCCATTTATGACCCTTATTCTTGTCGCGACCTTACCCCTTTATGTTTTTGTAACCAAAGCTATCGCAACCCGCTCTCAAAAATACTTTGCAACTCAGCAGAAAGCTTTAGGTGAGCTAAATGGTCATGTAGAAGAAATGTATACCGGTCATAAAATTGTTAAGGCTTTCGGGCACGAAGAAAAAACTATAGACAAGTTTAATAGTATTAACGAAAAACTCTACGATTCAAGTCGGAGAGCACAGTTTATATCGGGTATTATCATGCCTGTAATGGAATTTATCAATAATATTGGCTATGTACTTGTTAGCGTTATAGGCGGAATCTTTGTAACTAAGCAGACCCTAGCAATAGGTGATGTACAGGCCTTTATACAATACTCAAGACAGTTTACTCACCCGATAACTCAAACTGCTAATATAGCTAACCTTTTGCAGTCGACTGCAGCTTCTGCCGAGCGGGTATTTGAGCTATTAGATGAGGATGAAGAAATACCAGATAGTAAAGCTGCTAAATTAATTCAAACTCCAAAGGGTGAAGTTAAATTCCAAAATGTCAAATTTAGCTACAAAAAAGATGTACCACTTATCGAGGATTTAAATATCGATGTGCAAGAAGGTCAGACAGTGGCCATTGTAGGCCCAACTGGTGCCGGTAAAACTACTCTTGTCAATCTATTGATGCGCTTTTATGAAACCGATGAAGGAATTATTTCAGTAGATGGCGTCAATATTAAAGATTTAAAACGCAAAGATTTGCGAAGGATTTTTGGCATGGTACTTCAAGATGCCTGGTTATTTAATGGTACAATCAGAGATAATATTGCCTATGGTCGGGAAGGTGCTACTGACGAAGATGTTTTTTGGGCAGCAAAAGCTGCTAATGCTGACTACTTTATTAGAACCCTTCCAGAGGGCTATAATACAATACTAAATGAAGAAGCTTCTAATATCTCCCAGGGGCAAAAGCAGCTTATTACAATTGCCAGAGCCATACTCGCTGACCCTGCTGTCCTTATTCTTGATGAGGCTACAAGCAGTGTAGATACAAGAACAGAATTCTATATTCAGAAAGCCATGACCGAGCTTATGAAGGGTAGAACAAGCTTTGTAATTGCCCATAGACTATCTACAATACGAAATGCAGATTTAATACTTGTAATGAACAATGGGAGAATTATTGAAAAAGGCAACCATGATGAACTTCTTGCAAAAGATGATTTTTATGCTGATCTATATAACAGTCAATTTCTAAATCAAGCAGGATAATCGTAGGGGCGCCCATTGGGCGTCCGCATTTATTTTTAGTTTAAAAAGAAGGCACCTGGGTGCCTCTAAAATTCTTTCGCATATTTTAAAATCCTCTTTAATATTTCGTCTCTTTTGGCATTAATGGCTGCAAAATTCATATTAGGAATATAGTATTCCTCCATCTCATCATGTACCTTTTTAGCTTGACTGATATATTCAATCCCTCGGTGGTATGCATCCCAGAAACGTTCTTTGCAGGAATCAATTTCTTTTTCATAGGTATCTAGTTTATCGGGATCTAGAAACTGGTCAAAATCAATTTCTGTTGTCGTAAACTTACTTAAATTTACCTTTAAGGGGTCAGTTCCATTTATAAATGCAACTTTCAGCTTGGGAATAACTAAAAAATCAAATTTCTCAGGATCTAAAGGGCAATGATATATTTCCGTATCAATCCCCATTTCCTGAGCTCGTTCTAACATTTTTCCAATAAAGCTAGACTTGCCTGTTCCTGGCTCCCCTCGAAGAATGTATACATCTTCAACTTCTAATAAAATACTATCCAGTTTATTAGTAGCGCCCTTGGGTGTTATAGCACTCCCAAATAAGTGCCTGGCCTTGGCAACTCGGCTAAAGTCAGGTTCTACATCAGCAAAAACTTCGTTGGCAACATAGCGGGTAATCTTGTTAACTGGGGCAAAATCCATGCTCTCTGTAATGTAGCTTTCCCATTCATCATGGACAACTTTAGCTTCCTTAAGACTGCTATAAGCAATCTTAAAAAGTCGGCCGACTCTGGCATTTGAGGAAAGTACCTCTGACTTATTTGCCCGTATTCCCTCTTCATTCCAATAATCCCCCAGATGGATAATCTCATCTACAGCACCAGGATTTTTAGGGTCAACTATGTGGGGTGCTGTACCATCAATCAAAGCAATCTTTAATGCGGGGATAACTAGACCATCAATAGAGTTATTATCGGAAGAGCAGTTATGAAGTTCAACATCAAAGCCTTTTTCCAGCATAACCTGGCCGATAGCCTTCATAAAGGTTGACTTGCCTACCCCAGGTCCCCCTTTGATACAAAAGATACGGGTTGCATCCTTATCAATTATGAAGTCGTAGAAAGAATAAAAACCATATGAAGTATTACCTCCCGGGTAAAACTCCCTTAACTTACCACTCACACTTATCCCTCCTCAATTTTCTTTGCAGTAAAAGATATATGTGAGAAGTAACTTAAAAAGAATAAAAATATTGACCTTTAATCTATATACATAAAGAAAGTGGTATGGTTAGTCTGAAATTACGTTATCAAATATATTGCAAGATTTTTATCAAAAATAAAGAAGCGCGGAAGCGGCAGAACCGTCCCCTCGCTTCCTTTGGGTGTCTTTATGCAAGTCCATACCGACATAGAGGTAGTTTTCTCTTCTCTGCATATCATCCCTTCTCTAGCCTATCTACCACAAGACTCACAGTTTCAAACAGGTTATTTTCACTATTGTTGTGTGATGTTAACTCTGTCTGAAAAGTATTGCAAGTTATTTCTGCGCTTGTATCAAAACTGTCATATGCAGAAAAAGAAAACGAGGGATTTTTCCGGGATAATTTCTTACCCCCTTAAACCCCCCTCTGGCACAAATTTTACCATAGAACAGATTTCCTGTAAATCCATGGTTCACCATGAGCCATGGGGTACAAGCCGATTTATATGTTCATTACTGGCAGTCTGCAAAAGCTGTGCATTTCATATATGCCCTCGTTATCCGGCACACAAATGTTTAATGCCGTGAGCCACCGTGTGCCGCTGTGTTCAATTTTTATAGCCATCATAAGGTGTTTGCCCATCCATCGGAAAAGAGGCCGAATTTGACGGCTTTGTGCCGGAAATCATCGCATGAATTATTCGGTAGCAAATTGCCCTTAATCATCCCTGTTTACAGGGTGAACCATGGGGTCGAAAATGATGCAGGTTAAAGGCGGGTGCACCTTTGGGCGCACCTGCCGGTTCACAGCGGCCGGCAATGCCGACCGCTTATGGCTTTCAACAAGCAACCTTCGTTTGTCAAAGGGTGGCTGTTAATTTGTCAAGGTTCACCTTGCAGGTGGCTGTTATTATTAAAATACAGCGTTATATCGTAAGTTATAGGGTGTCTGCAAAGGTACACCTCTCATTAAAGTGTCTTTCCCGGATACTCTCCACGCCAAATCTTCAGCGATGTTTCCGCTCCGAATCCGATAATATCTGCACGTTTAGCAACATCTTCCAAAACATCAATAGCTTGTTCAATCAGTATGTTTAGCCTTAGAGCATCCGCTGCCGCTATGGAGCGTGCTTTGTCATTTTCTGACTTCATGACTTCAGCGAAAACTTGCTTCGCTAAATCCAAATTATTTTCTAAAAAGTCAGTTTTTATTTTTTTTAGCTTTTTTGCTTCTCGATTATTTGTCTTATAATCACCGTTTGGCAACGCTTCTGTCATTATTATTCCAGCATTAATATATTGCTCAATTAATGATTGTGGTGATATATTTTTCTTCATTTCGTCACCCCGAATCTCTTTAAGACATCCATTCCAAATTGATATTGCGTTTCAAAACCTTGTCCTGCAAGCCAATCCCGAACTCTCATAGTGTCTGATAAACTTGCATCAATACTGTTATAATACCCGCTTATCTTCGCATGAGTCGCTGAGTCAACAGCAACTACATTATTGGTATTATGAATTTGTTGCGGGCTAAACCCTGATTTCTGGATTTGACTCTGTTCGACAACATGATGCCACGCTTTTCCTTCCCCGGCAGGCCCGAGGTTCTTTTTAAGAGCATTAAATTTATCAAAACCTTTACCCGCGCCCTGGGTAACATTACTCACCTTAACGGCATTAGCACCTTTAACAACTTTTACTGCTTTCTCGACACCCTTTGTTCCTACAACAACGAGAACGATTTCACCAACTGCTCTCCCTGTAAAAAATGCTGTTGAATCCGCATCTCCATTGATTACATCCTCATAAAAAGCATTAGAAACTTCATACCAAATTGCCTTTCCGGTATCTTTATAATTCAAAATTGCGTTACTGATGTTCTTAGCTGTCTCTACTGGATTTGTGGTGACTATGTTTACAATTCCAGTTACAGCATCCTTTCCACTCTTTTATAGACCACCACCAAAGTTCTGCGCAACAGACCACATGGTTGGGTCACCATTACCCATCTCCTGGACATATCCCACCGCACCATACTTATTAAGGTTATCCGTTGTCACAGATTTGCTTATCTCATTAGCTGTACGGGTATCTGCTATTGGTGCGACTACTTTTGGTGTAACAGTAATGGGTTTAATAGTTGTACTTGGATTAGACTTCGTAGTATTAGTAACCGGTGGAACATATGGGCTAGCTGCACTAGGCTGAACTGTACTGGTAGCCGTTGATTTAATATCACTGCTGCTCTTTACATTACCATGACCTGAAATATCATGTACTATATTTGTCGGGTCTATATATATACCACGACGGTTATCTGTCACGGAAAAGGTAAATCCATCTGCTGTGGTTATTGTCAGTTTATCGCCTTTTCCTGGTGAATAGGTTAGTTTTACACTTGAATAATATGGATCACTTGCTATTTTACCTAATTTGCTTTCGTCTATATAGTGACCCGTTGGATCGATATATCTAATTGGGTTGTTTATGCCATAGGTATAGAGATTCAAGGTCAACGGATCTCTGGGGTCTCCCCTATAGGTATCTTCGGTAATAAAGCGGGCTGTCAGTGCATCATAATATCGGGCATTTAGGTAGTAATATTCTGTCTCTTTGTCATACTGGTAACCTGCATATGTATAGGGATTGTTTGCTTCCCCAGTGGATTCCAGGATGTTGCCAAAGGCATCGTAATAGTATGTGGCCTGGATGACCCCTGTGGAATCTATCAGGGCTGTTACATCTCCGTGTCCGTTGTACATGTAGTAAAGGGTGGTGCCGTCTACTGTCCGGGAGATCATGCCGGTTCCCAGGACGTTGCGGGCAGCTTGGTTCCCAGAACTGTCCAATTCCAAGACTACTTTGTCGCCTATATAGACATATTGGGTCATGTCGCTGTTGACCTGTTTGCTTACCCGCTGACCATCGCCGTTGTAGCTGTTGGTGATATTGGTCCCGTTGGGGGTTAGGGCAGTTATCATCCGGTTCAGTTCATCATAGGTATATTCGCTAACTTCGTTCTGAATGATTTCTCCATTCAACTGGCTAACCTGTCTTAGAAGCCGGTTCTGCTCATTATATGTGTAGTTGGTGACAATGCTGTTCTCCTGGTAGTCTTCTACCTGTGTCAGCCTGTTTCCTGCACCGTCATAGGTATATGAGGTAATTTTACTGCTGGGTTCGGTCACCGTCTCCAGGCGGTTTAGGTCGTCATAGGTATAAGTGGTAACCCCCCTGGCATCTTCTTTGGCAGTCAGGTTATGGGATTCATCATACGTATAGGTATATGCATCAATTATTGCCTGGTCAGCTTTTTTGTTGACCAAGGTCTGGAGCATGCCGTTATCATAATAGGTGTATTCTTCGGTTGCCCCAATTGGATAAATAACCTGATGTTTGCTGCCGTTGTCATAATAGGTATAGGTAGTTGTCTGCCCATCGGCTATGACGTTGGCCATTCTTCCGGCTTTATCATACAGTTCATCCCTCCCTATTGCTTCTTCTAAAAAAAGACGGCTATCTCTTTAGATAACCGTCATAGGTTTTATAGGTGCTTTTTAGTACTTCAATTTTAATGTTATGTTTAATAGTGAGCCTGACCCCAAGATTTACGCGTACTCGACATTACTAGTATTTCATTAAACTCTCAAACAAAAAGTACCGTCCCCACTGTTTTTTAAAGACATAATGGAGCAAGTAGCTAAATGTTGCATTCCAATAAGAAAGCAGCGGCAATTTCCAAGAAGGAAATTCCTAGTAAGAACAAAGAATGCATTAAATAGAAAGCTATGTCTGTAAATAATTTACATTTAAAGTTGATGACATTGACGGCGTCCCTGCGCTCCCCTTTGTATTTTTCTTTTTGCAAATGGTATAATAAAAGATGATAAAATATCAATTGCAAGACAATTAATTGTAAAAGCACTGCAAGAAAGCAAGTTATTCGAAGAAGTTGCGATTTTTTTCGATGAATAATTATTCTATATATGATATTATATATATAGAATAATGCAAAGTGGTGAGAATATGGAGCAAAAAATATATCAAATCAATGAAATAAGATCAAAGCTCCGTCCCGTTTTTGAGGCCGCCCCTGTATATCGCGCCATATTGTTTGGGTCTTATGCAAAAGGTAACGCAACAGATCAAAGCGATATTGATATTGTTATTGACAGCAAGGGTGAGCTTTTAAATATGGCTTTCTATGGTGTGCTAGAGGATATTACAACACAACTTAACAAACGTGTAGATTTGTTTGAAATATCCGAATTGAGCAGGAATGCGACCATTTGCTCCGCAGTAGAACGGGAGGGTATTGTCTTATATGATAGGTAAGGATAGGATTATCCTGCAAAAAATAAGCGGATACATCAACGATGTAGCTCAGTATACATATGGACTTTCCTTTGAACAGTTTATGAATGATAAAAAAACAATTTCTGCTTGTGCTTTTACCATTTCCCAAATCGGTGAACTGGCAAAGGATATAGGTTTAAGCACTCAGGAAGAATATTCTTATATTCCTTGGAAAAGTATCAAAGGCATGAGAAATAAAATTGTTCATGACTATGAAAACATTGATTTTGCGGTGCTTTGGGGAACGATTACAAAAAGTTTACCTGAGCTTTTAAATCAAATTGATGAAATTTTATATCGCGAAGTCGAGGAAGTCAATATTTTGGCAGATGAAGAAGATGAAGAAGTTGAGAGATAGTTTTACAGCCTAAACAAACCGACCAATCTTTATAGACATTAAAAAGGCCACGTTCCCGGATTTTATTGGACGTGGCCTTTCTATACCGATTTGTTGCTGTTCACCATGTTTTTGTTCTTACCTCCTAAAAAACATAACACTGGGTTATTGCCTACATAGGCATAGGGATGCTGGGTCAGGGGATTAAAAATGTTCCCTTTATAGGTGTCGGGCTGAGTGAACCTGCCTGCCTGGGGATCATACCAGCGGAAACCGAAGTCTATGAAACCGCTCTCGGCATCATAATCCTTGCCGGTCAAGCCCATATGATTATAGGGGCCCAAGGTTCCGGCATACATGCCCCCAAATGCGTCAAACCGGAACTACTGGGCTGTTATCTCCCCTGTCCTGTCTGTGAGATCTGTTACATTGCCCAAAGCATCAAAGGAGTAGTACATCAACCCGCCTCTGGTCTGCAGGGTCGGTTTGCCTTGTTCTTTTTGTCCGTGATAGCCAAACATCTTCCGGGCTAGCACCTTATCTTCTCCTATATGGTATTTTAAATCTGTTCCATCGGCAAAGTATACTGCTGTCAGTCGATTGGCGGCATCATATCGGTATTCTGTTCCTCCGTCTGCTGTTTCTTTGAATTCCAGATTGCCGTTATCATCATAATAGTATGCTGTTTCACCTGCTTTGATGAGGCGGTTGCCATTATCATAGGTATAGCTGACTTCTCCCTGATCGGTAGTCCTACCAGTACGGTTGCCTGATTCATCATAGGTGTAGCTTACGTACCGGGTGGGTTCCGTAAGATAAGCCGGCAGTTCAATTGTTTCTTCTAATAGTGGAAGCTTTAATTTCCACCGGAATTCCCTCCACCATTGGAGTTTCCGCCGCCTTTATCACCTTTAGTGAATATCATCACCGGTCTATCTTTGTCAAATACACTTGCTATCGGGTCAATGGCAAAGATTTTGGCAGGTTTGCCGCCGCCTTTAGCGTTAGATTTTTCTTGCCCTTTGCCATTTCCTCCGGGGGTAAGTTTCTGCTTACCCGGAAGCCCTGTTTTGATTGAGGAAGATAGTTGTGACACCACTCTTTGCACAACCCCTCTGTTCAATTCCAAATAATCAGCTATTTCTCGAATTGACAGTCGAGTTTTTATTCTTAGATTTACTATGCCTTCCTGCAGATAATACCTATTACAATCTTTCTTTAACAAGGTATCTACCATGTTATTCTTCTTATAATCCTTTATTAATAAATGAACATGGTTAATCTATTAAGCAATATGCATATATGTCAAAAACTTCTTCCTTTTTCTTTTCCCTTCTGATATCTAATAGCTTCCCAGAGTATTCAATCATATTTCTATTTCGCTGTGTCAAAGGACCGTCCCTAGACACATTGCTTCTTCTAAAAAAAGACGGCTATCTCTTTAGATAACCGTCATAGGTTTTATAGGTGCTTTTTAGTACTTCAATTTTAATGTTATGTTTAATAGTGAGCCTGACCCCAAGATTTACTTTTCTATGTACCCTTTTTCAATCAGCCAGACAGCAAGGCTTCTGCCGTAGCCGTAGGCGTTTTCCAAACCGTAAATTGGGGATAGTCCCAGCTTTACAGCCATCCTGTTTACTCGTTTTGCCAGCTTATTAAACTCGCTGGGCTTGTTTTCAATAACAATCACGTCTAATTTCTCATTCCAACAATTTACCAGAACAGCGGTATGGGTGTCCTTATGCAAGTCCATACCGACATAGAGGTAATTTTCTCTTCTCTGCATATCATCCCTTCTTTTGTCCTGCTATCCACATAAAGCCCAAGTACCGGCAACCTCAGATGATAGCGTTAGTCTTTTCAGACCCGCAAGGGCGCGACAGCCTATCTACCGCAAGACTTACAGTTTCAAACAGGTTATTTTCACTATTGTTGTGTGATGTTAACTCTGTCTGAAAAGTATTGCAAGTCATTTCTGCGTTTGTATCAAAACTGTCATATGCAGAAAAAGAAAATGAGGGATTTTTCCGGGATAATTTCTTACCCCCTTAAACCCCCTCTGGCACAAATTTTATCATAGAACAGAATTTCCTGTAAATCTATGGTCCACCATGAACCATGGGGTACAAGCCGATTTATACGTTCGCTACCAGCAGTCATAAATATACTCGTTATCCGGCGTTCAAATACTTAACGCCGTGAGCCACCGTGTGCCCCTGTGTTGCGTTTTAGCTGCCTCCATAAGGTGTTTGTCCCTTCGGAAAAAATGAAACCGGATTTGGCGACTTCTGCGAAAAAACCTTTCCCTTCAAAATGCAGCCCCAAAATGTGGCTTCATCCCCTCAATCACAGGGTGAACCATGGGGTCGAAAATGATGCAGGTTAAAGGAGCGGGGTTGCAAAGCACCCCCGCTCCGGCTCACACCGCCCCGCAATGCGGGTCGGGGAACGGTTTCTCTCAGGGTCGAGATTTCGCCGATGGAGTCGTAACTGGAGTTTATAAACTGCAGGATCCGCATTTGTCAAGGAACATATAGGGGGCGTTGCTGACCCCTATTTACTCCCTTCAGCATGATTACTTAGGATTGGTTTGAATCCTTCATTTGCTTAAACTTGGTTATCCACCCTTTAATATCTTGCTCATTGTGAAGGTACTCCGATGGTGAGTCTTTTAAGTCAATACCACCAACAACGTCAAGACATTTCCAAAGGGAAATCTCATGCTGACTCAGCGAACTCTCACGTTCATATACTTCCGAGGCTTTCATAGCCCAATCTGAAACCTCTTCTCGACTAAGTCCCCCTTCTAATACCTGCTGTAGCTTCATAATGAGCTCTTCAATTGTGGGGCTCTGCATGTTATCACCACTTCCCTGTATAATTTCCGAATTGGTCAAATGTATAATGCGTTTTATTAGGACCTAGTTGCGGTCTAACCTGCCTTATTCTACCCGCACCATCTAGAGTTTCGTTCCATGCTCTCACATTTCCATTGGCAGGATTAAGCTCCTGTACAATCCTTCTACCAACCATTTCCCCTGGTTTTGATGCTGGTTGAATTTCTCCATAATAGCGGATTCTTCCGTCAGGTAACTCTTTTCTTGCCTCCAAGCCATACTTTTCAGTGTACTTAAGGTCTTTCTTAAGCAAGTCATATTTGAAAGCGTTACTAGCCTCACCCGCGCCCTCAGGTGGAAGAATCTATATCTCAGATTAAGGTTGGGAATCCGTATTTAATTTCAAAAATTATGGTATAATTTCAACGCTGTGCTAAAACAATCATTACTGTTCTTCTACAACATGATCCTCAACTACAAAGGGACGATACTCCGTCTTGTTCTTCATCATGCCGTAAACAATGTTTACTAATCGGCGCATAATACAGACCAACGCCTGTGATTTCGTTTTGCCTTCGCTGATTTTACGCTGATAATAGGCGTAAAATATAGGCTGATTCGGCTTTCCTGTCTTTGGAACCGTGACCATGGATACCGCCAGAAAATAGAATAATCCGTGCAACTCACGGTTACCTTGTTTTGAGCTTTCCTCCTTGCCTTTGCCGCCGGAACTAAACTTTATTGGTGCAATTCCTGCATAACGAGCCAGTTTATCAGCACTTGGAAAGCGGCGTATGTCACCGATTTCGGCAATCAGCTTGCTTGCTGTGGCAATATTTACGCCCGGTATTGTTGTTAGTTTATAGTCAAAATAGCTCAGCATCCTTTCGATTTCACAATCGACCAGGGCTATTTCTTCCTTTTGCTGTTCAAGACAACGTGCAAGGCTTTTGGTGATAAAATCCCTTGATTCCTGATATTCCCGTATCGTATCACCATCATTATGGACACATTCAAATATCAATTCAATCTTACTTTTCGTTGTATTGGACGCAATCGCTTTAAATTCTTCAAATAGTTCATCAATGGGTTTATTCCGCAGATAGATGGGTGACGGATAGTGTTTCCAAAAATACAGCGCTGTCTTCCGGTCAATATCACAAAAAAATCTATGGTAGCTTGGGTAAGCAACAGAAACCTGCTCATGCAAACCGTTTTTCAGCCGAATACCATCTTTAACAAGAGTATCCCGGCGGTTGACCAACGCGTGTCTAGGGACGGTCCTTTGACACGCTTGACATGAATACTCATTTTTCTTGCCCCTCATCCTCTGGGGCAACAGGTTTTTGTGATACCATTCTTTGCACAATTCCTCTGTTAAATCCCAAAAGATTGGCTATTCCTCGAATTGACAGCTGAGTTTTTTTTCGTAGGTTTAATATGACTTCCTGCAGATAATGCCTATTACAATCAGTCTTTAAATCAGTAATTGATAGGTTATTGTCCTTTAAGTATTTTTCCACCACCAAAGAGTTATCCGTCTCCTGAAAACTAAACACGTCAGAATCATCTTCCTTTATATCTATAAATTGATCGTCATTCTCCTTGTTGGAAAATTCCTTGAAATATTCAATAGCTTTGTTTTTCTCCTGGGAAAATAAAGAGAGTATTTCCCAGGTATCTACCAGGTCATTATTCTTATTATCCCTTTTACTTACATAATCAATATAACTGCTCCATGGATATTCTAAGATATCACTTACCATACCCGCCTGATAAGGATTATTATGTATATATCTTACAACTGCCATAAGATGTTTTTCATCATCAATAGTCTCACTCTTAAACCTGTCCTGAAATAAATGGCCTACTCGATTATATTTCTTATTAAAAAAGCAAGCATAACTGGTATTAATTCTTTTCATTACACCTGCAATATTTTCTGTCCTAATTAATAAATGAACATGGTTATTCATTAAGCAATATCCATATAGGTCAAAAACTACTTCTTTTTTCTTTTCCCTAATGATACCTAATAGCTTCTCCCGGTCCCTGTCATCTTTAAAAATTTCCCTTTTCTCATTCCCCCGCATCATTACATGGTAAAAACCAGTCTGACTTATTTGTCTACTCGTCCTTGCCATTAGATCACCCCCTAGAGCTATTCTATCATATTTTCATTATGTTGTGTCAAAGGACCGTCCCCAGACATCCCCCCAAAGAAAAACTACCTCCAATGGAGATAGTAAATAATACTGCTAAAACATACTAAATTAACGGTAAGGATACATGAAATTACTCAATAAATAATTTGGATAATCCACTAATATGCTTTTCTTTAACAAAATTGATAAATTTCTTGTTTTGCGAAGTTAAAGTTACTTTACCGTTTGCACCCAGGATAAGGTTAGTTATTTCTGCAATTTTATTTAATAAGTCTATTGAAAAAACCTCAATTATTCCAAAGTCAATCACCACATTTAAGGGTTGGACATAAAGAAGACCCTGGGTGGCCTGTAGAAGAGACCCAGCATTATCTATTGAAAACGATTTTGTAATTTCAATATTAAATACTGAATTTATGTTTTTAATGATAAACGGATTTGCGGGTTCTTCTTCAACTTGTGCTTTTATAGGTTCCATTTCCTTTACCGTTTCACTTTTGATAGTATCTGTAGTTTGGGGTTCAATCCCCAAAACCTTATTAATTACAGCCACAAGTTTTTCAGGGTTAATAGGCTTAATAATATAATGCTTAGCTCCACATTTAAGAGCCTCTAGTACCATATGTTTTTGATCCAATGCACTAACCATGATTATTTTTGCCTCAGGAAACTTTGTTATTATCTCATTGACAGCTTCAATTCCATTGACTTTTGGCATTGTAATATCCATCGTAACAATATCGGGGGAATGTGTTTTATATAGATTGTAGGCTTGTCTTCCGTCCGAAGCTTGGGCTACTATTTCGTGACCTGCTTGAGTTAATGTGTGCAATATGTTAAGTCTCATTACGGCCGAATCATCAACAACTAAAATACGAGCCATTTTACACCTCCAAAAATACTAACTAGTGATTATTCTTCTATTTTTCGTGGAACTACCAAACTAAGACAGAGTTTTCCAACATGGGTTTGAATATTACAGGTTGAAATCATTGATTCCTGATATTTCACCAAGGCATTTTTAGAAAAAATGGAGACAGGAGAATCGATAACAATCATTTCTGTAAGACCAGGAAATAGTTTGAGAGAGTTCCCCAAAATTGTGTTTGTACATTCTGCCAGAACGTCTTCCATATATTCTGCTTCCTCATCTTCTGTCAAGTTGCCCAGGACGAAGTTCCTTACTACCATTTTCAGAACTTGTTCTTCCATGCTAATAAGAAATAGCCCCTCTATGGTACCTTTTATTGTTATAAACGCAGTAAACTTATAAAGTACCACCTTTTCCGGTTTACTAACATCAAAACATTCGGTAGATTTTATTTCTAAGCCTATGTGGTTATTGAGATAATTACAAGTTGTGTCAATAAGCGGGTTAATTAATTCCGAGATAGCTAGTCCCCAAAATTGTTCGCCTTCTATGGGAATAGTAAACCTAAATTCCGTACCCTGACCAGGAAAACTTTTTACTGCAACCGATCCCCCAAGCTTTTGCAATTCATTTTTCACGGCACCAAGGCCAACACCTCGCCCCGATAAGTCCGTTATCTCATCCTTTGTAGAAAAGGAATCTTTAAATATGAAATTAACAACTTCATCTTCGGAAATACCAATTGTTTCCTCCCGGTTTAAAAAGCCTTTTTCAATTATTTTACTCCTTAGTATATTGCAATCAATTCCTCTGCCATCATCTATGATAGTTAAAATAACTTTATTGTCCACTCTGCAAATATTACATTTAATACTGCCATATTCTTCTTTTCCGCTCTCTATCCTTTGGTACGCTGTTTCTATACCATGATCCACAGCATTACGAAAAATATGTACTAAGCTTCTAGCAAAATCGTTAAACCGATCTGGGTCAACCAAAATTCTTTCTGCCTTAAATTCAACAGGATAAATTTGTTTATGATACCGCTGGGCTAACTCCATTACATAATCTTGATAAGATTCAAGGAGTGAATTAAAAGGTCTATACCGCAAATTTCTAAGCTCTGCAACAAAAATTTTACATTCAGCAGGCGGTAGAATAGACTTTACTTTTTTCTCCAATTCTATAAGCTTTACCTTGCTAATTGTTAGCATATCCTCGCTTGAAAAGAATTCAGTACCTAAAACCTCTTCTAACCGATTTACATCTTCCTCCAACCAGGAGTTTATATTGAATCGCTCTATAAATCGAATTAATTCATCCTTACCCCAACCCAGTTCAAGCTGATTACTAAAGGTTGAAATTTCACTCTCGAAGTCATGCAGTGATTGTGTAATACCAGTCATATAAAACTGGCTGAAGTTTCCTTTAAATGTATGGATATACCTAAAAATTTCCACAACTTTATTTTCTAAGGACTTCTCACTGTTAATAATCTCATACAATAGTGTGTCGCAAAAATTCTGGTAGTCTTTTAATATTTGAATAAACTCGTTATAACTTACTACGACCTTCACGACCATTTTTAAAGCATTTTTTTCATTCTTCATTTGATTCTCTAATAGCCGCTTGTCAGTAACATCTGTTAAAATCACCATGCATTTTTTGGATTCTAAATTGGTATTGTTAATAATTTTATAGTTTATCTCAATTTGCTTGTTGCCAATATCGATTTTTTCAGGCAATAACGGCAGGTAAAGTTCTGCCACTACATCATCATCATCTTGTTTAAAAATTTCTTCAATAAGGGAATTAAGAAAGTTTATATCTTGTTTGCTCTGTGGAAAAATTAATTCGGAAAATATAAGGCCACCGATATCCTGGGCAAATATCCTTCTACACTCAGAGCTGTATTCATTGTCAACCCGCATGTTTTCCCCAAAAGTTAGGAAACCCTGGCCGGCATTATTTAATAAATTCGTTATGGCCAAAGTCCTTTGGGCCACTGTTTTTTCCAGCACCCTATTCCAATCAGCTATTTCATCTCTGGATTTTTGGAGCTCTTTTGCCTGAGCCTCCACCTTTTCCAGATTGATTTCATTTTCTTTGAACAGGTAATATTTGCAGCTCTCGATATGATTGAGTTGATTTACTATTGCTGTCATCATGCTCCGGCAATTGCCATAGCCACATGAAGCACAATTAATCTCCCGTTCTTCCCGGGTAAGCTTATGCATACGTTGCCAAGTTAGTTCCTCATCTTCTTCAGAAGGTTCACGCAAATATCTATTTGATGATTTATCTGAATAATCTCTGGAAAATTCAATATTTTCATCATCTATCCATTTAAAGTATTCTTCAAACAAACTTGGATTTGCTTCATCAGATGTATTGTGCTTTTTAACCTGTTCTTCTCTGCGTTTATCCATAATCATGTCAATTTCAAAATGGGTATGATTATGGGTAACAGCTGGGCCGATGTTGCATCCGTATTGACAATTAAGAATGTCAACCAAAATTGGAACCTTACCATCTCTTATGTTATTTTTAAGTTCAGGCAAGTATTTTATATAAATCTCATGGGGTCCCTCAATCCTAGGAATGTCAACCTTTTTAAACGGGAAACCAAAACGGCGAAAGGTTTCAGTTAATCCTCCCGGTTGCGAGAAGACCACCGCGCGCTCCGCTTCAGGCGAATCAAAGCCTGATGGTTCTAGTGACTCTAATGAAATGCCCCGTTCTTGAAAATATTTATCCAAAGATTGATAAGTAATATTATATGATACCATTCCCCCAGTATTCGGATCGTGTACTTCCCTACGCTTTGCAAAGCACGGACCTAGAAAAGCAAGCTTAAGATCCTTGTACATTGATTGACTTTTAACCCATTTGGCAGCAGCCAAAAGAGGTGAATGTGTAGGAGCAAGGTAAGGGATTAAATCTGAATGATAAATTTCTATAAAGCTGACAACAGCAGGACAAGGCTGAGCAATTATAGGTTTTTGAGCTCCGGATTGAACCAGTTTTAAATATTGGTAGGTAGCAATTTCCGCTCCAAAACTAACATCAAACACATACTTAACTCCCGCATTTCTTAAAGCAGTAATCATCTTTGGAAACAATCCGTTGTAATTCACTGCCGCAGCGGGGGCAACAAGCACTCCTATCGGGACACCCGATTGAATATCTTGCAAAAAATCGGGAAAATCATCAATCCCTGACCGGGCATTATGGCCCTTTTCTCTGCAGGCTCGAATGCATTCGCCACAGCCAATACAAAGTTCCGGATTTACCGAGATTCCATCAGGTTCCACAACATTACATAGTTTTACCGGACATACAAGTAAACAAGCTAAACAGTGTTGGCATTTGCTTTTATCTAACTTGATAATTTCTGGTAGTTCCATATTTCCCACCTTTATTTGTTTTGACATAAATTCAGCTTACAAATTCTATCAAGTTTTTTGCATTTATTAAAATGAAATATACATAAAATATAAATATAATATACCATGTTTTAAACATTTTTCCACATATATTTGCATATTATTTCATAATATTCTAAATTTGTCTCATTCTTTATCTCTATTCTAAATATCAAAATTCATAAAAATAATTTAATTCGTTTTTCCTTTTCTTTATGTAATAATATCCCACAAAATTATTTTCTAATTGTGTAGGATAATATAGAATAATGTAGAAATTTGATACTATAGCCCTTTTGCTATTTTTATAATTGTTACGGAGGCCAAGAAAGGTAATAGGGAAAGAACGGTTTAATAAAAATTAATACTTTTGGAAGGTAATTTATCATGAGAGCAAATAAAACACTACAATATTTTCTAATAATTTTCATATTAATTTTAATAACAGGTTGTACGCAAGCAAATCAAAAAAAAATGCCGGTTGCAAACCAAGGCAAACTTGATCTTTCATTATGGGATTTGGAAAAAGACGGGATAGTTAACCTAGCAGGCACTTGGGAATTTTATTGGAAACAGCTTGTTAACCCAGAAGGCTTTTCTGACAATAACTCTCTAAAACCAGAATTTATTAAGGTACCTGATGCGTGGAATAAATATACTATGGACTCTAAACTAATAGGAGACGGCTTTGCAACCTATAGATTACTAATAACCACTAACCAGCGAAATGAATCGCTGGGTCTTGAGATCCCGAAAATTTCGACGGCTTATAGGCTGTGGGTAAATAATGAGTTGTTAGCTACTAACGGTGTAGTGGGTAAAAGGGCTGATAAATCCATTCCTCAATTCCGACCAAATCTTGTCTTTTTTAATTCTGGTCAAGGGAATTTAGAATTGATCATTCAAATATCAAACTTCCACCACCTCCATGGAGGAATACTTGAAAATTTTAATTTAGGAACGGAAAATCAAATCAAAGTTATAGAAAATTGGCATTTTGCTTTTGATTTTTTTGTTTTTGGTAGCCTTTTTGTAGTAGGAATTTACCACTTGATATTCTATTTTTATAGAAGAAAAGAAAGGTCTAATCTTTATTTTGGAACTTTTTCCACTATGATCGGCCTCAGAGCCCTTTTTGTAGGGAAAATGTTTATTTTTCAGTTATTCCCTAATTTGAATTGGGAAACGGCACTTAAGGTAGAATACCTAACTTTTTATTTAGGTACCCCTGTGTTTATTTTATATTTGAAATCTATTCTATCTAGAGAAATTTCAATCAAAGTAATTCAGATGGCTATAGTTTCTGCCATTATCTTTAGTGCTCTAGTATTACTCAACCCTGTCAAAGTTTATGGTCAATATAACGTTATCTACCAAATTTACATAATTATTATTATAATATATTTACTTTATACCTTGGTCTTAGCATGCTTAAGAAAGAAAGAAGGAGCAATTGCTATAGGTTTAGCTGTCGTTTTTTTTGTTAGCACTATAATAAATGATATTCTTTATGAAAGTTCGCTAATTTATTTTAGTGAAAGCGTTGCTACAATCAGCGTTTCTTCTTGGGGGTTCTTAATCTTTGTATTTTCACAGTCTATTATTTTATCTAGGAAGTTTACCAGAGCTTTTTCAAGAATCGAAGAGATGACTGTAAGCCTTCAGCAATTAAATGAAAGTCTGGAAAAAAAAGTTTTGGTGAGAACCATTGCCTTGGAAAACTCTAATAAAAAATTGGAGAAGGCAAACCAGGACTTATCAAAGATGGAGAAATCACGTACTGACTTACTAACTAACATATCACATGACTTACGCAGCCCAATGACCTCCATTTTAGGATACGTTAACGCTATTTTAGACGGATTAGTTGAGGATCCGGTACAACTAGAAAGATATCTAAAGAGAATTAGAGAAAGAATAAATGGTCTGAACCATTTAACCCAAGACCTTTTCGACTTAACTCAACTAGAATCTAGAAAAACGAACTTAGACGTTCAAGTAATGTCGGTAGAAATGTTGATGCAGAATGTTTATGAGAAATATCTTCTTGATGTACAGATGGCTGGAATAAATTTTAAACTCATTTCAGCAAATAAGGGTCCCAACTCTCCCAATTGCCTCTCTGTGGAGGTGGATATTGACCTGATTGATAGGGCTTTTGCCAACATCATCTATAATGCCATTAAACATACGCCTAAAGGAGGCACAATTACCTTGGAAAATTATTTAAATAATATGGATAACAATGAGATTATAATAAAATTTACAGATAACGGGTTAGGAATTGCCACAGAAGACCTTCCTCATGTATTTAATCGCTTTTTTACCGGTTCTAAATCAAGAACTTCTAGTGAAGGTAGCGGATTGGGTCTATCCATTACCAAAGAAATAGTTGAATATCACAATGGTCGGGTTTGGGTAACAAGTAAACCTGGAGATAAAACCACATTTTATTTGTCTTTACCACTAAGAAAGGCATAATAAAGGTATCCCCCTAAATATATTGATATTCGGAGTGAAATTATGGTAACAAGACTAGATAAATTTGTTTTTACCCTCTTTCTTAAATTTTTATGCCTGAACTTTGCCAATAATTTCTTTAGGTGTTACTTTATACACCAAAACAGATTTTAATTCTTCAGCAGAAAACAAATACTTTTGTGCGTCGACTTTATAATGGGAAAATATTTGATTCAATCCATAACTCTTTTCCACAGGATCAATAATTATATCTGCTGTTCCATGGACAACAACTGTTAAATAATGGGCACCCCATCTACACGGTTTTTCATGTTCAATTATACTTATATCTTGTTCAAACTCTATACAAACATTGTTATTTTTCTTTAGTATTTCTACCTTTTCCCCACTTGTGGCTGAATGAAAATAAATATAATCACCATCAAAGCCAAAACTCAGAGGAATAACGTATGGTAGATTGTCATTAACTAGCCCTATTCTACACACTTTGGTATTATCAATTACATTGTGTAAGATGTTTATGTCTGAAACCTGTTTTTCTTTTCTTCTCATATAATCCTCCCTCTAAACCCATTACTTTATCATATTTAACATATATTCTAAACACCTTTGTGCTGAAGCCTTTGGTCCTGTAAGTATTGGAACCTTACACTGGATATCTTTTATATGTGCCATACTATATTGGGACAAAATTATAGCTTCGACCCTATTTTCAAGGCCACCTATCATCTCTTTTACCATCTGATCATGCCTATCAACTTCACCTTTAAATAAAAGTTTAATGGCGTCCGTATTCACTAAGGCCTCTACTTCAATATCAGGCTTCTTCCTTTTTAAATAGCTTGTTAATGCAATAGGCGTCTCTTTCACAGTAGAGACTAAGCCAATTTTATTATAAATAAGAGCTCCATCCAGCATAGCCTCGTCAGAGCGAAATAACTTAACATTATATAAAGGTTGTAAAATATCTGTCACTTCATTAAACGCCGAGCAAGTCAACTGAATACATTTAATATTTGAGTCAGCAGCTAAATTTAATAGCCTGGAAAATCTATTAATAATTTCAGGAGTTAGGCCACCACTACTTTGTATCATTGGTAACAATCCAGTATCCATGAAATGAAGCAATTCTACCTCAGGCGCCATCTCTAAAAATGCCTTTTCAATAGGCTGTACTGCTGTGGTAGTAGCATGTATCAATGCAACTCTCATAAATATTCTCCTTTTAAATTAGATAATTTCAACATTCTTCAAACCTATTAACTAACTGTCCAGCTACATTTACTTGTTCCAAAAACATAACGGCGGGACGCACCCATATACCCTTTTCCTCATAAAGAGCCTGATAAACGACGAAATCTTCCATATAACTCCATATCCCTAATCAATCTAATTCATCTAAAGTTAAGGAGAAACTTGGAACAAATTCCTTCATAAAATAGTCCACTTCTGGCAGAGCGAATTTATCTATATCTGCTTTTAATGCTTTTTCTGCACTTCTAAATTCTTCATTACCGACTCGTATCTCTTCTACACATTTTAAATAGGCTGATATTTTGTCCGCAGCCTTCACAACTTTCCAGTTATCTTCATCTTCTTTATTAATAAACAAATATCTCTTGTATTCATTTTTTAGTTGTTCTGGCAACATTTTGAAGAGACGTTTTTTTGCTACTTCCTCAATTTCACCAAATGCCTTTTTTATTTCTGGATTAAAATATTTTATCGGTGTTGCTAAATCACCGGTTATTACTTCTGAGACTTCATGATAAACACCCAAAGCCATTACCCTTTCAGGGTTAAGTTTTCCTTCAAAAAACATGTTTTTTATTATTGCAAGGGAATGGGCTATCATTGCAACTTGCAAACTATGCTCCTGGATATTCTCTGGATGGGTATTCCTCATTAAACCCCACCGCTGAATTAACTTCATTCTAGAAAGAAACGCAAAGAAGTGGCTCATATAACCTCCATAAGATATTATTTTAAAATTAGTTAGTTCAAAAAAACTTTTATTTTACTGTTAAATAATCAGTGCCGCCTTTTGTGATTTCGCACTTTGCATTGGTCCATTCAGTAAGTTGTTTTTTAAATATTCCTTGCTTATTTATAGGTACATAAATGAATAAATGTACCGATTGGTCATATTTGATTTCTTTAGTTAAATAGTTATTTTGTAGAATTTCATTTTGTACTTTTCCCAATAAAGTATAATCTATATCTACTTGTATAATATTATGAAGCCGTTTACTTATCACTTGACCTGCATCTACTGCAATCTTAGCACCCTTAGTATAAGCTCTGATTAAACCACCGGCTCCTAACTTGATTCCACCAAAGAATCTAGTAACAACGATCACTATGTTCCTTAAATTCTCTTTTTTTATTACTTCTAAAATCGGTATACCTGCGGTACCGGATGGTTCTCCATCATCATTATATCTCTGTATTTCATTTTGCAAACCAAAAACATAAGCAGATGTATTATGAGTAGCATCTTTATGTTTGGCTTTTATTTTATCAATAAATTGGATAGCTTCTTCTTCCGAAGAAATTGGAGCGGAATAGCCAATGAATCGTGACTTTTCAATAGATATTTCGGATTTTCCCGGCTGGTATAATGTCCTATATTCATCAATCATCTTTTGCATTCCACCTTCAAAGAACTAGTTTTCCTCTATTTTAATTAGCCAGCTTTTCTAGATATTGCAGTTTAAACTGAAGTGGTATAGCAACGCTTTTCAAAATCTATTACAATCTTTCTTAAGCGGTCATCTAATTTTGCAAGTGCCATTTCCTGGAATTCCTCAGGGATTCCATAATAAGCCTCAGCAATGCTTCCGGTAATTGCCGCTAATGTGTCACTATCTCCACCAATTGAAATAGCATTTCTTATTGCATCCTCAAAGCTTCCCGCTTCTATAAATGCCACAATAGCTTGAGGAACTGTTCCTGCACAAGTTACATCAAACTCGTATGTATCCCTGATATCATCTAAGGTAAAATCCAATATATAATAATTCTTTTGAATATACTCTTTAATTTCATCAATACTTTTTTTCTGCCTAGCCATAAATATTGCAGCAGCAACTGCTTGGGCACCTTTGATCCCTTCGGGATGATTATGGGTTACTTCAGCACTGTTTTTAGCAAGCCTCAAAACAATTTGCATATCATCGGACATCCATGCCACTGGTGATACTCTCATGGCTGACCCATTTCCAAAGCTATTATACGGTGCTTGCTCATGACCAAAGAGCCACTGTATAAACATACCCCCATATCCACAGTCTGGATACTCTTTGCCTATTTCCAGCATCTGCTTAATAATTTGGTCCTTGGTGTCTTCTTCCACATTAAGATCAGAATTAATCAAACCTTGGGCAACAGCACAAGTCATCACTGAATCATCCGTAAAAAATGATTTTCTATTAAAGATCTCAAAATCCTTGGTTTTTATATTATCCCATTCATATACTGAACCGATAATATCACCAATTATGGCACCAAGCATAATTTACACCACCTAATTGATCTATCTTTTTTGTCTTTTTAGTACTCATATTATTGAGAGAACCATATAAATATATAAATCAGTATTGCCTTAAATGGGGAGATTTGAATGAATAATGTCCAAAGAGCTTTACTTACAATTTATCTTCCGATAACTATATGTATTTTAATCCTTGATAACCTTTATCCTGGGGTAAATATGATTAATTATATCAAATATACCATAATAATCTCACTATTTATCGTCGCGTTCAAGGTTAAGAAAAATTATACTGAACAAAATTTTATGACTCTTGCTATTTTCTTCGCTATGTTTTCTGATTTTTTTCTAGTTTTTTGTAGTACTATTCCTGAATTAAGTAGAAGGGTAGTCCCTTTCGGTATTGGAGGATTTCTTATTGCTTACCTCATACTTATTGTAACTTATCAGAAAAACTTTAAGTTAGGCTGGGGTGAATCTCTTGCAATCATCCCGGTGCTAGGTATTTTTCTACCACACTTTATATTTCTTTATCCTCACACCAACGGCTTAATGTTTTATGGAGCATTTATGTTTGGCTTTGTCTTATGTTACATGACTTGGACATCTATATGTACCATTTTTAGAGGATATTTCAACCCAAGAACCTCTCACCTTATAGCACTATCCGGTTTCCTAATGTTTATCTGCGATATAGGAGTAGCTCATGCAATTTTCAATCCTGCCTTTTCCAATTCTTTTGTTCCATGGCTTAAAAATATTATTTGGTTTTCATATATTCCAGCATGGACCCTCTTGGTAATAATAATTGCAGAAAAAAATTTGTTATCTGATTTTAAGGATAGTAAGTAAACCCTATATAAAAACCCCTTCACTATGAATTGTTTTCTTAAGGAATTTATTATTTGTACAAGGAAGACCGAATGATTTATATTTCTTAGGAAAATAAAAGGAGAATATAACAAGTCCAATCTACTAATATTTCTGGGCAAGTCAAGAACCGTCCCCGAAAACGAAAAAGAAAAAGGCTAGCCCCAACAAACTTTAGCGGTTGTTGGGCTAGCCTTTTCCTCATTAATAATTTTTATTCGATTCCTAAGTTTCTCTTAATTTGCATTAAAGCATGATGGTTCATGTGGACGGTGTTTTGAATATCCTGTAAGACCATGTTCATATGCATCATATGCATCATCATCGGATCCATCATCATATTGTGACCCATACCCATCATGGGCATATTAGGATTATACATCATCTCCATGGGCATGTTATGATTCATCTGATTCATATTCAATTGTCGGTACATAGAATATTGCCTCCCTCAATTAGTCTTTTTATATTCTATGTGCTTTTTTTGTTTTTTGACACATTTATTTATTAACCTAATATCTATCTTAGTTCTAAAATAACTAATTATATAAATGATTTATCATCTTCAATTTTCTGTACATAACCCAAATTGTCTTTAAGCAGGTCGATATATAGGACACCATCCGTAGAAAGGGTGGCTAAGTAAACATCTTCTACCTTACTTACCCCTTGGGCAGTTAACTGGTTAAAAAGCCATTCGTGGGTTAATTTATTCTGTTCTAGGTTTTGGGCAACAATCTTTCCATCTCTAATAATTTCTGAAGAAACGCCCTTATAATTAGTACTAAAATTCATATCCTTTGGTGTTAGGGTTAAATATTGGCTTTTCTTTAGAACACTTAATTGACCATGGGGTTCCAAAATAGCAAATTCTACCTCTGTTAGGTCAAATACACCCTTTTCTCGAAGCTGCATTAATAGATCATCTGAATTATATCTAATTTTTCTCATATTGTTTTCAAATATCTTACCGTTTTGAATTACTACTAAGGGCTCTCCTTCAATAATTTTTCTTGCCGGTATACTCTTGAAGGTTAGTACTCCAGTTAGAAATACAAAAATGGTTAAGAAAATTGGGCCAAATAAGACATTAGCTCCATTGACTTCAGTAGTTACATAAGCACCCCCTATGGTGCCAATAGTAATACCTGTGACAAAATCAAAAAAAGTCATTTGACCTAAAAATTTTTTACCAATAATTCTGGTAAGAATTAATAGTAAAACAAAAACAGCAAATGAATGACTAAAAGCCTGTATTATTTCGCTAAATTCAAATAAATAATACACAGAATAACCTCTCTCTGCCTAGCTTAACGTTATCAAGTTGCCCTAATAGGAAATAATTATTCAGAAATTAACAAATATCATTTTTTATGAATAAATTAGTAATGAAAGACCATTTGATTCAAGAAGGAGGAAATAAAAATATCAAACGTGTCAACAGGAACAACAATTTTAACGGAACTAGAGGAATAAAAATATTTACTGATAACCTTAATAGATGTTAACCTCTTGGTTGGACTTTTCTACTATTAAATAAATATGTGCTTTTAAGGTTTAGAATAGTCCTTATATGAAATACTATCTTATAGTATTTCATTGCAATAGGATGTGTATTTACTATGCTCAAGGCTGTTGCTAAAATAATATTCTCTTTTTTAATTACCTTAGTAGTTATTTATCTAATAGGCTACGGCTCCTTTATGGGGGTTTATTACTATACTTCTACACCTGAATTTTGTAGTGGCTGTCATTATGTTGAACCATATGTAGCTTCATGGAATACTTCACCCCATAAGGAAGTAAATTGTATGAATTGCCATGAACCAACTGGTTCACTAGGAAAATTACATTCCAAAGCTAGAGGGCTAAATTATTATATCTCCGATAAAACAGGGAATTATATAGAACCTATTATTGATGCCTCTTTTATTAGTGAAGCAAGATGTTTTGGTTGTCATATCGGACAATTTAAAGATTATCCGAATGTCATAAAGATTAATAACAATAGCGACCATTTAGAGTATATCAAAACCGAACAAGAATGCTATATCTGTCACATTGGTACTGGACATGAAGTAAATATTGGAGCCAGTAAAATTTCCAACTAACATACTCTTAATTGAACTTTATGCCAACGAGAAAGCCAGGAGTCCCCTCCTGGCTTAATATCTTACTTATGGGTTATACATTTCTCTAGGAGACCTTTCTCCTTTAAAACAGAAACCAGGGTTTCACCCATAACTGCAGGTGTTTCGGCTACTTTGATACCGTTTTCATTCATAGTTTTTATCTTTTCGGCGGCTGTACCTTTACCCCCTGAGATAATAGCTCCTGCATGTCCCATGCGTTTTCCGGGAGGTGCTGTCTGTCCACCAATGAAGCCAACAACAGGCTTAGTCATATTAGCTTTTACCCATTGTGCAGCTTCCTCTTCAGCAGTACCGCCAATTTCCCCAATCATAATGACAGCATATGTATCCTTATCTTCATTGAAAAGCTTTAAAACATCGATAAAGTTGGTACCATTAACCGGGTCCCCACCTATACCTACTGCAGTTGATTGACCAATACCTGCATTAGTCAGCTGATGAACTGCTTCATAGGTTAGGGTCCCTGAGCGGGATACTACTCCCACATGCCCTTTACGATGTATATATCCGGGCATAATACCTATTTTGCATTCTTCGGGGGTAATGACACCCGGACAGTTGGGGCCAATCAAGCGGGTTTTCTTCCCTTCCATGTAACGTCTGACATTTACCATGTCCAGAACAGGAATTCCTTCGGTAATACAAATAGCCAGGTCTAGTTCCCCTTCTACCGCTTCCATAATAGCATCTGCGGCAAAAGCCGGTGGTACATAAATAATGGAGACATTAGCTCCGGTTGCTTTAACTGCATCTACTACAGTATTAAATACCGGTACACCCTCAATTGTTGTTCTGCCTTTTCCTGGGGTTACGCCGGCAACAATTTTAGTACCATATTCCAACATCTGCTGGGTATGGAAGAGACCAACAGAACCAGTAATACCCTGAACCAGTACCTTAGTATCTTTATTTATTAAAATACTCATTTCTTGTCACCACCTTTACAGATTTAATAATGAGACAATTTTCTCCGCACCATCGGCCATGGAGTTAGCGGTTACTATGTTTAATCCTGAATTGTTTAACATTTTTTTGCCTAGTTCTACATTTGTTCCTTCCAAACGAACAACTAGTGGGAGCTCTAAACCTACTTGCTTAGTGGCTTCAATAATACCTTCGGCAATAATATCACACTTCATAATTCCGCCAAAAATATTTACAAAGATTCCTTTGACATTCTGATCAGAGAGGATAATCTTAAAGGCTTCTGTAACCTTTTGGGCTGTTGCTCCTCCTCCTACATCAAGGAAGTTTGCCGGGTCACCGCCGTAATGTTTAATAATATCCATGGTAGCCATAGCTAGCCCCGCACCATTGACCATACAGCCTATGTTACCATCTAGTGAAATATAGCTTAAGTCATATTCGGAGGCTGCAATCTCTTTGGGATCTTCTTCATCTAAGTCCCGGTAAGCTAAGATATCTTGGTGACGATAAAGAGCATTGGAATCAAAATTGAATTTGGCATCTAAGGCCATTACATCACCTTCAGCGGTAACCACTAGAGGGTTAATCTCCGCAATAGAACAATCCTTTTCTACAAAAACCCGGTATAGGCCCAGCATAAATTTAACTGCTTTACCCACTAGTTCGGGGGGAATGTTAATATTAAAAGCTAGACGGCGAGCTTGAAACCCTTGTAAGCCGACAACTGGGTCAACTATTTCTTTAAAAATCTTTTCCGGTGTATGCTCCGCTACTTCCTCAATTTCTGTACCGCCTTCCTCAGAGCCCATCATAACCACCCGGGAGGTTGACCGGTCTAAAACCATTCCGATATAATATTCTTTTTTTATATTACACCCTTCCTCAATAAGTAAGCGTTTTACCACCTTGCCTTCGGGGCCCGTCTGATGGGTTACTAGGCATTTGCCAAGAATTTCGCCGGCATAGGCACGTACTTCCTCTAGGTTTCGGGCCACCTTTACTCCTCCGGCTTTACCGCGACCTCCTGCATGAATTTGGGCTTTTACTACCGTTACAGCTGTACCAAGTTCTTTAGAAGCTTCTTCTGCTTCTTCAACACTAAAGGCAACTATTCCTTTGGGTACAGAAACACTGTAATTACGCAGTATCTCTTTTCCCTGATATTCATGGATATTCATCTTTTTCCTCCTTTTCCTTCTTTAATAATCTCCCTTAGGGTTTACTAAAATTTCTAGCACCTCCTTATCTTCATAAAGGGCTTCATATAAAGGCTTTTTAAAATCAAACTTGAATTGTTGGTCATCTTTCAGATCAATTTCTTCTAAAACCAAATTACTATTATAAGTAGTATTGGGTATCCACTTTACTTCATTATCTTCTTCAATTTCAAAAAATGCCCCACCCCTTTTGCTCCTTATCGGTCCATAATCAGATTTAAATTCTTCGGCTATCCAATTAGACATTACCAGTAATTCTTTTAGCGGATTAATAGTTATATGTCCATAGCCAGGCGGAATAAAGATCTTATCCCCTGCTTGAGCCTCAATAACAATTACTTTATCTACTTCATCGGAATTAACCTTTTTTCTTTGTAATAAATAATGGGCTTTACCCATTATAACCTCATATATTTCGGGGTAAGTAAGATTAGTGCCTGGTTTAATAGGATGGTAGTGCCCCGCTGTTTTTATATATTCCTTACCTATTTTACCTGGTGGTATTATAGTAATATCATAGCGCAAGCCTCTTTTCCTTATTTCAGCCTCATCCTTAACCAGATGAACATCTCGATACATATAATATAATTTTCTCTTTTCGTCCCCACTATCAGTTAACAGCACTTCCTTCATCTGTGCTTTGGATCTAATATCTACATTTTCGGAAATAACTCCTTCCTCAAGTTCCAAGATAAATTCACTTGTGTTTACTTTTAAAGGCAACCCTGATTGTAACGACACATCAATTAACATATTGACCTCCCAAAGTTTCTATTTCTTTTAAGAAAAGACTAGCACCACCAACTAAACCTGCCTTATTACCTAATTTGGCTTTTTTAATTAGAACAGTATCTTTAAAACTAGGAAAAGAAAGTTCTTTAACCATATCCTCTAATCCAGCGGTAAGTTCACTATCTAAGTCAATGATTCCGCCACCTAAGACAATGCATTTTGGATTAAGAATGTTAACTAAATTGGCTAAACCCAAAGCCAAATACTCTTTTACTTCCGTCATAATGTCAACTGCCAGAGAGTCTCCTGCCTGCCAGGCTTTAAATATATATTGGACAGTAAGCGAATCCTTCTCCCCACCTGTTAATTCATTAAGCATTGTGGATGTACCAGTATTAATTTCCACAGCCGCCCTTTTTATAATAGCAGAGGCAGATACTAGTGCTTCCCAACAACCTTTTCTTCCACAGGAGCACCGGGGTCCATCCTTGATAAGTACCATATGACCGACCTCCGGTGCCAAACCTGAGTTGCCGGTAAAAAGCTTGTTATCTAAAATAACGCCGGAGCCGATTCCGGTTCCTATTGTTATACAAATAATATTATTATAACTCCTTCCAGCTCCAAAAAAATACTCCCCTAGGCAGGCAGCATTAGCATCATTAATTAACCTTACCTCTGTCCCCGTAGAATCTTCGATAATTTTACCTATGGCTACATTTCTCCAATTTAGGTTTGGGCTATAAATGCAGACTCCAGCTTTATTATTAATAGAACCAGCTAAAGCAATTCCAATACCGCTTATTGAATCTTGCTCTTGATAGTATTGAATTAAGGTATTAATGGTTGCAAGAACCTGGTCAGGTCCTTGACTTGAGTTGGTAGGTATTGTTTGAAAACCCTTTAGATTTCCCCATTTGTTAACTATACCTGCTTTAATCGAGGTTCCTCCTATATCGAGGCCTAAAATATAATTTTCATTCATGATACACCTCATTTACCTGCTATAAGCCTGTACTAGTTGATATAGTCTTGTTTCTATCTCCTTAGTTAAATCTCCTTTTTTAAACCTCCAATTCCAATTGTTGCCTAAGGTGCCAGGGTAATTCATCCGTGCTGAACTATCTAGACCAAGTATATCCTGCAGGGGTATTAAAGCTAAAGCTGAACTGGACTGTAGGGCTATCTCAATAAAGCGCCAACAAACTTCATCCCCACTCATATTGGGGAATATACCCAAATTATTTTCAAAAACTTTTTGTATTTTATTTTTTTCCATATAGTGGTTATTAAACCAACCCAATATTGTATCATTATCATGGGTCCCCGTATAAACTACTGAATTATAATCAAAATTAAGGGGTAAAATAACCTCTTGGGTGGTATCTTCCAAAATAAATTGCAATATTTTCATCCCTGGGAAGCCAAATTTATTCTTTAATTGGACCACCTCTGAAGTTATAATTCCCAAATCCTCAGCAATAATAGGCATTTTTCCCAGGTTTTTTTCCAGGGTAGAAAAAAAGCTTTCCCCCGGCCCTTTTACCCACTTACCATTTATTGCAGATTCCTCACCAAAAGGAATTTCCCAGTAAGCCTCAAAACCTCTAAAATGATCTAACCGAACAAAATCCACCAATCCCAAAATAGTAATAAATCTTTGCCTCCACCATTTATACCCGTCTTCTTCCATACGAACCCAGTCATAATGAGGATTACCCCAAAGCTGACCGGTTTTACTAAAGTAATCGGGCGGGACTCCTGCGACTTTAAGCGGATTTCCGGCTTCATCCAAACAGAATAAATGGGGATTAGCCCAGACATCAGCACTATCCAAAGCCACAAAAATTGGAATATCTCCAATTATTTTTATCCCTTTTAAATTAGTATACTCTTTTAATTCCAGCCATTGGGTGAAAAACTTAAATTGTAAAAACTTTTGATATTCAATTTCATCCTGCAGTAAATTTCTATACCGACTTAAAGCTTCTTCATCTCTTTTCGCGGCTAATCTATTCCACTGGTTCCAACTCGAACCTCCAAAGTAATTTTTCAAGGCCATAAATAGAGAATAGTTTTCTAACCACAGAATATTATTTTTTTCAAAATCCTGATACATAGTACAATTATCTGAATTGAACTTCTTAAATGCAGTCCTGAGTAATTGATCTTTATATTTTCTTACCTTTTCAAATTCTACTATATTTTCATTATATTGAGTAACCCTTTCCATATCATTGCTTTCTAAAAGCCCTTCTTGTCTTAGTTTATCCGGGCTAATTAATAGAGGGTTTCCTGCAAAAGCCGAAAAAGCTTGGTAAGGAGATTCTCCAAACCCGGGAGGATTAAAAGGTAATACCTGCCAGTATTTTTGTCCGCTATTATATAAAAAGTCCACAAATTTATAGGCTTCTTGACCTAAATCCCCTATTCCATATTCACTAGGGAATGAAGTAGGATGTAATAATACCCCACTGCCCTTTATTAGTTTCATTTTTATTCCTCACAATTTATAAAATAGTGTTTTTTAGTAATAACTTTCCTTCCAAAGGATTGAGCTTTAGTTTTAGGAATCCATCCTTTACATCAAAGTGGCTATTTTCTTCCAGCACATTGTATAGTCTGCATTCTGATACATGCTTAATCATATCTATAGTAATTTCTATATCTTTAATAATACATCGGTTTACTATAAGGACAGATACATTATTATTTTTCTTCTGGTAAAATACATCTTTATTATCCTTAATTATTCTTAGATAACCAAATACATCCTTATTGATATTTAGAGGATACCATTCCCCTGTCTTTAAAACATCATATTTATTTCTAATGGAGATTATTTTCTTATACCAGCTTAAAATATCCTGATCTTCTTTACCCCAGGGGTAAGGCCCTCTGTTTAAGGGATCTTTATATCCTGCCATCCCGGCTTCATCTCCGTAATATATACATGGAACCCCCGGAAAGGTCATTTGTATTAAAGTAAATAACTTTAATCTTTTACTGGCTAAATTCCTCTGGGAGGGAGTTAGCTTTAAATTGGCCTGTTCCTCCCGTGATAAAGCATCTTCGTGGGGAGTATCTCCTAAAACTGTAAAAATTCTTGGTACATCATGACTACCTATTATGTTCATATTGGCATAAAAATTATGTGTCGGGTAATTTTCGCTAATGCTTAATAAAGCTCTACTCGCTTCAAAAGCATTTCTCTGACCCTTAAAAAATTCCAGCATTATCTCTCGAAAAGGATAATTCATTACAGAATCTAATTCTTCGCCCAGGAAATACTCTCTAAGTTTGTGATAGCTAACTTTACGGGAAGCATCTTCCCACACCTCGCCAATTAAAATTGACTCAGGATCTATAGCCTTCATAGCACTTCGAATTTCCTTTATAAACTCATCAGGTAATTCATCAGCTACATCTAAGCGCCAGCCTTTGGCACCCATTTGCATCCAATATTTAATAACACTATTTTCATCATGGATAATGAAATTTCTATAAGCAGGATCCATTTCATTAACATTTGGTAAAGTGTCAATACCCCACCAGCAGTGGTATTCATCACAATGTTTTTGAAAGGAATACCAAGGAAAAAAAGGTGACTCTTCGGATTGAAAGGCACCGAGACTATCATAAGTACCTTCCTTATTAAAATAAATACTGTCACTGCCGGTATGACTAAAAACACCGTCTAAAATAATACTTATACCCATTTCTTGTGCCTTTAGACATAAGGTTTTAAAGGTTTCATTATCGCCAAACATAGAATCAATGTTTTTATAATCTGCTGTATCATATTTATGGTTACTGGGTGCTTCGAAAATTGGGTTTAGATAAAGGATATTAATTCCCAGTTCTTTTAAATAGGGAAGCTTTTTAATGATACCCAATAAATTTCCACCATAAATATCAAAGCCTTGAATTTCCCCTTTTTCTTGGTATATACGATAAGGTTTTACATTTTCCTCCCAGGCAGGATAGTGATAATCATACTTATTTTCCTTTTTATTGATAATTTTTTGGTCTTCATGACCATTAAAAAACCTATCGACAAATATTTGATACATTACAGATTCTTTAAACCACTGGGGAGTATTGGCACCTTCCTTATAGACAGTAATCTGATAAGAAAGTGGTTCCCATTCCTGTGTAACCCCTATACCTCCATAGTTTGTGAAATTACCGTAATAATATTTCTTCCCTTTTAGATATATAATAAAAAAATACCATAGCTGCAGCGGTTTCGATGGTGCTTTAATTTTTTCCCCGTAGATTCTTTTACCTTCTTGAATCTCTATTAGCCGCATCTCTACTTGTTCTTCTGCACCATCTTTCCATAACCGCAAAATAACTTTGTCCACAGGTTTCAGCATTTCAATTTTTAATAAAACTTCTTGGTTACAAGTAACCGCTCCAAAAGGACTTCGATAAGAGATATCATGTGAATTATGAAAAACCCAATCAGTATACACAAATATTCCCACCTAACTTTTAACCTTTTTGTATTTTTTTAGTTTTTATAATTTTTTAAAAGCTTTTTGGAAATAAATAATCAATGTCTATAAAATATTTTGTCACAAAAGAAAAAGCTTATTCAAAGGAGGGGGACACACCTCATTTAGGGATTCATTTTTGGTTGAGGAATGTCCCCAACGAATGGGACACACCACATTTGGGGATTCATTTTTTGGTTGAGGAATGTCCCCAACGAATGGGGGACACTACATTTGAGGATTCATCTTTTGGTTGAGGAATGTCCAAAATATTTTTTTTGAAAGGAGTATGAAAAATGTTTCAATTACAAGAGTGTCCAACTTTTACGCAAGATCATTGGGAGCCTGACTACGGTTTGCCCGATAAATACGGAGAGACATTTATTGTTTTGATGATTCGAGATCCTCAAAATATATTTGCTTACTGGGAGGTAACGGAAAAAAAAGTTAATGAAATTGTTGCAGAATATGGTGAAGATAATCTAAAGGGTTCTAACTTAGCTGTTCGCCTATCATGGCCTGATCATAAGGAAATAATAGTAGTTAATGACCATACCGAAAGCTGGTACTTCTCCCTGGGAAATTGGGGTATTCCCCTATTTGGTGAATTAGGGAGAATTTTGGCTGACAATACATTTATTACTTTAGCAGTTTCTAATCGCTTAAATAGTTATATATCGTTAAACTTTTTATCGAAAAAAAGTTTAGACAATACTCTCCAAAGAACCCTTGATAAATGGCAACCGGGGGTTTCTTCCTAAAAGAGTCCAGTATATAGTTAGAAAGGATTGATTTCTATTGGAACAAGGGTTTCTTGCTCTCGTTTTGCATAATCACTTACCCTTTATCAGGCATCCTGAGCATGCTGAGTTTTTAGAAGAACGCTGGCTATTTGAAGCCATTTTAGAAACATATTTACCCCTTTTACAGACATTAGAACAATTACATAGTGATGGTGTAGACTACAAAATCACTTTATCCTTTTCTCCATCTCTCTTAACCATGCTTAATGACCCGCTTTTACAAAATCGATTTCAAAAACACATGGAAAAACTGCTGGAATTGGGAGATAAAGAAAATAAACGTACTCAAGGATTAGCAGAAAACAGTTTGGTAGAAATGTATAAAAACAGAATATCTAAAATGCACCAATTCTATCAAGATCGTTGTCAGGGCAATATTATTAATATACTCAGAGACCTAAATTGCACGGGTAAAATCGAATTAATAACCTGTGCAGCGACCCATGGATTTCTCCCATTTATGGAAAAAGCGGCAGCTGAAGTACAAATTGCAACAGCAATACAGGTTTTTCAAAAACTTTTTAACTACACACCTCAGGGGATGTGGTTGCCGGAATGTGCTTACCTCCCTGGTCTGGAAGAGATATTAAAAAAATATGGTATAAGGTATTTTTTCCTAGATACCCACGGCATTGTCTATGCTAATCCGCCTAGCTATAACCACAGTGTCTACGCACCCATTCAATGCCCAAATGGAGTCATTGCTTTCGGCCGTGATCCCGAATCATCAAAACAAGTATGGAGTAAAGATGAAGGTTATCCCGGGGATTTTAATTATCGGGAATATTACCGGGATATAGGTTACGACCTTCCTTTGGAGTATATTTCCAAGTTTATTCATCCCGACGGAATTAGATTAAATACCGGATTCAAGTATTATAAAATAACTGGTAAAAGCGATTATAAAGAACTCTATAACCCTTGGGACGCAAGAGAAAAAGCAGCGGAGCATGCGGGGAACTTTATTTTCAACAGAGAAAAGCAAATGGAGCACTTAAATTCTTTTATGGATAGAAAGCCACTTATTGTAGCACCGTTTGATGGTGAATTATTTGGTCACTGGTGGTTCGAAGGACCTGTCTGGTTGGACATGTTATTTAGGAAAATTTATTATGATCAAAAAAAAATACGGACTATTTTACCAAGCCAATACCTAAATTATTACCCAGATAATCATATTGCCCAACCTGCTATGTCTAGCTGGGGAGATAAAGGATATTTTGAGGTATGGCTTAATGGTAGCAATGATTGGATCTATAGACATTTACATAAAGCCTCTAAGTACATGGAGGAATTAGCTAATGATTATCCCTATGCCACTGGATTAGAAAGAAGGGCTTTAGAGCAGGCGGCTCGTGAACTGCTTTTAGCACAGGCTAGTGACTGGGCTTTTATAATAAAAACAAATACAATGGTGGAATACGCAAAAAAGAGAACCATAGATCATCTGGGCAGATTTCTTAAAATATACCAAGATCTAAAAAATAAACAAATTGATTCTAGATGGTTAGACGTTATTGGCGAAAAAAATAATATCTTTCCGGAAATTGATTATACTTTATATGCTTCTAACAAATAATATAGAAAACATTACTAGGGGGATTACTTTGGAAAATAAAGGGTTACCTAATGTAGCTTATTTTTGTATGGAATTTGGTTTAGATGACAATTTGCCCATATTCTCCGGTGGCTTGGGAATACTGGCTGGTGATTATCTAAAAGCAGCCAAAGACCTAGATCTACCCATCATTGGCGTGGGGATTTTATGGCGTAAAGATTATACAACTCAACTCATCGGTGAAGACGGCTACCCCTATGATCTATATCCTAGCCATAGCTTTGAAAAATTGATTGATACCAATATTACTGTAAACTGCCGTGTAAGAGGCATTGATGTTAGCTGTAGAGTATGGAAGGTAGAGGCTTATCAAAATGTCACTTTATATCTCTTAGATACAGATTTAGGCAGCACTGAACAGGATTGGATAACTCAAAAGCTTTATGGAGGCGTAGATCAGGATAGGATTGCCCAGGAGATTATCCTTGGAATTGCCGGCATTAGGGCTCTCAGGGCATTAAATCTAGATATTGATGTCTATCACTTTAATGAAGGTCATGCAGTATTTGCTGGATTAGAACTAATTAGAGAAAAAATGGACAATGATGGTCTATCCTTCGATGAGGCTTGGGAAAAGACAAAAAAAGAAGTAGTGTTTACTACCCATACACCCGTTGAGGCAGGTAATGAAACCCATGATCTCGGGTTATTGATGTTTATGGAAGCACACAATGGCTTATCAGAGCAACAATTGGAGTTATTAGGAGGTAATCCTTTTAATATGACTGTGGCTGCCCTCCGTCTTTCCTATAGAGCAAATGCTGTTTCTCAGCTCCACGGCCAAACTGCCCGTAGAATGTGGGAACACATTCCAGGAGTTGCCCAAATCACAGCAATAACCAATGGAGTACATGTGGGAACCTGGCAAAACAGTAATATTAGAAATGCTTTTGAAAAAGGCAGCAATTTATGGGTTGAACACATCGCAGCAAAGTACAAATTAATTGCTTATATAAATGAGAAAAATCATCTTAATCTTAATCCCAATGTTTTAACAATAGGTTTCGCCAGAAGAGCAGCTGCTTATAAACGTGGTGAACTGATATTTAAGAGGATGGATATTTTAGGCCAATTGTTAGAAGGAGGTCAAGTCCAATTAGTATATTCCGGGAAAGCTCATCCTAATGACCATGAAGGTAAAAGGATAATACAAGAAATAGTAAACATTAGTAAAAAATATCCCAATATAGTGTTTCTGGAAAATTATAATATGCACATAGCAAAACTCATGGTTCAGGGTTGTGATGTTTGGCTCAATAATCCCTTAAGACCGATGGAAGCCAGTGGAACATCTGGTATGAAGGCGGCATTAAATGGCGTTTTAAGTATAAGTGTTATAGATGGCTGGGTAGGCGAAGCTGTAAAACACCAAGAAAGTGGGTGGCTGCTGGATAAAGTTTGGAATAAAAATATAAATGCAGGAGATCAAAATCAACATGATCTTGAAGCATTCTATGAAGTATTATTAAATGAAGTAATCCCTATTTTTTATAATGATCAAGAACGTTGGGTAACTATGATGAGATCAAGCATCAAAATGGGTATTAAAAAACTAACATCTCAAAGGATGGCCAAGGAGTACTATCATCACCTTTACAATAAAGCTTATGCTTCTAAAAATCAACTTTATGCCATTCCGGAAAGTTTTAGCCAATATGATTTTCCTAATCCATAGATAATAAACAAACTGCTTCGCAGTTTGGTGCTACAGTTCTACATTGCTACAAAAAAAATTTTATTAAAAAACCTACCCTAAAAAAAATCGCCCGGTTGGGCGATTTTTCTATTCTTCTATCCTTAAACTCCAATTGGCACCATTATTATTATCCCAATTATTTGCATTATCATGGAAACAGAAATTTACCTCACTAAATTCCGGAACAAAATCACAAACCCAACGGTTAGAACTCTTTATCATCGGTATATCCTCTAAATCATGCCAGTTATTTTCATTTCCAATGTGCAGGTAAATCTGCTCCGCCCCACTATCGGCCAATAGGCCATCATAACTTATTCTTACTTCTTCACCAATTTTGGGAATATCCGGTTCAATACTTATTCCTTCTGCAGCTAACGGACTGGTTTTAATGGTACTACTAAAAAGTCCATCCCAAATCGACATAATTTTAAATCCTCCTTTATCTTTTATTCATATTTAGTATTTACAAAAAATTTAAAAAAAATAAGTGAAACTTATTAAAAATTAAAAGCAGGCTTTCTGCCTGCCTATAAAATATTATCAGCTGTTATGAGCAATTAATCTTTGAATTTTCTCTTTATAGCTTTGGGAAATTTCTTGGGCTGTTTCCATTAAATTACTTTCAGTAATAATATTAACTAAAGGTTTTTCCAAGTCGGGCAAAATTAAGATGTCGCCTTTGGGATGCTTAAACTTCGCACCTTCAATACTGTCAATACTACCTTCATTAAAATTTTCCAATAGTGTGCGAATAATTTTACCTTTAGTCTCCCAAGGGCAGCTAAGTATATCTCTATTTACATAAAACTGGGGCAAATTATTTATAACTCTAGATAAGCTTAGTTCTTTTCTACTTAAGAATTCCAGAATATATAGAACCGCATAGAGCCCATCAAATTCCATAAAAAATTGTTTATGACCACTTTCCCCTTGGTTTAACATATTTTCCATACGACTACTCAAATCAGTTTTGCAACGAAGCACATTACCACCATATCTTTGGGCTAATCCTTCTAATATTACAGGTTCATCAATTGAAGCTACTAGAGTCAATTCTTTATAATCATTAAAAAGAATATAGGCTATCAACACTTTTAATTGGTTCGAATCTATTACTTTTCTTTGATCATCAAAAAGCACTATTTTTTCTGCCTGTTTATCTAATTTCATTGCTATATCTACTTTTTTGTTTCCTTTAATAAAAGTGGCAAATTGCTCCTCATTTAGGACATTGACCCTACACCCAGCGTCCTCCAATAAACTTGCTATATTTTGGCTGAGCCTTTTAGCAGGACTTGTTAAGATAACTTGAAAATCAAGCTTTCCCTTTATTTGATTTCTTAAATTTGCAAAATAAAGATCATAAATACTTTCCAATACTCTTACGTTTTTTATTTTTTCATTAGATACATATCGAAAATCATCAATACTAAATGTATTTTCAATTTTTTTCTCTAGTCCCTTACTAATATTTGCTCCCTGCTCATTTAAAAATGCAATATGTAAAAAATCATTATCGGAACAAAATTGGATATAAACACCACCGTCAAAATTACCTTTATTTACAGCAAATCTACAAATAGGTAATGTTATTTCACCTAAGTCATACACTTGTTGGCCAACTATTTGTATTCCGCTGGTTAAAACCTGTTTAATAGTCTTAGAAATTGCGGTACCATCTGAACCTATTCCTATATTCCCGAACGAGCTGTTAATAATGGAACCAAAAGCACTTCCTATTTGCAAAATTTGTTCCATATATAAATCTACATTCAATTGCCCATTTATACCATTGTATCCGAAGGGACTCTTGGAAATTCCAGTCCCCCAAACCAAATTGCCTTTTAGTATAGTTCCTTCCTCTATTGTTTTGCTTGGCCAAACTTTTGAACCAGGTTTTATAGTACAATTTTCATTTAAAGTACATTCATTACCAATAATTGCACCCTCATAGATTGATGTATCATTTTTAATATTTACATTAGAACATAAAACTGCCCCCCTAATAGCTGCCCCTTTTCCAATCCGCACACCATTCCATAACACTGAACGTTTTATAGAGGAATAGTTATTAATTACACAGTTATCTCCAATAAAACTATGGGACCCTATAGAGGCATAAGGGCCAATATAACAATTATTCCCTACAACTAACGGGGCATTTAATTGAGCACTGGGATGAATTTCTGTATTTTCCCCTACCCAAACCTTCGGTGCATACTCTTTGTATGGAAGGTATGTTGAAACTTTGTCCATTAGAATATCTACATGGGCTTGAAGATAGGCTTGACAATTACCGATATCACACCAATAACCTTCCCCTTTAAAGCCATTTAATATAATCCCTTTATCCATCAATAATGGAAAAAGGTTTTTACTAAAATCATAAAAGGTTTTGGCCGGTATATAATCTAAGACCTCAGGTTCTAGAATATACATACCTGTATTTATTTGATCACTGAACACCTCACCCCAAGAAGGTTTTTCTAAAAACCTAATAATTTCACCGGTCTCTTTTGCAACAACGATACCATAATCCAAAGGATTATCTACAGATGTAAGAATTAATGTTACCAGGGACTTCCTTTGCTTATGAAATTCTACCGCTTTTGAGATATCAATATCTGTTAAACCATCACCGCTAATGACTAAAAAAGTGTCATCTAAAAAATCTTGAGCATTTTTTATACTACCAGCAGTACCTAGAGGAGTCTCCTCGATAAAATATTTTAAATTTACTCCATATTCCTTGCCATCACTATAATAATTCATAATATGTGATGCCATATGGGCTATAGTAACTCCGATATCAGTGATGCCATGTTTTATTAATAATTCAATAGTATGGGTCATAACTGGATTGTTTGCTAAATATACCATAGGTTTAGGTTTTGCACAGGTAAGGGGCTTTAATCTAGTACCTTTTCCCCCTGCCATGATTATTGCTTTCATACCTCATACCTCCCAAATTTTGGATAGTACTCAGCTGGAAAAATATGATTATTTTTAAACCATGGGGGAACCCACTGGGTAGTGGTGCTCTCATCTATAATTTCTTCATATAAATTGAGAGTTTGGTTAGCTATCCCATCCCATGAATACTTTTTTGTAACATCCTCCAGTGCCCTTTTAACCAGCCTGGCTACTAATGGAATATCGGAAAAAGTACGTATTATTTGCTCTGACAAAGAATAGGCATTTCCAGGAATAAATTTTAATCCATTTACTCCGTGCTGCACTATTTCACTTAATCCTCCCGCATCAGCAACAACCACAGGGCTACCCGCAACCATTCCTTCCAAGGCTACGATTCCGAAAGGCTCATATAAACTGGGAAAAGCTATACAATCTGCATATCGATATAATTCATCCCGTTCTTTATCATTAACAAAGCCTAAAAAGTTAACCCTGCTTTCTAATCCTTTTGCTCTAACCAGGTCTTTTAGACTATTTTCATATGGCCCTTTTCCGGCAATTAAAAGTTTAGTTTTAGGTTCAAATGTTAGCACTCTAGGCAAAGCTTCAATTAAAATCTGTACACCTTTTTCAGGTACTAGACGACCAACAAAAAGCACAATTTTTTCATTTGAAGAAGCATAATTAGTTCTTAGGGATTCTTTTGAAGTCTTTATGTTTTTTATATCTATCCCATTATTTATAACTGCAATTTTATCCTGTGGTGTCTGGAAAATATTTGCTACTTCACTCTTCATGGCTTTACTGCAGACAAGTACTTTCCAAGACTCATACGTTAACCACCACTCTACACTACTAATATACCGTTGCAAATCAGTATGCAATCCGTTGTTTCTCCCGTATTCTGTGGCATGAATAGTAGAAATTAATGGTAATTGATATATATGCTTTAAAGTTCTAGCTGCAAAGGCAACTAACCAGTCATGAGCATGGATAATATCTACTTTTCCCCATTCATTTATTAATTTGATGGACTTTTCCAATAAACTAAAATTTAAATGTTGAATTTCCGAAATAAAATCTTTAGGAGGTAAAAAATATGGGGGGATAGCATGGACTGAAACTCCCTGCTCTATATAGCTGTTTTCTTGGTTTTCTCCCACAGTTACAACATTTACATCAACACCTTTTCTTGCCATTGCATGGCTAAGCCCCGCCACGTGTACTGCTAACCCACCTATAGTCCGAGGAGGGTATTCCCAGGTTAGAGTTAAGACCTTCAAATTTTTCACTCCATTTATAAATATTACATACCCTTTTATTTTTGACCTTACGAAATTTTTTATTCCCTATAAATGAGAGGAGGGAAAAATAAATTTTTCCCTCCTCTCATTATGTTAAATATTATCAATTTCAGTAAAAACTTGATACGACCTAGCCTTTGTCCTGTAGGTAAAAATAAGTTTATTAGGCAGAGGGTCTAGTGACCTGAATTTTGGCTCTTCAGCCGCTTTGGGGTTAAATAGCTTAAGTAAATATGGGTTCTTTTTAGTACCTGTTCCTTCTTCAATCAGTCTAGCTGTTTCACCAATTTCTTCAGGTGTTAAATAGCTAATGGTGCCATCTTCTCTGGTAACCGGAGCTATAACAGTCTCAATTTTAAACTTCGGAAAGTTTGATACAATGGCTAGGCTTGCTTTTATATCATCTATATCAACATCTCCGCCCGCTAATTGGCAATATAGTTGCTTAGGCCCGAGAATATTCATTATAAACATATCAGCTAAGTTCTCCTTAAGAACCTGTCGAAGGATAAGGCTATTTCCCCCATTGGTATCCAATTGCAGTTTCATATTATTCCCTTTTAAATACCGTAGGACTGCTAGAAATTCCTCAACATTTTCAGGATTACCACCCGAAACATGAATGCCATCAACCCACTCCTTGTGGAGGATACCCACAGTAAAGAAACCATCTAATTTATTTCCGGAATGCAAATAAGCAATTGAGGCTCCAATGCCTTGACAAATATTTTCTCCATCGGTAATAATCGGAAACTCTATCCCATCAGATCCACGAAAAATTGCACTGCGATTTGCCTTATAAAAGCTCTGAAATTCTTCCTTACCCTCTGCCTTCATATCTTTCTCAACATAGGTAATATCCCGCTCTTCCATAAAACGCTTAACAATTTTACAACGGGTACAACCTGTTGCAGTATAAATTGTGATCTGCACCTTTCTTTCCCCCTTTCATCAATAATAACTTTTACATATAAAGCTTTACTTGTTAGAAACTATTCACTTCCCCATTATATTTCCAACTGAGATTTTAATTTTACTTCATCTATAACACAATTTAGTCCTTTTATAATTACACCTTTATTTAAAACAATAGCGGAGGGTGTTTCTTCCACACCATATTTTTCAGCTAACATTTTCTTTCTTGAAATATCCACTCTAACTATTTTATAGTTGTATCCATTTTCACTAACAACCTTTTCTAAAACAGTGTTAAAAGCTAAGCTTTCTTCTATCATAGGACTAAAAAATAGTAGTATAACATTCTCCTTTTCAACTACATTCTTTTTAAAATCATTTAACTCTTCGATATACCTTTCAGCGGCAACTGCTGCTGTCGCACCATCACCTGCTGCTGATACGACTTGTCTTAAATATTTAACTCTGTTATCACCCACAGCATAAATACCTTCAATGTTAGTCTCCATTGACTTATCGACTGGAATATAGCCTTTTTGATCCATCTCAATTCCACTGTTTTCCAGGAAACTAGTAGATGGGATCATTCCTACAAAAAAGAATACACCTTGACAGGCCAACTTAGTACTTTCTCCTGTCTTAATATTCTTAATTTTAACACCTTCAACATTAGAATCGCCTAATACTTCTTCAATTGTTGAATTCCATATGAACTTCATTTTTTCATTATTAAAGGCTTTTTCAGCACTAATCTTGTTGCAATCAAGTATTCCTTCATCATGAAGAACGATAACAGTAACCTTCTTTGCAAATTTAGCAATATACATACCCTCTTCAATTGCTTGATCACCACTACCGATTACAACTACATCTTCACCTTCAAAGAATTCTGCATCACAGGTAGCACAATATGCAACACCACTACCTCTTAACCTTATTTCACCTGGAATATTAAGAAGTCGTGGCTGAGTACCACATCCCAAAATAACAGCTTTTGCAGTGAATTCTTTTCCTTTTTTCGTTTTAATTAATTTTTCATCTTGCAAAAAATCTACTTCTACAACTTCATCCTTAATAAACTGGGCACCAAATTTTTCAGCATGTTTTTTGAAATCTAGCATTAATTGAGGACCACTTGTTTGCCCATATCCAGGATAGTTTACTATCTCCCGTGTCGTATGAGCCATTCCACCTATACTCCCTTTATTGATAACTAAAGTTTTTAGTCTAGCTCTGGCTCCGAAAATAGCAGCAGTTAACCCCGCTGGTCCCCCTCCGATTATTATAAAATCGTAATTACTCATACTTAAGCACCTCTTATATCAAATCTTCAATTTTCCCTATAATATCTTCCTTTTCTACATCTCCTGCTAGCTTTCCATGAAATTCTCGATCTTTAAAAAATAACAGTTGTGGAACCCCTTTAAGGGAAAACTTTTTAAATAAATCCTTTTCTTCTTCAACATCAACATAATAAAAAGATAATTTGCCGTCATATTCTTTTGAGACTTCTTCAACCCTTGGTACAACATCCTGGCAAACATGACAGCCTTCTCTTGAAAATATAACTACAGAAGCTTCATTATTATTAAAAATTGCTTCATCCAATGCTTTAGAATCAATTTTGTTTATTGCCATCCTAAAACCCTCCCTATATTATTAACAATCAACTATCAATTCTCAATTCAATATTACAACAATTTTTAGGGTTTTTCCGTAAACAATAAATACGAAAAAACCCTTTCAAATTAGTACGTGCAAAGCCAACTTAATTTTATAACTTTACTGATAGTTTAGTATCATATCTTGTGTTATCAATATTTAAGTAAATATCAAACTCACCAGATAATTCTTCTCTACTTAAATAAAATTGAACATCATTTTCTTTTTGTTCTTCAAAAGAGACACAAGCGGCTGTGATGTCATGAACATCTGTTGGTATTGAATAGAACTTAGACTTATCTTTACCTTTTATCTCAAGAAGTACTTGAGAACCTTCGATAAATGTCCCACGAAGTGCCAATCTATCTTCTTCTAGCACTAAAGAAACATTGTTTTTTGCAGGTAGTTCTTCATCAGCATCCTTAAATTTGATCTTCATGCCAAATTCAGGGGTTACTCCAAATCCACCTAAGAATTTACCTTTACCTAGTTTAAAGCTAGTGGATTCATCATATAAAGCAAGTCTTCTTGCTCTGTAGTAGTTACCACCTTTGACATTCAATTCATATTTAACTTCATCATTTAATAATTCGACAGTAGTCGATTCTAAAGTTAGATGAATATGTTGGTCTTTATATTTGTTTACTTGTAATGCACCTAATTCATCTGTATGCTTTCCTCTGAATGTTGAAATGCCACCTGAGTGTATCATATAGTGACCTTCACCATAGTAATCCACATTACTTATATATGGTGAATAAAATTCTGCTCCTCTTTCTTTACCATACTGCCAAACCTGTTCTATTTCCATTTTATCAGTATTAATTCTATAGATAACACCTCTAGAGAAGTTTTCATTTGGTGGTACTCTATTCTCTTCAGTTTTGGATCTATATGTCCCATTATCGAAAAGGAATACGTCACCATTTGGCAAAATCATTGCAGCATGTTGTTCATATTGCCAGTCAAAATCACCTTTTGTTACGTTTTTAAAAAAATATCTCTGCCACTCTTCTCCCCAGCCTTCAGGGTCACCAATAATCCAATTTAACTCACCTGTATCATATCCGAAGTTAATTACAGCATCTTGATGTCTTCCTGACATTGTAATTGAATTAGTAGCTTTATCATACCAAACAGCGTTATTATGAAACCAATCATGGTGATTCCAATCACCGGCTTTACCTAGTTCTCTTGGTAATATATTAAGTAAACTCCACGATTTAACAACTTCACCAGTTGCTCTGTCAACTTCAACAACATAGTCTTCAACGGATTCAGCAAAATCATCATCAGAGGCAGCTAATATGTTACCATTTTCTAATTCTATGGCATCATGGTGATATCCACCTGGTAATCTATATTCAGCATAGATTTTGCCACAGAAATCTAGTTCCATAAGACCAACAGTATAATAGGGTTTTTGCATTGATCTATAAGAAGTTACTAAAAGCCTTCCATTAGCTAATTTTTTAATATCCCAACTTGCCTTTTCAGTCAAAACCCATCTTAAGTCACCAGCATAATCAAAACCACAAGTTTTAGAAGAATTAACTAAAGGAGTAGCAGTTGAAATTGTCATAATATCTTTTCCAAAATATTCATATGTAGTGTTACAATATAATGCTTTATTAATGTTTAACTCCTCGATTTCAATTTTAACTTCAGATGTTTTTCCATTTCCAAGAGTTAAAACAACAGTATTCTCATAATCATCATATAAACCGTAAATTGGTAATGCGTGCTCTTTTGTAGCACCAAACTTATGTTTAAAATCACCCTCGACTGCTTTACCTTTAATAGTTACTTCTACCGTAGTTTCTTCCTCTGTATTAAAACAAATTACTGCTGCCAGTGGATTAATCAGATATGGATTTTTGATGACAAGTGGATTTTCTAAAGCATGGTTTCCTGCCCTTAGCTCAGCTAAAAATTTATCTTCAGATTCATTTTGCAAAGTAATTAAATGTTTGTGAGTTTCTAAATATTTCCTCAAAATTTCCACTCCTTATTTTTTTAATTATAATGCCTAGTTAAACTTATTATTTTTGAAATCTTCTTAAATAACACTGCTTTTTTAAAAAAGTATCTCATCTACAACTATTTCATTATTTATTTTTATACCATTTATTTTTTAGCGCTTATTCTAATTATAAAGCATTAGGTATGGTTTCAATTGTAGCTTTAGTTACAGTTCAAAAATAATATAAGGAATGATATAACGCTGACCACGATACAAAGAATTTTTATTAGAATAGTGAGTTGAATAACAATAGCGATAGTTAGTCAGTAATTTTTTACTGATTAACTATCGCTATGTCCTTATGCCTTATTCAAAGGCGATCTTTTTTAATTTATGTCTATCTTTTATTATTATTCTCTCATATTTATAATCCAAAATACCCTGTTTTTTAAGCAGGTTTATGTTTTTTGTAACTGTTACACGATGGGAACCCAGCATATTAGCTAAATCCTGGTGGGACAGCTGAATAAGAATATCGCCAATAATCTCTCCAGATTTTTCTTCATAACAGCAAATAGAGTACAAAATCTTACAAATATTTTGAGCAATATTACGAATACACACATCTTCAATTTGACTACAAAGCATTCTTGACTTGATAGCCAGGGATTTCATAATAAAGATATTTATTTCAAAGTCCTTACGCATAATATCCAGAATAGTGTCTTTAGGAAAAAAGTAAACTTCAGCATCTTCTAATACAAATGCTTCGAACAACGCTGGCTGCCGGTGAAAAATAAATTGTTCTCCAAATAAGCAGCTTTCATCTACTATACCAACGGTTTTAATGATACCTTCTTTACCTAAAATATTTGAAACAATTCTCCCTTTTTTCACAAAATAAACTCCATTTATATTTTCACCTATCTCTAATAGGTAATCTCCTTTTTTTCTAACCTTTTTTCCGTTACTCAAACAAAGATACTTATTCCAAATAGCGGGTGACATCCCTTCACCATCTAAAGTATTTTTATCAAACATAATAGATGTTGTAATATGCTCTACCAATTCTTTAGTCTTGGCGTCCATATTTTCACCTTCTAATTTATTAACTTATAATATAATCATATAAATTTTATTTATAATTAGCAATTATTATTTTTCGTCAAATTAAACATTAATTGGGGAGCAATTAAGCTCCCCATATTGTACCAATTTTACCTTTTAGGAAAGTTTTAGAGTAAGCCTATTAACTTCCAGTATGGGATTAAGACAAATAGAATAAGAATAATACTTGTTACCATTTTTATACTGAAAATTTTCATAAAATCCTTGATAGTAATTAAACCAAAAGCGAAATATATCAAATAGAGTACGTATTCGTAGGGGAATATTATCTGGTCTACTGCATGGAAGATTGTGTAGAAAAAGGCTAATGGGTCTATTCCTAAACCTAGTGCAACTTCAGCTAAAGGAGCACTAAAGGCTGCCATAATTGCCAAGGGAGTCATAAGGAAGTTAGCGACTACACATAATAGCCAAACAAGTCCAATTGTACCAGTTGTTCCGCTTGAAGACATAATTGGCAGCAATGCTTGAGCTAACAGCTTACCAAAACCTAGTACATTAGCTACAGAACCAATAGCCATACATGCAGTAACAAAGAATAATATCGGGAAATTTATTCTCTTAATATCTTGATCAGTACCCACATTTATACCCGGCATATACATCAAAGCAGCTGCAATAACAAAACCCCACCCGATTTCAATGCCGTGTAATCCACCTGTCATGAGAAAGGCAATTAAAAGCAGACATACAAACATAGCCTTTTTTTCTAGGATAGACATTGGGCCTAATCTTTTATGTTCCTCAACAATAAAGTCTTTGACATCAAAAGGTTTACTGGGCTTAAAAACCTTAGAAGTAATAAATATACAAAGAAAAGCCCAGGGAATATTAGGAAGGTTATGAAAAAAATACGTAAACCAGGTCATTTTTACAGGATGTACAGTTGATGCTGCACCCAGAACAACTGCAAAGTTAGGATTATAGAAAAAGAATAGAGGTAAAAGGGCTGCAAAAGCACCCGCCAACATAATACCGGCAGACTCTTTGGATTTTCCCAAATTTAAAGCCATACAAATTCCGTAAGTAAAAGCCGCTAAGGGTATTACAGCTTGAGCAGGTATAAGCAGGTTTAAAATAATTCCGGCAAGCAAGATACCATATAAAATGCCATTATAGGTTCCACCTGTTTTTATGATACTCCAATAAGCAATCCTTCTAAGTAGACCTGTGGTTTCTATACAATTTGCTAACAATATACCACCCATAAACATCCACGGAATATATGTTGACCAAGGTCCAAAAACCGCTGCTGCTGGAGCAAGTTTAGTAAGCAAATAAGCAGAAGGTAAAAGCAAGGCAGGGATTAGATTGGGGATAGCTTCAAAAGCAAACATAAAGATCGCACATAGTGTTATGGCTAAATATAATCTTAATTGTGCTGTGAAAACTTCAGAAACAGGTATTAACATTATTGCTAAGGGTAACGCAATTGTAATAACCCAAAAAATTAAATACTTTTTATCCATTACCTTGGGATTAGTATTAATAACTGGTTGCACATTCAACACCTCTTTCATTTTTGTGTTTTTCATTTGGGTCGTGGGGGGCAATGCTGCCCCCTTATATTTTTCTATATCCTTATTACTCCACCGTATTCATCATCGTCATCCTCTTTTACCGCCGGTGCCTCATCTGTGGTAACACAGAAACCATCTACATCTCCATAGCCCAAGGTTCCCTCGACTTCTACTACATCATCACAGCCCAGTGGTGCTGCTCCGGGCATTCTAAAGCTGTTAACATCAATTCGCTCGATAGCGACTTCTTCTGGTTTTTCTACTTGTGGTACCCATTCATAAGGCAAACGGTAAGCACGATAAATCATATTTAATTTAAATTGCTTGCCCCAATAAGGAGAAATATATTCCCATACCAATTCATGGTCTTGAGTTACCTCCATTAATCTGCCGCCGGAGCCCTCGTCAATAAATGTGTTACCATTGGGCATCCTTTGAGCACTGCTGATAAAGGGACTGTAATAATGATGGGAATGGAAGGGCTCTAGATAACCAGCCTCTGTCGGAGTGTGCTGCCATACAATTTTTAAAGTTACTGGATCAATCTCAATAACCCTTGAATAGTCCCTCTTCTGTACCTTAGTACCATACACCGAGGTTTGACTTGGAATGCCATAGCCTGCCCAGCCGCCGTTATCATAGATAAGAATATTGCCTTCACCTGGTAATCCTTTGGGAATCATGTGGGCATGGTGTTGACCAATAATAACACCCATTTTTCTTAATTCTTTAGTTGTTGTGAAGTCCGGACCTAGTTTCCACACTATTTTTCCGGTTTCCTTACTAATGATTGCTGTAATGTTGGATTCCCGAGCATCCCAGATGATATTATCAGGATGGAATCTTTCATCACCTTGGTCATACCATTTGTTTGGCCCTAAAGCGGACATAGAATTGATATGCATCCAATCTCCAGTACCACCACCGCAAGCATGCATATTAGGATCACGGAAAAGAACATTTTTTTCAGCTTCTGAGAAACCTAGTTCATCAAAATGCTCGTTACAGAGCCATTCCCAAACAATATTTCCTTCCCAATCAACCTCAATGATGGCATCATCCATCAGATTTTTATCGGAAATTTTCTTATTGTATACATTTTTATGAGCAAGAATTAAGGTGTTACCACCATCGGTTTTGGGGTCCATGCCAGGCACATAGTAACCTACAGGATTACCCTCTCTTTGATAATCATGGTGCTGTCTAGCCATCCAGCGGGGCTCATTACCAGGATCTTCGATATATTCATATTGGTTAAATTCCCAGACTACATTACCCTCCCAGTCAACTTGGATTAAATCAACGTTGTCTTGATAACCATATTTTGTATCCCTTTGACCTCTACTACCCATAACAAAACCGCCGGGAAGCATTTTATTTGGAAAGCCATGGAGCCCTTTCCAGACCTTTACTTCTTTACCGTTCATATCAATCAACATTGCACCGTACTCTGCTGCTTGGAAAATCGTATAACCGTTTGAAGCCTTTTCCGGATTATATACTGTAGTACCCGTCGGATATATTGTAGGATGACCCATATTAAAATCTCCTCCTTAAAAATGGTTGATGTTTTCTTTAATTAAAAATAGGGGTTTAGAAAATTTTCTAGTTGACCTAACACCTCCCTAATATAATTAATTTTAGTAACATCGTTAATATTTGTGCTTTTTTTCACATCATTGCTTGTGCTAAATATTTTTTTCACTTTTAATTGTATTTTGGGATAATTTATTTGCCCATCTATTTCAATCACTATTCTATCTTTAATAAGATTATAGTCTACGGTTTCGGTATTTAATTGTAACCTAAGTTACAATGTATAATTTTTTTTTATTTATATTTATCCAATGCATCCCCTCCAATATATAAATTTTATTTATATATTGGAGGGATAAGTGAATCACGGATAAGTAGAGATAAAAAGAAACCCTGTTGGGGGGCAATACATAAGAAATTTTTTTATCAATAAGAGATAAAGCCAGGAGTCACCTCCTGGCTTTATCTCTTATATTAAATTTACATGACAGGAAAAAATACAAAAATTCCTGTAGTCCATAAAGCATGGGAAATTGAAACTGCTAAAATATTTTCCTCTTTCCAATAAATATAACCCCAAAAAAGACCTGCTATAAGTGCCGCCATTACGAGCATAAAGTTACCAGAAGAAATATGAACTCCAGCATAAACTAAGGATGCAAATATCCAGCCTTTAAACCCTCCAAAGTTTTTCATTGACCAACGTTGTAAAAAATTCCTCCAAAATATTTCTTCTCCAGGACTTGTTATAAATAATAATACTAATGTAATATAAATAGCTTCTGCTTGTGTCCGAATAGTATAAATTGATGAAACTTGAGGTTTAGCAAAATTAAACAAAAATTGAGAAAGGAAATTGCCTGCTAAAAAAATAAAATATAATATAATTGCAGAACCTACACCAATTATTATTGTTCGGATATTAAGGTCTTTACTATTAAAAGGATTACCACCCCAGTAAATTGCTAATATACTTAATGTTGTGGCAGCTATACTCATTGATAGCCAAAAGTTGAGTAACTTAACAGAAAAGGTTAAATACCAAAATACAATTGCTAATACTATTGTAATCACTATACTAAAAGTTTTTATTTTAGGGTTATACATCCTTTCCCTCCTAAATAATAAAGTCAAGCAGCAGTCCTCCAATAAACATTACTCCGAACTGAAGGTGGAACTGAGCAGCTTTAGCTTCAAGCATTATCAAATATTCTTTACTTCCATTAAATGATGATTGAGTATTCTTGAGTATACTCAGTGCTTTAGGGAGTAGTAAGAGTGGAATAATTGCTGTAATCGGTAGTACCCTGACCCCTACTAAAATAATTAATGATAAAAAAGCACTTATATTCAGCAAATGGTATAAAAAAAAGCTCTTATCCCATCCTAAAATTAAAGCTAAAGTCTTAATTCCTGCTTTATTATCATAATTAATGTCCCTTAAATCATTAGCATGGAGAATACCAGAGACTAAAAAACTTATAGGCAAGGAAATCCATGCTATTATCCAGTTAAAAACTCCTGTTTGGACATAGTAAGCTCCAATAACCATTAAAGGTCCCATAAGGATAAAGACAAATATTGAGCCTAGTCCTTTATATTTATACGGTGATGGACCTAAGGTATAAGTATAACCTCCGGCTATTCCTATTAAACCAATTATCAGAATTACATAACCCCTTAAATATACTAGATAAAGACCTATTAAAGCTGCAAGTAAAAAAGTTATAATACCAGCAATTTTCATATCGTTGGGTTTTAGTATATTATCAACTAACTGGTAACATGTTCTAGCTGAATCAGAAGAATCAACTCCTGAAATATAATCACCATAAGTATTTGTCAAATTAGTGCCAGCTTGAATTAGAATGCCACCTATTAATGCAAGTAAATACAAAAATAAATTAAAATCCCCATGGTATAACGCCATTACTGTACCAAGACTAATAGGTATTAGCGCAGCAGTAAATGACCAAGGTCGTAATGCCAAAAACCATTCCTTTATCATATTTATCCCTCCTGTCAAAAGTAATGTCAAGTGTCAAGGGACGGTCCCTTGACACAGCTACTATTTCACATAAAACATATCAGAAATTTTTACTTCCGGGTGATGATACTTTACACCTTTGGATCTGCTCCAATGATGAATTGCATTGTACGGACACCATTCATCACATGCAAAACACATCTCGCACTTATGTTGTAATTGCGGTTTATTATCCACAATTTTAATATTATTTACAGGACAAACTTTTACACACGTTCCACAGCCATTACATTTTTTATCCACAATAATACTTTTATCTGTCAATGGAATCAATTCAAAGTATGTTAGTTTAGTATCCATTGGCTCTTTTGCTTTTTCTTTTAGGGCATTTATTACTGACTGCCGCATCATTTTATATAACGGCGTCATTAGTAAATTAAACAGAATTTTTGCAATTTTGTATTTGGTACTCCTTTTCTTTATGATGCGATAACAAATATCATCAATTTTAGTTTTACTCTTATTAATTATAACCTGTTGATCCCTGTTTATAGGAATTGGAATATGATCATAATCCAAGTTGTTCATAGGTAGCCTTGTAGAATACTCAGCCGATAGTTTTCCACCACATGATCTTATTATTTGTTTTAACTTATTCAATGATGGAAGTGCATTAACACATTCATATCCTCCACAGGTACAAACTGCAAAAATATGTATTGATTCAATATTAGCTATTTTTTTAACAAACCGCTCTACTATAAGAGGTATACCTGATAATGGAGCTAAGTACGATGGGAAGACGATTCCTATACTATCAGCATCAACTTGCATTCTGTCCATATTTATGACTTTTGGGATAGATATCAAATCCGCCTTTACTTTCTTTGCAATATCCTTTGCCACAACATATGAATTTCCTGTTCCGGAAAAATAGAATATTTTTATACTCATTATTGCCCTCCCCTTAAAACTTTATATATCCATAAATAAACATGCATAATATTTTTCACCCTATAAAATCGTCATGCAAACCTGCTTTTTGCTGTTTTCCATCTATTGGTAATTAATATTCTACATAAAAGCATAGAAACCTTTTAAGGGAACAAAGGGGTCAGGCTTAAAAAATAAAAAAACTGAGATATAATTGAGAAAAAATAAGTAAAGGAGAAAAAAATGGCAAGAAAGCCAAAGATATATTATAAAGCCGAACTTGTTCAGATGGAGTTTTGACTCCACCTGAACTTAGCATAAAAAGTATAATTTTAAAATCTATGCATTCTGCTTAATGGATAATCACGTTCATATACTGATAGAAGTTGATAAGGTATCGTTATCCAAGATTGCCTATCAGCACAGAAGTTTCGTGATGAACATCTTCAACAGTTTTTCCCTGGATAATCATCTCCTTGTCTTTCATCTGGATGCCTCCCGGTACCTGGTAATAATTGTCCGCTGTTAGCTCTATTAACACTTCGAGGGGTTTCGGACAGAATGCCGTTATAATGCTGGAAGGAAAGCTTTTTACCCATCTCTTCAGGGTCTATCCTGCGCAGTTGAATACCATTTTCTTCAATCAGGTATTCACGGATGTCCTTATCATGGGCTCCCCCGCGCATCTTGACCACCAGCAGGGCTTTTCTCAGCTCCGTGCCCAGTTCCACATAGCGGAGCAGAATAATTGCGTCTACTAAGAATGACACTTTGTGAAAGGTGATGGTATTAATTCCCAGCAGTTCATCCACCTCTGTGATATGGACCGAAGTAATACCGTTGTTCTTAAAATAATTTATCAGAGCGTGGATATAGTCCTTGTAAAGTGCCGGGTCATCCACACATCCCTCATAGTTGCTGATGGTATCAATAACCACCCGCTTAATTCCTTTTTCCTTGACCATTTTTTTGATGATATAAAAATGTTCATTGAGGTCAAGTTCTACCGGAGAAGTGCAGAGGGTAAAGACTTTTTCCTGATGCAGCAATTCTTCGAAGTCAAAGCCAAGGGTGGCGGCATTTCTGGTGATTTGTGATGGATGTTCTTCCAGATCCACCAATAAACCAGGCTCGCCTACCGCTGCTCCTTGCATCAAGAACTGCAAACCCAAGAGGGATTTGCCTGCCCCTGACCCTCCCGCCAAAAGGAGTGAATTTCCCTCTATCAGCCCGCCGCCCAGCATCTGGTCCAGTTCCGGAACGCCAAAGCTGTTTCTTATTTGAGAACTGGGTTGATAATTAACAACGGCTCTTGGCGCCGTAATCCGGGGAAATACCTCCAGTCCATCGCCAGTAATCTGAAATGTGTGCCGTCCGGTGATAAAATTCTGCCCGCGACTTTTCATCACCTGCAGGTATCTGGTGGACATATGACCCTTTACTTCCTGGCTGAGTATAATTACCGAGTCTACTGCATACTCCTCAAAGCCCAGGCGTTCTTTTTCTGCTGCCGCTTCAGCAATTATAAATGGCATCAAGCCTTCACGCTTGAAGGCGTTGATCATTTTATTAAATAACTCCCGCAGTTTGACAGGCTCCTGTTCCAAGCGCTGCAAGTGGGTAATGCTGTCCACTACAACCCGTTTAGCACCTATTTCCTCAATCAGGTCAGCCAGGAAACCCTCTTTGGTCCCCAGCTGTTCCTGGACCAGTTGGGGTGAGGTGCACATTACCCGCAGTTTGTTCTCCTTTTCCAGCTTTTTCAGATCCCAGCCCATATTTTGGGCATCCCGGTAAATCAATTGGGGAAATTCCTCAAAGCTGATAATCAGTCCCGGCTCATTGCATTCTACAATCCCATGATAAAGGAACTGCAGAGCCAGAGTAGTTTTACCGCTTCCCGGAGGGCCTTTAACCAATACACTGTTTTCCCGGGGAATTCCCCCGTGTAAAACTTCATCAAGTCCGGTAATTCCGGTTTGTATGTTTGACACCAAGTTTCCTCCTCACATTTTTTAACTGAAATCCTATCAATAAATCCCTGCATTTACTCAAGATGCTTTGGTTTTGCGCTGGGCATAAAATTCCTTAATAAGCTTTTGCACTTCCTCTACCAGTTGAGAATTTTCTGTCATTCTGTAGTACGAGTGGCTTGTTCCCCGCTTAACTAATAATCGCATTTGGCATAGCTCTTCCATTTCGCGGGTTATCTCTTTCTTATGCATTCCTACCCACATTGAGATTCCTTCCAGGTCGTCTACGGTAAAAGGATTGTTATAGAAAAAGAGCAGCAATTGCATTTTAACGCCTGACTTCTTAATGCTTTGCAAACTTTCCCGAGTTACATGAGACATAGGCGAACCTCCCTCGTTTTCTATAAATTAAATTACTTAAAAGTCTTACCCACAACACCTGTTCCTCCCCGATTCTTTTGCCCGGTAGAGGGCCAGGTCAGCCAGTTTTACCAGTTCTTCCATGGACCCCGCCTGTTTGGGATAGTTACTGACACCGATACTGATGGTCACCTGGGGCTTCTTTCTCTTTTGAGTAAACTTATCCTCTACCGCCTGGCGCAGACGCTCCGCCGCTAATAATGCTCCCTTTAAGTCAACATCAGGCAGCAGGACTGCAAATTCTTCTCCCCCAAAACGGCAAATTACGTCAGTCTCCCGCAGTTCTTTTTTAAAAACAGCGGCAACTTGCTGTAAGTGCCTGTTTCCTTCCTGGTGCCCGAGAACATCATTTACCTTCTTAAAATGATCCAGATCAATCATCAACAGGCTGAGGGTACCTGCGCAGCGTTTGGCCCGTGCTGTTTCTTCCTGCAGTCTTTTTTGAAAAAACCGATAGTTATATAAACCTGTCAGTTCATCAATCAGTGCTATTTTTTGATAATGCTGAAGCATTGCTCTGTTCTTTAGATGCTGTATAGACTGCTGACCTAGCTTTACTAGGGCATCCAACCGGTAATCCTGTAAAATTTCCGGGGAAGGATTAACAATCGCTAACAGACCTATAATTGATTTATCCTGGGTAATGGCTGCCAATACAGCTCTGTTTATTTCCTCTTCCACGTCCATCTTCATCCAAGGATATTCATGGCTTTCTAATAGTACCGGTCTGGTTAAATTCCCCATCAGAGATAAACCTTTTTCCGCCAGAATAAGAGCAGTACTTCTTTTAATTCCTTTAGTGACACAGTAGGGATAGCCCTCGCCCGGGAAAATAGTAATGGCTACCTTTTTCTCCCCGGTTATCCAGGTAGCTACATCCCCTAGAAGATCTAGTTCTGTATACAAAATTGAGTTGTCCGGTTGAAACTGCTCAATCCAATTATCATTCACCGCCGCCTCAGCAGGGCTTAACGAATCTTCTTTGATCACAGTTGCTTTTCCCCGTTGTGACACATAGCTATTATGCTTGGGGTTGGATGTATTTGGCCGGTAAACCTCAGCCTCTCCATTGGCGGCAGTGAAATAGAAATCCATAAAAGCACTGATTAGGGGGGCAATCTTCTCACTTGGCGACAGCGTATAGCTGCTGCCGGAAAGACCGGTTTTTTTCTTCAGAATTCCGCTTTGCACCAAATCCTCTAAATTATTAGCCAGTTCTTCTATATTCACACCCAAACAGGTGGCAATATCTTCAGTTTGACCGATAACATAGGGGTTGCGGTGAAAAAAAGCCAGTAAATCCATTTTTAATAGGGAGTCAAGGTTGTTCTCAACAAAAACTTGGAGTTCTTCTTGCACGTTGGCCTCCTCAAATATTTATTTCTTCCGGATATTCTTCTTTTAAGGCATCCAGAAATGCAGCGACTGTTTCCGGGTCAAACTGGCTGCCTGCATTTTGCCTTATTTCCCACACCGCCCTGCCAACCGAATATTCCCTCCGGTATGGACGATTGGCAGTCATAGCCTCAAAGGCATCTGCCACCGCAATGATTCTTGCTCCTAAAGGAATTTCAGTACCCCTAAGTCGGTGGGGATAGCCTTGACCATCGTAACGTTCATGATGGTGCAGGACTAAGGGAACAATTAAACTTAACGGACCTTCTTGTCCCAATATCCTGGCACCGATTTCCGGGTGTTCACAAATCATGGCATATTCCTTTTTGGTCAGTTTTCCAGGTTTTTGCAAGATATCATCCCGAATACCGATTTTACCGATATCATGCAGCAGTGCACCCCGGCGCAGGGTTTCGATATTTTCCTGGGGAAGACCCATATGTACTCCGGTCAGTACCGCATACCTTGTTACCCGCATGGAATGCATCCTGGTGTAGTTATCCTTGGCATCAATAGCCATGGCTAAACTCTTGAGAAAGTTGAGACCAAGGCCGGAAATCTCGCTGTTTAATCTGGCATTTTCCATAGATAACATAAGATATTGGGTCAGAGCAGATGCTGTTTTTACCTCGTTGGCGGTAAAGTTTCGTTGAACTCCGGCACTGCCAAGGGCAATAACTCCATAAGGTTGATATCCGATTACCAGAGGTATATATAAAAGTGCGTCTGGCTCCTCAGCAGACAGGCTGGATAATGTTTTTTTTGAGCTCTGATTAAGTATAAAGGCCTCTCTGTTTTCCAGTACTTGTCCTGCAATTCCCTGGCCCAAATTCAGACGGTATTTTTTTACTTTAGCAGTTTTCAGTCCTTTAGATGCTTTGATGGTGAGTTCCCCTGTGATGTGTTCCAAAACCATTACGTATGCTTGCTCAACTTGCAATAGCTCAGTCAAAAGATCAAGAAATCGTTCCAGCAATTCTTCCTGGCATAAGGGAATCAGTGATAGTTCGGATAGTTTTTGGAGTGCGGCAAAATAATTGCGGATTACTTTACTGGAATTTTTTTGCTCTGCTTGAAAATTGCCTGATTCTGGCTGCATATAAACCCCCGTATTTTAAGTTTTAAAAAGTTAAAATGTATCTGGCTCAGACTGGGGAAATATGCAAAAAAACCCCTTTATCAAAGAAAAATTATCGTCAGTGTTCAGGGTTATGTACAGCTTCTCCGGCAGCCTGGCAATCCTGGCAATCCCTGCTTTAGACCCATGGCTTTGCGTCACACCCTTTCGGGTATTTTGCCTTTTAACAGAATGTCAAATTGTAATTATTCAGGATTTAAAGCATACACAAATGTTTTCTTCGATATTTTTAGATTTTTTCCTGCTTTTTTAGACATTTCTGGCTAATATCTTGGTAATAAATTTTTTTAATTTTAATGTTTCTTTGCGATAAATATCAATAACAAAAAAACTATTGTCTAAAATTTGTCGTATATTGTCAAACTAGTAATAATTTTTATTGTAACACTAGAAGTATAGTTTTTCAAGGTATTTTTGGACCTACAGTCACTAAGATGTCCTGGTGTCTACTTGTACAATAGTACTGTTAAAGAGGGAGGTGGCAAAAATGTTAAATATTCGACATATAGTAGGCCAAAATATCAGACTTTTCAGGCAAACCCAGGGGCTCACCCAGGAATTGCTAGCCGAGAAGCTGGACATCAGTGGTTCTTACATAGGCTATCTTGAAAGGGGCGCCAAAAGTCCTTCGCTTGAATTGCTTGTGAAAATAGCTGATGTACTCCAAGTTGAGCCGGAAGTATTATTAACATCATCGAAGGGGAAAAAAGCCCAAGAGCTGAAAAAACTCCTCGGCCTGCTTTCTGACAAGAAACCGGAGGCAATAATATTTATCAATGAGGTAACAACTGCTTATTTTAAATCATTAGATAAAAAACAGTAAAATAGTTACCATTTCCATACTTACTACAACAGTCCTTAAATATTTTGCAATATGATGTTATACAGAAAAACACCCCTTCAACAGCCAAAAGCGTTGGGGTGTTTTGGTATGGCTTAATTTAACTATACTAATAAAACAATTGATGGGCACCACTAGGGCACCCACCTATATAAAATGAGAGGAGGAACTTAGAAAAATCATTTTTTAAAATATTTCAATAAAATTTGATGAAATAGGCTTTTTGAAGAACAGGCCATAAAAGCTGTAGGTTTACCGGTCAGACTTAAACTTTCTTGACACACGGCACCGTAATAACCCCCAACCTCGTTAAGAAAAATACCCGCTGCCGCAAAATCCCAAGCCTTTAATTTAGCCGATAGATAAATTTGGATTTCCCCTAAGGCAATTTTACATATGGCAAGAGAAGCTACCCCTAAAGAGCGATGTCCTCTTATATCTTGGGCTATGTTAAAAATTGGCCGGTTGTACCGATTGTAGAAAATTTGCACACTATTGAGGCTGGCATCTAAAATACAATTCTTTAATTCGCACTCATTAATCCGGCTTAACTTTTGATTATTCAAATAAGCCCCTTGTCCCGTTATACCTAGATATAAATCTCCTTTTATGACATCATAAACAATGCCGAAAAGGGGCTTGCCATCCTGATAGAGGGCTACGGAAATGGCAAAATCTTTTTTAAAACAGACAAAATTGGTTGTACCGTCAATGGGGTCAATAATCCAGACTAAACCGCTTAGATCTTGGTTATTACTTTGTTCTTCAGAAATGAATTTATGTTTCGGATATTCCTTACGGAGGCGGGAGATTAGGAAGTCTTGAATTTTCACATCATATTCTGTTAATAAATCCCGCTGATCCCCTTCTTTATAGGCACAGTAAACTTGGCCAATCAGGGCTTCTCTTAACATACTACCTGCTGTAAGAACCAGAGTTTTAGTAAAATCAACAATTTCTTTGTTCATATTAAATCCCTCAAATATTCCAGAGCAATGGGCAGTCCGCCAATTTCCGTGGTGCCGCCATAAATACCATGAAAATCACTGCCCCCGGTTAAAATCATTCCGTGTTTAGCACTATAGGCCAAAATCCTTTTATGGTCACCGAAATTATGGTCTTCATGATACAACTCTACTCCATCAAGACCCCAGCCTATTAATTCCTCCATGATTTCATAAGAAGCCAACTGCCCGGGATGGGCTAAGACAGCCTTTCCGCCATCCAGCTTCACAGCCTGAACGGCTTGAAAAGCATCCACATAAGCAATGTCCCCGGCACAAATACCCTGGTTCTTGAAAAGCTGGTAATATAAACCACAATAAATTTCACTGCAATATCCTTTATCCATCAAAACTGCCATGATATGTTGTTTATAAATACAGGTGCTGTTCTTCGCCTTTTTGAAGACTTCCTCTAGGGTAATTTTAAAACCGTTTTCTATTAATGTTTTAATTTGCCACAGGCTGTGATTATTTCTTTTTGCAATTATAGGGTCACATAACTTTCTAATATTTGTTGCTTTTAAATCAAAATTATAGCCTAAAATATGAACTTTTCTCTTTCTTTTAAAGTCGAACGCCGATATTTCTATCCCCGGAATAATCTGAATTCCAGCCTTTTCCCCTATCAATAGAGCTTTTTTTAAACCAGCCACCGTATCATGATCAACTAGACCTAAATAACGAACATCATTTTCCTTTGCTCTTTGGATTGTTTCCTCAACCGTATAGCTGCTATCTGAAACAGCGGTGTGGACATGTAAATCAGCTTTCACCCCAACACTTCCTCATGATTAAATATATTTCTTCCATATTAGCAAAGCAGGTTTTTTTATTAAGCAACTAATTTCCCTGCTTGCATATTGAACTGTTTGTCACAGATTCCTTCCATAAATTCTAAATCATGAAAAATACCCAGCATGGTAGTACCTTGAGCTTTCAGTTTTTCCAAAACCTCTTTGACCCGCTTTTTCGATTCATTATCTAAGGAAGCGGTGGGTTCATCCAAAAGAAGGAGCCTGGTTTTTTTTACCATAGCTCTGGCAATATTTAGTCTTAGTTTCTCGCCGCCGGAAAAAGTATTAGGATACATATCCCATAGTTCTTTATCCAGTTCAAAATGGGCGAGCATCTGGATTGCTTCTTTTTTGGCATAGTTTAAATCATAACCCATCTCCAATACCGCCAATTCAACCAGCTCCCTGGCAGTGATTCGAGGCATTACATTTAAAAATTGTGACACATAGCCCACCTCTTTTTGGCGGAGATGGATTATTTGTCTTTCACTAGCCTGCGCTAAGTCAATTAGTCCGTAAGCACCTGATTTATACCAAATTTGACCTGTTCTAGTAAGATACGTCCGGTAAATACAGCGAAGAATAGTTGATTTACCGGAGCCGCTTTTCCCGGTAATACCTAAAAACTGCCCTTCCTCCAGGGAAAAATTAATATCATAACAAGCTGTAATTTTTTTATTTAATTGGTGCAACTCAAATTGTTTTGTTAACCCTACAACTCTAATGACTTTATCCATAATCTATCATTCCTTTCGCTATGCTCCTGATACAAAAAACATGAAAGATTTTAGTTATCAATTCTCAATTTTCAATTTTCAATTCTTTATAATTCACCTATTCCCTATCATATTTGTGGACAAAATCCTCAACACTGAGTAAGAAATCAGGAAAAAGCTCTTTAATAGTCTCATAAGTCCAATTCCACCACTTTATTCTTTGTAACTTCTCAATTACATCTGCAGAAAATCTCTTGCGGATTACCTTAGCCGGTACCCCGCCGACGATAGTGAAAGGTGCTACATCTTTGGTAACTACCGCACTGCTGCCAACAATAGCCCCGTTGCCTATTTTCACACCGGGCATAATAATGGCATTGTGCCCCAGCCAGACATCATGGCCAACTTCGGTTATTTGTGCCGTTCTCCACGCAAAAAAGGCTGTATCATCTTCCATGGCAAATCCATATATTTGTCTTCGATAGGTAAAATGGTGCAAAGTTGGCCTGTTCATGGGATGCTGTGGTGGCCCAATACGCACTCCGGAAGCAATATTGACAAAATTTCCGATCCTTGCATTCTGAATTTGATTATTTCCAGAGGTGTAGGAGAAATCGCCAAATTTAACATTTTCCCAAATGTTATTTGGCCCAATTTCGGTCCACTGACCTATTTCTACATGTTCCCCGCTAAAATTTTCATGAATAGCAGGCTCTTTGTTCAGCTTTTGGGTACAAATCATGAGGCCACTCGCTTTCTGGCATAAGTTAACTGAGAAACTAGAGTGCCGTCTACCAGAACCGAAGTTATCACAGGGAAATCCTCCCTATCCTTTTTGATTATGACAAGATCAGCTTTCTTCCCCTCGGTGATGGACCCGTATTCCCTACTAATCCCTACGGCTCGGGCTGGGTTAATTGTAATCAACTGAAACATAGCAGCTAAATCATGGCCATATTTATGGTGAAGAGTAAAGACCGCATGCAAAAGAGAGGCCGGATAATAGTCACTGCAGAGGATATCAATACAACCCTCTTCTATAGCCTCTGCCGCTGATAAATTGCCGGAATGGGAACCGCCTAACAGAACGTTGGGTGCACCAGCCACGGTATACATATCTCTGACCTTGGCTGCCTTAGCTACTTCAATGGTGGTAGGAAACTCGGAAATGACGGTGCCAAAGCTTTTGACTAAGTCTAATTTAGCGATAGAGTCATCATCATGGGAGGCAATGGTCACGTTATTTTCCATAGCTATTTTGCTGATAGTATGAATTAAATTTATGTCCAACTTTTCTTTACCCTGGGCTTCCGAAATATGCTGTTCAAGTTCAGCTTCTGTCAGGTCCCGCAAACCTTTGAGGATTTCTTTATAGATTTCAATGTTTCTGTATTGACCCTGTCCCGGTGTATGGTCCATAAAGGACAACAGATGAATTTTCTTTTGCCGGATATAATTTATTAAATAGTCCACACTGTCTACATTGTCAATTTCATAACGGGCATGAAAACGATGATGAATTAGACTGCTCCCATCGTTGGCTTTCTCGATTAACTCAGCCAGCTTTTTAATATTGTCGCTGGTTCTGATTTGCTTAGGCGAAAAGAATGATTCCTTATATAAGGACAAAGAGTGATACATGGTAGTGATGCCTTGGTTTACCAATTGTTTTTCCACTTCTTTGATGGCCATATTAAAATCCAGCACACTGGTAGGACGGGGTGAGGCCATATGTTCAATATAATCAGAATGAATATCAATAAAACCGGGGACCACATATCCCCCTTGGGCATCTATGACTTCTAAACTATTAGCTGCAATTTGACCCATAGACACTATTTTACCAATTCTGTCCCCTTCGATTAAAACGTCATAATTAGAAAGGATTCTATCTTCCAAAACCAGTTTTCCATTAGTAATTAGATACATCAATTCTCCTCCTTTGTTTTACAGCAAGGACTGAACAAGTTGTTGGGTATAAGGATGCTGAGGGTCTTCCAGTATTTGATCTGTAAGCCCTTGTTCAATAATCTTACCACCAAGCATCACAATAGTTCTTTCCGACAGCATTCTGATTACACTTAAATCATGGGAAACTACCAGCATACTTATCGCTAGTTCCCGCTGAATGATTTTAATCAAATCCAGGACAGCGGCTTGAACCGATAAATCCAACCCTGTGGTAACTTCATCTAAAAAGAGGATAGGCGGATTATTTGATAAGGCTTTGGCAATCTGAACCCTTTGCTGCATACCTCCGGAAAATTTGCCGGGTGCTTCCAACATCCGGTAAATAGGAATATTTACTTTTTCTAAAAGTCCGGCAGCTCTATCTGTCATATAACCTACATTTCTATTTCCGGCAGCGATTAGTTTTTCAGCAATGTTGCCGATGGAAGAGAAACCCATTCTTAAACCCTGATAGGGATTTTGATAAACCATACCTAATACATGATTTCTAATGTACCTTTTTTGTTGAGATGTTTCTGTGAAAATGTTTTTTTGACCGTCCTTGTAGTCTTTAATATAGCCTTGACCGGCGGTCACCGCCTCATCAAAATAGAGACAGCGCATTAGTGTTGATTTGCCTGAACCCGATTCTCCCACTACTCCTAAGATTTCCCCGGGATAGAGCTCTAAAGAAATATCCCGGCAGGCATAAACGGTCTGACAAACCGGACAGTAATTTCCTTCCAAACTTTCTTCCTTTAAATCCAGGCAATTAGTACAACCAGAGCCAAACTGCTTTCTCAAGTTTTTAACCACTAAGACCGGTTCTTCCGGATTGGACATATTTTTCACCTCAACTCAAGCTAATTCTTGTTTGCAAGCAATAACTGACATCATTGCACTGGTAATACTTTTCATTGGTCTTTTCATCAAACAATTCATCAAAATAAACTCCTGCAGCTCCACATAATCGGCATTGACGCTCAGCCATTCTCTCCACCTCAAAGGGATAGTCCTCAAAAGCCAGTGAAACTACTTTAGTATAAGGCGGTACTGCATAAATCTTTTTTTCTCTCCCGGCTCCCAAAAGAATTAAGGCCTGGGAGTGATCTAATTTTGGATTATCAAATCTGGGTATAGGACTGGGTGCCATGACATAACGGTCATGCACCAGCACCGGATGGTCGGCCCCTGTAGCCACACTGCCGTGGGCCATGATCTGTTCAAAGAGCATCAACCAAACCCCGCTGTATTCTTTATCGGCATGCAAACGTTTAGTCGCATATTCACTAGGTTCAATTTCCCTTAGTGGTTCGGGAATGGGCACTTGCAAAACGAGAATCTGATCTTCCCGTAGTTCCGCTTCGGGAATACGGTGTCTGCTTTGGATTAATGTTGCTTCCCCAGTCTTATCGGTCTCATCAATGCCCGTGGTGCCGATAACCAGTTTTTTTATACTTACAGCATTTACCGATTCATCGGAGCCTTGATCGATCACCTTAAGCCGATCATTTTTGCCCACCAGTGATAATGTTAGCTGCAGTCCACCTGTGCCCCACCCCCTGGCAATGGGCATTTCCCTAGAAGCAAACGGCACTTGATAACCCGGCAGTGCTATGGCTTTTAAGGTGGCCCTTCTAATTTCCCGTTTAGAACCCTCGTCGAAAAAAGCAAAATTATAATTGTTCATCATTCTCATCCTTCACTTTTGTTTTTCGCGCGCTGTCAAGATTGGACTGGAAGGTTACATAGTGGGGCAGCTTCAGGTGGGAGATAAAGCCGGTGGCTTCCACACAATCGATATGCATTAAAACAAATTCTTCGTCATGGACCGGTGAGTCCAAATGGCTTTTTTCCAAGCAATTATCTAAAATGCTCATGGCGATGGCTTTGGTTTCGTTTTGTCCATAGCAAATGCCATAACCGATGCCGAACTGAATTTCTTTTTTACCGTTGACCAGCTCTTTAGTTTCTGGAATCAAAGCTTCAACTTCCGTTACCTGTATTTCGCCGATATAAAGACCATCATCTTCAGTTTCTGAGCTATCCAAAGGATAATTAATGGCCACCGGCAGATAGCCTACCCGTAATTCACCAACTGTTGGGTGTACCGTTCCATAGCCGCGGATAGCAGCATAACCCAAAGCCGTCATTGCACCGGTCTGCCCCCGGGTAAGAACCTGCAGCCGCTCACTCCTAGTGGTGGGAAACTCCAGACTCTTGCGGGTGGTATCCTCCGGTTCGGTATCATCATTTTCTACAGTGGTTATTAATCCTTCTTCTCTAAGAAAATCTACTACTTTGGGCAAGGTAGTCCGATGAGACCTTTCTTCAACTTCAGGGCTTTCTTCAAACTCTTTTAACCATTTTAAGATATCTGCCAAATTTTCTTTATCTAAACCAAAATCAAGAAGTCGATGGGTATAATCATAAGAGGCTCCCAGGATTTGTCCGCCGGGAATATCCTTGAAAGCTGCCGAAATCCGCCTTTTTACTCGCATTTCTCGGGGTTCCACCACTTGGGAGTAATATTTTCTCGGTAACGTTGAACGATAAGCCCGTAAAAGAAAAGTGGCCTCTTCAGCATTGCCTTCGGCCTGTTTGATGGCCAAGGCTGCCAAATCCCTGGAATACAAGCTCCCCTCCGACATAATCTGATCAATCATCCCCCGCAGTGTATTTTTAATGGTTTCTACTGTGATAACACTACGGCCTTTTAACCGTTCATAACGCAATCTTTTGCCAGACTCTTCAATGGCCCTTAGGCCACCTTTTACCGCGACGTATCCCATATGTTCACCTCTTTACTGAAATAGTTGTAGTTCTGGGAATCGCCAGAAGATTATGTTCTTTATCGATAAAATAAATTTCAACACCTAAAGGATATTCTGCATTTTTAGCCGCCCGGTAATGAACCCAATCTTCAGCGAAGGAAAGAGCGGCATAATTTGTTTCTTTTATACCAGGACCCTTTAAGATTAATTGCTTTTCATTGGTTATTCGCTCAACTTCAATTATTAAAGTGGCTGATAGATGAGGATTAACCAAATCACCAAGTTTGCATCCCTCAATGGCAGTAAAGAAATCTTCTGCAGCACTATCTTGTAAAACAAATATGAAATCTGCTTTTTCCAGAGATTCCGTTTTGGCATAAGTAAGCTGATTAATGTATTTAGCAATTTTTTCGCTATTTTCACTAAGAATTTGAAAGGTGACCTCCGTATCTAAAAGCATTAACATTAACAAAAGCATTGATTTATTGCAGTTTACCGATAAATCAAGCTTTTCGCTTTCTGGTTTCAGAGAATTTATAGTTCCCGGTTTAGCTAACGAATCGACTAGTTTACGATAGGCTTTTTGGGAATCATGAACATGGTCAAACATATTGGTAACCTCCTAGACATCCATTGTCTCAAAATTAACTTTGGTTCTGAGAAGTTTTAAGTGCTCTTTAGCTTCATGGGCTGCAATTTTTTCTTCCTCCACCATGAGTACGGATTCCCAGCTTTTTGTTTCAGGTAAAGCGGCATTGCAGGCGGCATCAATTACAGCCAGATAATAAGCCAATTCTTGCCTATCGCCTGAAACCAAACCTACTCCTAATACCTCATTGATTTGAACTTTACACTCGGTTACCAACAGCTCACCCAGATAGAACAGTTTGCGGGCTGAACTTTCCCTCATTTTAACCATCACTAAGCCATTTTCCGGTTTTTGCATAACTTTAACATTATAGTTTTTAATTATCTGTTCAGCCAATGATTTGGCTAGCTTTTGATCACCTTTGACCAGAATGGTAGTTCTTCGTTTTCTTAACAATTTTGCCACCCCTATTAATTGACCTGATTAAGTTCTTAATTAGGCGTTTTTGAGATAAAGCTTGACTCTGGTAGTAAATACTTCTAAAGCTAAGGCGACTAAGAGGATGCCGTAAGTGATAAAACCAACTTCATGCAAATCAAAATAATGCCCGCTGGCCATAAATAAATCAAAACCGATACCACCTGCACCGGCAGCGGCACCCATAGCCACAGCATTGGTAAAATTAATTTCAAAACGCATAAATGTCCAGGAAAGCAGGTATGTGACCGAGGATGGTATCACTGCCTGGCAAACAATCTGCCACCAATTGGCCCCACTGCCCTTTAAGGCCTCGATTACATCTTTATCCAATTCCTCAAAAGATTCGGAATAGGCCTTGATTAAATAAGCCACGGAGTGAAAAGTCATACCGATAACAGCGGCTACACTGCCAAGCCCCGCAGCCACCGCAAAGATTAAAACCCATAATACGGTAGGAATTGCTCTAATCAAGGCCACAAAACCTTTAACAATATTGGAAACTCTGGGAGAAGACAGATTCTGTGCTGCCAAAAGGCCAAAAAACAGAGCAGCAATGGCACCCAGGATGGTTGTTAAAAAGGCCAGTCCCAAAGTAACTATTATCTGATATATGGCTTCTCCGACAGTGAAATGCTTGATATTTGCCTCTAAAAACATTGTTTTGAAAGTAGCAATACTGGAAATAAATGCCGCAAAAATATTTATATCTTTATAGTCAAAGCTTAAAAAACTGTAAATAGTAATTAGTGCCAATATCAGTAAAGTAATTTGGATGGTGATTGTCCCTTTATTAAAGGGTATCCTGACAACTTTTTTTTGCCCCCAGATCGGTCCTAAAGCTGTATTCTCCCAAACAGTCTTTAATATTTCCTCCCTTTGCATTACAAAATCACCCTCCTAATATGATTTGAAACATACTCAATGAAAAAAACCGTCAACACAATAACAATAACAACAAGACTGGCGGCATGGTAATTCATGCTCTTGTAATATAAATTAAAAGAAAATCCAATACCCGAACCTGTTAAAATTCCCAGGAGAGTCGCATCACGAATATTGGTTTCAACCATAAATAACACCCAACTAAGCATTTGAGGAATACTTGAAGGCAGGACAGCTTGAAAAACAATTTGGAAATAGCTTGCACCTGTAGCCCTTAATGCCTCAACCGAACTGTTGCTTACTTCATCAATGGTTTCGATAAAAGCCCTGGTTAAAAAACCAAAAGTCGCAAAGAAAAGGGCGAAATATCCTGTAAGTGAGCTTTGTCCAAAAGAAAAAAGTAAAACCATAGCCCAAGCCACCAATGGAATATTACGGAATAGAGAAGCCACACCCCTACTAAGCGTACTCAGAAATTGATTTACTTTGGTAGTCTGTGATCCCCATAACGCAAAGAGGGAAGCAAAAACAGCAGCAGAAGTAGTGGCTGCAACAGACATTAGAATGGTTTCCTTCAATTTATTAAGAACATTCGGAAGCTTAGAGAGGGAATTTTCATTAGGATAAAAATTCGTAACAGCCCATCCTAAAGCCTTAAATCCACTTGTTAACCCTTTAGCCACATCATATTCTGTTAATAAGACAGAAATTAAGGTCACTACCAGCAGTACTGCAAAAAAGAATAAACTGTTTTTCCTTTTCTGGGCAAAAAAATCAGCTTGCATGGGCACCCCCCACGTCCATAATCAATTCCCCAGCTTCCGAACCATAGATGTTATGAATTTCGCCGGCAGTAATTTCCTGAGGTGACCCGTCATAAACGATATGTCCTTTTTTTATGCCGATAATCCGGTCAGAGTAAGTGAGAGCTACATTTACCTGGTGTAAATTGACCAGGCAAGTGATACCCATTTCCGTTGTTATTTTTTTCAGGTAATCCATAATAACCTTGGAAGCGTTAGGGTCCAGAGAAGCGATAGGCTCATCACACAAAAGTATTTTCGGATTTTGAATTAAGGCTCTGGCAATCCCTACCCGCTGCTTCTGCCCTCCACTTAACTGGTCACACCTACGATAGATATGATCTTCCAAACCTAAAACTTCTAAAATTTCCAGTGCCTGGCTTTTCTCATCTTCGGTATAAATACCTAAGGCACCGGCTAATGTCGATTTATAACCAAGTCTACCGTGCAAAACATTCTCAATAACGCTTAATCTATTTACTAAGTTATAGTGCTGAAAAATCATCCCAATTTTTGTCCGCAATCTCCGCAGCTCATTTTTTTTAAGGCCATTGACACTGACGCCATCAAATATGATATCTCCGCCCGTTGTCTCAATCATTCTGTTAATACAGCGAAGGAGAGTTGATTTTCCCGCTCCCGACGGACCGATTATGGATACAAACTCCCCTTCCCTAACGGAGAAGTTGATATTTGATAACGCTATTGTTCCGCCGTTATATTGTTTGGCAACATTTACTAATTTCAATAACGTCATCCTACAACATCCTTTACACCGTTTTTTAGTTTGAAAGCTCTCGAATCGGATTAAACCAATCATCGGTTACTTCTACAAAACGCTGCCCCTTGGCAAAAAGTCCTTTAAAATCAGATTCTTTGGGAACAAATATCTGCTCATTATTTGCTACATCATCACCGACTAAAGCTTTCCTTAATGCTTCCATGGTTTCTTGATTAACTGTTTCGGAATTATAAGCGAAGGGAGCATTTAAAACCGGTGTTACGGAAATAGCTACGAATTCTTCACCCCGTACTTTATCGAAGGGTTCCACAGCATCTTGTTTGACGCGGTAAACGGCTCCCGGCCTGTTAGGAGTTCCTGCGGCCAGTTCTACATAATTGGCAACACAAGTATCACAAAAGGCAGCCACATCGGCTTTATCGGTAAGCAAGTTTACTGCAGAGCCCTGGTGGGAACCTCCAAAGAGCACCTCACTGAAAAACTTGTTCTTACCGCCCTCTGTCAATTCTTCCTGTTTTAAATCTTTCCAAGCATCTTTCTTGGAGAAATAAGAGACAATTCCGGCGGAAGGTACTTTAAAGCCTGAGGTGGAACTGCTGGAGACAAAAGAGAACCGTTTGCCCTGGATATTGTCAATAGCATATTGACTGCCGGACTTGTACTGATTCTCATTACCCTTTTTCACATTTAACCAGCTGTAATAAACGGCATCTTCAAGGGTTCCGGAGCTACCTGAGTTAACCACCAAAGGAAGGACTTTTTGGTTTTTCTTATGGGCCTCAATGTAGCCTTGAGCACCCAAGAAAGCAATATCTGCATTTCCGGACGCAATGGCTTCAATGGCAATGACATAGTCGGTTGTCAGTTTATGCTCCACCTTTTTGCTGGTAGCCTCTTCAATAACTTTTCCGATTTCCTCACGGGCGGCTTTTAAATCTTCACCGGATTCATTCGGATACCAGACCATGGTGAGGCTTTTGTTTTCCGAGGAACAACCTGTAAGTAAGAGACCCATAAAGAAAACAGTAAAAATAAGTACCAACACTTTTTTCATAGTTAAACCCCTTTCATTTGATTGATTTAATTTGTTTACAATATAAAGATACCATTCAACAATTATGAATAAGTTATGTTAGTATTAATATTTTGTAAAATATAAAACCCTTGTATTCAAACAAACGAGAGGGGTGCCATTACGGCACCCCTCTCTATATGAAGGGAGTGGTGTGATTTGAAATGTTTACGCTATTTGTTTTAATAAGTCTTTATTCATGTTTTGCAAGATATAATTAACTGAACCTTGGCAGGCTTCCAAAGAATATATAATATCAACAGCCATTGACGGTTCTTGTATTAAATAACTTTCATACTTTTCTTTTAAGAAGGTCTCGATATTGGATATCTTTTTATTAACCTGTACCTCATTTTTTGTGGATATTAGCAACCTGTGCAACAGTGACTCATATTGAAAGTGTTGCCATAAATTGTTAAGTAACCTATCACAATTATGGGCTTTACAAAAAAAATCCGCCAAATAATGGGTAATTATCCCCATCTTATAACTTACTAAATTTATATCTGTTATTTTTTCCAAAGAATCAATTTCATCCAATATATACAAAAATGAATATTTAAATTCGTGTTTCTTTTTTTGATGAAAGTGAATGAAATCAGGGGCAATATTCCCCAAGTAAAAATAGTTATGGTTAAAATCCTTGCCTGATTTTTTATTTATTGCTTTAGCTATATATACATGAGACTGAGTTAACACTTCTATTCCCCCTCCTAATTGTTTGATATTTATTCTCGCTATAAAACATAAAGGTTAAATTTCTTCACATTCTGTATCTAACTCATTCTTTGATAATACTTTGAATACTGCATTTACTTGGTTTTTCCTGTCATCTTAATAAAAGACAGACCACATACTTAAATGCATGGGGTCTAAAAAAGGGGGTTAGTTAAAAAACTTCTTAATTTTGATCTTCTTAGATGTAACAGTATATATATATAAATGAGGAGGAAGGATTTGCTTTTAAAATATCATAGAAAAGTTAATAAAATTAAGACAAGGTAAAAATTAATTCCAAATAAAATAAATTAGAATAATTTCTATATTTCCTTAATACATACTCAGGCCATCAATACAGCGATAACTACTCCCAGTACAGCACCTGCTGTAATATCCGATGGGTAATGCATGCCTAAATAAACTCGGGAAACTGCTACTAACAGGGCCAACAAAAAGAACAAAACTGATAATGCCGGCAATGTGATTGAAAAAACAGTAGCGGTACAAAAAGCAGCCGTTGAATGTCCGGACGGAAACGAGGCATCTTTATAGAGTTTAGGTCCGGTATAGACATTTTGCAGAGCCTGATATGGTCGTAGCCTGGGCAGAAACTTTTTGAAAAGCTGAACTATAAGATGACTTATCATAAGACTTGTCGCCAGATGAACACCCGATTTATACCAAAAGGAATTTTTGCTTACCAGTAACGACACCGACAAAATAATTGAACAGGTCACTCCTCCCAAATTGGTTATAATCGGCATTAAAAAATCTGTAACCGGAAACTTCCGGGAGCGATTAAAAAATATAAATGCAGTAATATCTCCACCGTGGATCCAGTTAGTTAGTCTTTGCATTTTTCCCCTCTCCTTTCTGCCAATTATATATTAGCAAACGAATATTAAAGATAAATTAATTTTAAATTAATTCAAGATTAAACTTTTTGCAAAAAGTAAAAAAAGAGCAACCATTTTTGATTGCTCTGAGTGATAGACATAACCTTACTTTATACTCTTACTACAGCAAAGAGCTTATATTCTTAAAAACGATGTGTTTTACTTGCTTGAATGAAAATTATTTATAAAGCCGAACTTGTTCAGATGGAATGGTTTTTTTGCGGATTCAGAGATTCATTCTACCCTCCTTTAAACTCTTACTGGCAAACAAAAAAGCCATCCCCTTTTCTAGATGACTTTTGTTTCCATATTATTTTGTTTTCTATATACTCTGAGTAAAATCTGATAAGCCTTTGCGTTCCTGCTTCACGCCACTGGCGAGGACCAGTGCCTTTTCCCATGTTTTTTCCGTTTCATATTTGAAAAACTCATACAGAGGATTTAGTTCCTCTGTTTCATCATATTTTTGCAAACACTCATAATAAAGGTGCTTATCCCCGTCATAGACAATGAGAGGCGGATAATTATGTATCATAAGACAGTAATTCAAAAGCCGCCCCTTTTTCCTAATTGCATAGCGGGAATAATTATTAATATAGAAATTTTTGTCATATTATTATATAATACCGGTATATGGATAGGCGATGGAGCTCGCCTTTAACCGCTAAATGTTTGTTAATTAGCTAATGGCTCCTACTGGTCATAATACCGGTAGGGGTTTTATTTTATTCAGGGAGGGATAAATTATTAATAATTATATGCTTTATCTTTATATTTCGCTAGGGGGTGCCCTAGGGGCATTAGGTAGATTTCTGCTTTCGACATGGATATATAATAAAAGCCAACATATCTTCCCATATGGAACATTTATTGTAAATATTCTCGGGTGTTTTCTCTTAGGCTTTTTTTATATTATTACTTTGGACAAGTCTTTAATTTCACCCCAGGTGAGAATGATGGTTAGTGTTGGATTTTTAGGAGCATTTACAACTTTTTCAACATTTAGCTTAGAAACTCTAAATATAATAAAAGAACACAATTATAATGTTGCTTTATTAAACATAGGATTAAGTGTATTACTTGGTTTATTAGCAGTTTGGTTGGGAGCGGTACTGGCAAATTTTTTTAGTCAAATAAAAGAAAGGGGTGATAAAGTTGGTGAAAATTACAGGGAAGGCTCGTAGATTAAGGATTTATATCGGGGAGAGTGACAAGTATAAAGGTTGCCCTTATATCACGCCATCGTTTTAAAACAAAAGAGTTAGGTCTAGCTGGAGTAACAGTTTTCAGGGGAATAGAAGGTTTTGAGATATTAGCAGGAAATATCTGATCCCTATGGGTATGTCCTGAAACTTGAAGATCAACACCTTCCATTTGGGCAGCATCCAGTTCTATGGGTTGATGATTCAGCAAGATAATGGGCAAGCTTTTATCAACTCCAGCCAATACCATCTTTAAATCCTTTCTCACTGCTGTAATTAATTACCCGAGGATTGAGGGCATTCCAGCCTCCATAGAGCAGTATAATGGGAATATAGATAATTACTACTGCAGAAAAAAAGAACCGAAACATATGCCACATCCTCTCAGTGTTATTCAAGTTTAGTAGCCTCTTCAAGAGAAGCCAGATATGAAAAGGCATCTTCATATCTTGTCCCACACATCTCTAGTGAAGGCTTTAGTGTATTGCATACTAAGGGTCTTTCTGCTTTGCCGAATAAATTGCACTTATTGTCAAACGTCAATTGAATGCATCTAACACCGGCTGCTTTACCCTTAGGCATACCTGGTATATTAGATGAAATAGACCCAGCGATACAGCAAGCTCCACAACCGATTCGACAATCCATAACCCTACCCCCAAATCAATTAAAGCTTATATATTGAAGACAGAATCACATTAATATTATTATAAATATAGCATAATTTGCTGTTAAATAGGATTATATTTAGCCTGAAATACAAAAATCCCAGAAGATATATTTCCCGGGATTTCCACCTTATAATAAGATTTTCTTACTAAACTTCGTCAGCATACCTTTCATCAGTTGGTCCAGGGGTTAGGGTGACGTATAATGATAATTCTTCATCCCCATCATTAATTAAGCTTAGCATTTCCTTTCCCTGGCAGATTAAAATTTGGCTAGTTCCTAGTTCCTTGGTTTCATTGTCTAAAGTGAACTTACCCTTTCCTTTTAATACTTGGAGAATAGTCACCATACCCGGATGATTGTGGGTAGGCAGGACTTGACCCGGTTTGAAATTTAAAACAAAGGCAAGCACGTCCTTATCACGATAGACTATTTTTTTTGTTAAAGATTTATCAGAGTAAACCGTTTTTTCGGAAAGATTAACTACATGCATTTAAAAGTCCCCCTTTTTTAAAATTATGTCTGAGCATTGTATTTATCCGCCTCCAACCGGAGGAAATATCCCTATTCGATCTCCGTCAGCTAGTTCAATATTTTCAATTTGCCTCCTACCGTTTACAAGAATAATTAGGGGAGCATCCTCCGGAATCTTTAAATATTTGATAAGGTCATCTAGAGTACTTCCCAGTTCTAAAGTCACCAAGTCCATTCCCCTTTTTTCTTTAGGAAATATATCCCTTAAGGTAGCAAACAACCTTACTTCTAAGCGCATAATATCTCACCAACTAAAAGTTAAATAGCTGGTCTAGCTCTGCATCAGATACGTCGAATACTGTACCATGGGGGTCTAATTCCTCTTGGAAAAACTCGGGCAATCTGTCTTCTGCTTCATTCAATCCAGCTTTAAAATTAAATGACCGTTCAGTTTTTAAAACAGCTTTTCCTAAAGCAGTTACATCATCTATTGTAAGCTGTAAATTATATTGGGCATTAAGCATATCAACTACTCTTTGTAAAGCCCTGGGCTCATCAAGTAATGCAAAGGCTGTAAATAAGCATAAACCGGTACTGTCTACTGCAGCAGTAGCAATTTGCAGATTGCGGGAAAGCTCAACCTGTCCTTCTTTCTTCAGAGGGTCAATATGACTACCTACCTTTAAAATATTAGCTGTAACACTATACCCGGCAGTATGGTCAGCACCCATTGGTGTAGTGGCATAGGTAACACCTATACCTTTTACTGAACGGGGGTCATAGGCAGGAATACCCTGATTCTTTACAGTAGGTACCCTAGTTACACCAAAGGCTTTTCCTGTAAACCCGGCTCCATTACCAATAATTCTGCCCAACTCCGTACCTTGCCTTACCTGTTCTAAAAGCTTTATAGCACCATCTGCGTCACCAAAAGGAATCACTCCGCCTTCCATTGCTACGCCCATGGTTACCCCCATCTCTATAGTATCAATTCCTATATCATCACAAAGATAATCTAACCTTGCGATAGCATCAATATCATCAATCATACAATTAGCTCCAAAGGCCCAGATAGTTTCATATTCGAAGCCTGCAGTTAGATATTTTCCTTCTTTATCATGATATACTTGGGAACAACGGATAACACAACCAGGATGGCAAGCATGGGTAACCTTGCCCTTTCGTTCATTTATTACATCATGAACCATTTCACCACTAATTTTGTCCGCAAAATCAAACCGACCATAGCGGAAGTTCTTAGTAGGCAAACCACCGGCCTCATTTAAAATATTTATTAAAACTGCAGTACCGTAAAGGGGCAGACCTTGACCACTTACGGGATGGGAGGTAAGAATCTTTCCAAAATCCCGGGCAGCTTCTTTAAATTTCTCCTGGTCATGAATTGCTACTTTCGGCGCATCCGTATCATCTATTACTATAGCTTTAATCCCTTTAGAGCCTAGGACAGCACCACCACCACCCCTGCCGCAGTGGCGAACTGGCCTTCCCTCACTATCAGATACAGCTACAGTAGCACCTGAGAGCTTATACTCACCAGCCGGACCAATAGACATTACACAAACCTTTTCACCATATTTTTTCTGTAAGGTAGCACAAATCTCATAATTTGCTTTTCCTCGTAATGTCGAACCATCAACTAGTTCAACACCATCCTTGGTTACTCTCAATATAGAAAAACCTTCCTCTTTAGGTATTTGTTCAATGATAATTGCTTTTATCCCTAACTTAGCTAGCTTTTGGGCAGCGGTCCCTCCTGCATTAGATTCTTTTATCCCACCTGTAAGGGGGCTTTTAAAGCCTATTGATAACCTTCCTGAGCTAGGTGCACTTGTACCGGAGAGTAAGCCCGGTGCGATAACCAATTTGTTGTTATGACCTAGGGGATGACAGGTAGGGTCAACTTCTCTAGCAATAACCTCCGTGGTTAAAGCCCTTCCTCCCATAATAGCATAATTATCAGGGGCATTTTCAGTAGTTACTCTTTTTTCAGCCATATTAATACGAATCAATTTCATAGCTTTATTCCTCCAATATTTTTTCTTAGTTTGCAGAATACCCGCTGATAATATACTTTAATTCCCATAAATAGTGGCTCTAACCATTGATGGTTAAGAGCCACTATTTATTACTATACCTTTTTCAGTTTATTAAGAGCATAACCACCTATTTAGCTATCCTACCCTCTAGAATTTTGTATGTAAAGCAAAAGCTAGCTTTAGATATTTAACTATTAATTCATCTAACTCATTACTTTTAGCAAGTATCTCCTCGCTTATCAGCTGATTTTCTTTCTCATATAAGTTTTTCAACTCTTCTCTTTTATCTTCTATTTCCAACATGAGCAAATCAACATTCATAACTAATCCCTCTCGTTATATTTTTTCTATATCAAGAATGGGTTTTTCGACATAAATAAACAATTTATAATAATCTCTACTCTATTCTAAGGAATATTTACATTATTTTCTATAGACAAATGTCTATACATTAATAGACATTTGTCCCTTTGTTTGCTTTTTTTCCTAAAAATGTGACAAATCTCACAACAAACCTTTACCCTTTGATTTACAATTATTATATCCAGTCATTACATTAGGAGGTAAGATTTATGGAAAGAACCTTGCGATTCCGAAAACAGCATGAGGAAATAATGTTATTAACAGGTGAAATATCCCGTTTATTAAGCTTAGAGCAATTAAGTAAAGATTGTAAGTCAGTCCGCTCTCTACTCGCCAAGCTAGCCGGATTATTAAACATGCATCTAGCTGCTGAAGACAATGGACTCTATCCCAGGCTTTTGAAAGACACAAACAAAGATATAAGTACTATGGCTGAAAGGTATATTGAAGAAATGAGCGGCTTAAAGGAGAGTTTTGAAAAGTACTTAAAAAAATGGCCTAGCTCTATCACAATTAAGAATAACCCAGAGCAATTTATTACTGATACAAGCCAAATATTTACCATTCTAAAGAAAAGAATTGAAAAGGAAAATAATGAGTTATACTACATTATTGATAGATTAAACTAAGGTTAAGTCGAGTTTCCTTTATATTAATTGCTTTACTATTTTAGCAGCATTAGCTATACTGAACATATGACCACAATAGTTTTGCTAATTTACTAAGGGGGAATGTTTATGAAAATTGCAGTACCTTCTAGAAATAGCCAAGTAGATAGCCACTTCGGCCACTGCGAATATTTTACTGTATTCACAGCAGATGGGAATAAACAGATCATTGCTGAGGAAAAAGTAGCTTCTCCGGTAAGCTGCGGCTGCAAATCAAATATCGCCACTATTCTCGCCGGTCAGGGAGTAAAAGTTATGCTAGCCGGTAATATGGGTGATGGGGCAGTAAACGTTTTGCAAACTAACGGTATCAAAGTCATTCGCGGCTGTTCCGGCGATATAAAAAAAGTCGCTGAGGATTTTCTCAATGGGGAAATTTCCGATTCCGGTTCGAGCTGTGAGCACGACCATGAGCATAGCTGTCATTCATAAGATTGCAGCTACCCAGCATTAAGCTTATTAGTTTCGTGCTACCGTGCCATTGTGTCACCGAGTAAGAGAATTAGTTTTGGATTGAGATATTTGGATGCATCAGATGCAAGTGAAGATTATAGGATGCATCTGCTCAAAGGTCTAGCTTAAGGGATGCATCGATATTAGTTGTAACAAATCGATTTTTTACCGTGTTTATCCGTGTGCTCGAAGGCCCGTGGTTAAATTTTATATTCTTCTGACCCCGCCTTATATTTCAGTGTACTCAAAAGAGAAACCGGCTAACTAAGCCGGTTTCTCTTTTTAAGACTTTTACACTATTCCGGGGCGGCGTTGGAGCTGCCCCCTAACAAGTCTACATTGAGTCATACTCTGTTCTGGCGATTATTTCGTCCTGAAGCTTTTTATTGAGGTTTCTAAAGTAATCACTGTAGCCCGCTACCCTAACGATCAAATCCCGGTATTTCTCAGGTTCAGCCTGGGCTTTTCGTAGGGTTTCTGCGCTTATTACATTAAACTGAATATGGTGTCCGTCAAGTTTAAAATAGGAGCGGATAAGATGGGTCAGTTTTATAAGTCCTTCATTTCCTTCTAAAACCTGGGGTGTAAACTTTTGATTTAAGAGGGTACCCCCGGTCCGTAGATGGTCCATTTTAGCTGCCGACTTAATAACTGCAGTGGGTCCCTTGCGGTCTGCCCCTTGAACAGGTGAAATTCCCTCTGATAATACATCCCCGCTTTTTCTCCCATCTGGTGTGGCACCGATAACAGAACCAAAATAGACATGACAGGTGGTAGGCAGCATATTGATTCTGTAAACACCACCCTTCATATTCTTCCTTCCGTTTATTTCAGTATAGAAAGCATCAAATACAGCCTGCATTATACTATCAGCATAATCATTATCATTACCATATTTAGGGGTTAGGTTTAAAAGTAATTGCCGGATTTTTTCATTATCTTGAAAATTATCTTCCAAAGTATTAAAGAGCTCATCCATAGTCAAAGTTTTTTCTTCAAAAACATGGTGCTTAAGAGCCGATAAGCTGTCAGTAATACTGCCGATACCCACCCCTTGAATGTAGTTGGTATTATATCTAGCACCACCATCATGATAGTCTTTGCCCTTTTCAATACAGTCACTGATAATAATAGAAAGGAAGGGTGACGGCATATGAATGGCATATAATTTTTCTATGATGTTATTTCCCTGAATTTTGATATCAATAAAGTGCTTTAATTGCTTTTTAAATGCATCCATTAGCTGTTCAAAGGAGGTAAAATATCTGGGGTTTCCGGTCTGTATACCTATCAATTTGCCTGTGCGAGGATCCATGCCATTATAGAGGGTAATTTCTAATACCTTAACAAGGTTAAAATAACCTGTTAAAATATATGCTTCCTTACCAAAAGCTCCTGTTTCTACACAGCCGCTGGTTCCTCCACAGCGGGCATCCTCAATAGATTTACCTTGTCGTAAAAGCTCTTCAATGACAGCATCGGTATTAAAGACCGAGGGCTGACCCAAGCCTTCTCTAATTACCTGGGCGGCTTTCTGAATAAATTTATCGGGATTTTTCCTGCTCACCTGAATATTTGTACTAGGCTGAAGGATGCGCATTTCATTGATTATTTCCAGAAGCATATATGATAATTCATTGACTCCATCGGTTCCATCCGGTTTTAATCCGCCAATGTTAATATTGCAAAAGTCGGTATATGTTCCGCTTTCCTCTAGAGTAATCCCCACCTTAGGAGGTGCAGGCTGGTTGTTAAACTTAACCCAGAAGCATTGCAACAACTCTTTAGCCTCTTCGGGTGAAAGAATACCTTGAGCAATATCATCTTTGTAAAAGGGGTATAAATGCTGATCAAGCTTGCCAGGGCAGAAGGAATCCCAGGTATTTAACTCGGTTATTACCCCTAAATGGAAGAACCAGTACGCCTGTAATGCCTCCCTAAAGGTTCTTGGTTTATGAGCTGGCACCCGTTCACAAACCACTGCGATTTCTTCTAGTTCCTTTTTCCTGATTGGATCTATTTCGAGTTCAGCCATCTCCGCTACCTTTTCAGCATGACGCCGAGCAAAGGTAAGAACTGCATCAGCACAAATCAACATGGCATTTAATTCTTCCTGCTTTTCATATGCATTAGTGTCATTATAAAAGTCTAACTCTTTTAAACTTTTAACAATATCCTGCATTAAATCAATTAAACCTTTTTTATATATCTTATCATCAGCTACTGTATGACCCGGGGACCTCTGTTCCATAAATTCAGTGAAAATCCCTGCAGAATAGCAATCTTTCCACTGGACAGTCATGGAATTAAGCAATAGGTCCCGCATTGATTTACCCTTCCAATAGGGAATAATTACTTCCTCTTGAATCTTTTTAGCCTCTTCATTTACAAAAAAGGAGATTGTCTCCCGATTATGCATAACCTCCATGTCCTCTAAGCTATGGCAGCACAATTCAGGATAGGTAGGTGTGGCCTGAGGGGCAGGACCCCTTTCACCTACAATCAATTCTCCTTCATTGATACAGATGGTTTTATTCTCCATTAAGTATTTAAAGGTTAATGCCCTTAAAACAGGTACTGAAACCTTGCCCTCGTACATTTTATAAGCCTCAGTTACCAGTCGGGCCCGTTCTAGTGAAATAGAGGGCACAGTTTCTAAACTTTCTTGTCTTAGCTTTGCAACTCGTTCATTCATTCTATTAACCTCCAGTTCAATAGCTTTTCATATAGAGTAAAAATTACAAAAAAGATCTTTATTAATCAATTGTTAGCTAATAATTGTGAATTATTTTTTCGCCATAGTTGTATTAATTATTGCTGCACTGCATTTAGACCCAAATCAGCTAATATGGAAGATATGTCCTGCATTTTTTCCTTTGTAGGAGTTTTTACCTGCATTAAATGATACGTCTCTGCCCGTCTTTCATACTTGCCAGTTGCACTATCATGATAGGGTAATAGATTTACCTCCTTCAAGCCTAAACTTCGCATCAACCTACCAGTTTTGAGAATATTATCGACATCATCATTTATGTTAGGAATAATAGGAATACGGACTATTATTCTAGTTTTTTCTGCAAGAAGTCTTTTTAAGTTATCTAAAATCAGCCTATTGGACACTCCAGTAAATTTTATGTGTTTTTCTTCATCTATAAGCTTAATGTCATATAAAAATAGGTTTGTTAGCTTACTTATCCCTTTTAATACCTCCCAAGGGGCATAGCCTGAGGTATCTACCGTCGTATGGATATATTCCTTTTGGCAGGCCAGCAGAAGCTCCTGTAAAAACTGCCCCTGCATTAAAGGCTCTCCTCCTGAAAAAGTAACCCCACCACCTGATTGGTCATAAAAAATAATATCCTGCTTAATTTCCTCCATTACCTCTTCAATAGTAATTTGTTTACCGACTAGCTCCCTAGCCTCAGTAAAACAAGCTTTTGCACAGCTAGCACATAGCAGGCACTTATTTTTGTCAGTTAAAAAGCCCTCGTTTTTTCTTGTTAACGCTTTATCTGCACAGGCTTTTAGGCAATCACCGCAATCCAAGCACCTGTCAGGCCAAAAAGCTATTTCCTGATGGATATTCTGACTTTCCGGATTATGACACCACCAGCATTTTAAAGGACAGCCCTTTAAAAAAACAGTAGTACGAATACCAGGACCATCGTGGATGGAATACCGCTGAATATTAAAAATAATTCCCGAGGTCAATTAGCTCACCCTTTCTGCTTACTGCTTAGCTAAATCGATGACAATATCCATTTTCGCCCGTATATACTCATATCCGCCTGGGGAATGGGGAATAGCGCAATGGGAGCAGTCCTTGATACCCTTGTTATATTTAAAATTCCCGCCACATTGTTCTCTTAGTAAATAGAGTGGGCAGTAACAAAATAAACAATTAAATCTTTCAGGTTTCTGAACTTTATGACAGGGGAAATATTCGCATTTAGGGTTTTGCACAAACTTATAATTCTCACTCAAAGATACCCCTCCTTTCTAACTTTTAGAGAATATAGCAATCACCATAGGGGAAGGAGAAAATATAATAATAATATACTACAAATTAAGGTGTGATAAAATGACAGATTCTAAAAATGTTCAGCATGACCTGTTACTTATTATAACCTCACTCCTATTTGTTTTTTTTGCTACAGGTTTAAGTACGCCTATTCCCAATCTTCAAGAACCCATCATTATTCCTTAATAGCTATTTGCGAGGAGGAACATTTGTGTTTTCACCGGAAAATATAAACTCCCTTTTGGAAGCAATGCTAGCCAAGTCCTACGAAAAAGGGACCAGCATACCGGATACTGATTCCAATAGTAAAAAAACATGTAACTTTTCCCTCACTCCTTCCCAGACCTTAGTCCTAATCGGGCTAATAGGTGGAGTTTTAAATGTAGAATCGGTTTTAGTCGATCGCCAGCAAACAGTAAATATCATCCTTCAAGGCTCCCTTAAGAAAAAAACGGAAATGGATAAAGTCTTAGATAAAATGGGCTCCATGTCCTTTGAGGAGGTCATGAAAGCCCTATTTGAAAGATTTGCCTAAATTTATTTTACTTACCGTATGGTGAAACCTCCATCAACCACTAGTATCTGGCCGGTTATAAAATCGCCTCCTGTTATTAGGCTAATGATAGCTTGCGCTACATCCTCGGCTTCTGCAGGTCGTCCCAGTGGTGTCCCCTGGGATAAGCGCTGAACATGGTCTTCTTTACCGGCTACCCAGCGGGTCATGACTACCCCTGGTGCAACAGCATTTACCCGTACCTCAGGTGCTAAAGCTATGGCCAGTGTTTTTGTCACACTATTTGCCGCCGCTTTTGAGGCAGCATAAGCAATTGAGCTGCCTTGTCCAGTCAAACCCGCAATAGAGGTCACATTTATTACACAGCCTTTATTACGCTTAAGCTCATCTTTACAGATTCGAACAGTATGAAAAATTCCTTTTACATTTGTATTAAAGGCTCTATCCCAAAATACATCCTGCATTCCGTCCAAATCTGTCAGCGGTACATAGTCAGTAGTACCCGCACTATTTACAATAATATCTATCCTGCCAAAGTGTTCCATTATTTTTTCATACATCACTTTGACCTCTTCCTCTTGGGAAACATCAGCCTTACAAACAATTACCTCTACGCCGTGCTGGCCAATTTCCTCTGCTGCCTGTACTGCTTCCTCTTCTGATTTAGAATAGTTTATAACAATCCCCGCGCCTTGTGCTGCAAGCTTTAATGCAGTAGCCCGTCCTATTCCCGATACTCCTCCGGTTATTAGCGCTACTTTACCCTGGATATTCATAATTTTATCACCCTTCGTCTAATAGTTTGCCAGATAGCTAGGTACCACTAATACCCCGCTTTATAGGAACTTAAAGCGGGGTATTACACCATCTGACGCAAGTTCACTTTATTCACTTGGCAGAAAAATAATAAACTTTGTCCCCTGGCCTTCTGTACTCTCCACCTCAATTTTACCACCATGGGCCCTGATAATGGAATAAGAAATGCTAAGGCCGAGCCCTGTTCCTTTTTCTTTATCGGAATAGAATGGTGTCCCTAGCTGATTTAGTCTTGTTGGGGATATACCACAGCCATTATCCTCCACTTCAATACAAAAATACTTTTGATCTAGTGTATCTCTGGTGGCTATTTTTAGCAAACCCCCCGTTGGCATAGCATCAATAGAATTTTTACATAGGTTCAAAAGGACTTGTTTAATCTGATCTTTATCAAATAAGCATTTTTGTAAGCCGCTTTCCGCTTTATATTCAACTTGAATATTCTGAAGTAAACCTTGGGGAACAAAAATATCCAAAAATTCAGATATCATTTTTTGAATAGACTGCTTTTTTAGGTTAGGTTCCTTAGGTCTAGCTAGCTGCAGAAAATCGGATATAAGACCGTTAACCCGATCGATTTCCTCAATTACCATATCTATATAGCTATCAACCTTAGCCTTTTCATATTCTTTGAGCTTAATAAGCTGAACATAGCCCCTAATTGCAGTTAGAGGATTCCTGATTTCATGGGCCATGCCGGCCGACATTTGACCGATTAAGGCTAGCTTTTCTTTTTCAAACAAAACTTTTCTAGTCTCTTCCAATTTTTCTTCAGCTTTTTTTCGTTCAGTAATATCCCGAAAAACGATCAAATCAGCGGGCTCATTTTGGTAATCAAAAGATGTTCCCGTCACCTCCGTAAATATTACATTACCATCTGACCCAATATATTTTTCTACCATTAAGGGAATAACAAACCCTTGTTCAATATTATTAATTTGCTGCCGTGAAGCATAAAGATAATCAGGATGAATGATACTCCCATACTTTCTGCCAATGAGAACATTACCTTTTTCTATACCCAAGATGTTTTTCGCAGCTTCATTGGCAAAAACTATAGTCCCATTAACAAGGACTAAAATTCCATCGGGCGAAAGTTCCACTAGCCGTTTGTACCTCTTCTCACTATTGATCAGCAATTTTTCCGAAAATTTGCGCTCACCAATATCTCTGCTGCATAAAACAGCACCTTGAAATTCTCCATCGGGGGTTTTTAGAATATTACCTGCTATTTCTAACCACACATAGCTATTGTTAGCATTTCTAAATCGGCATTCCACCTTTCCATACAATTTATCTTCAACAGCCTTATTATATTCTTCAAATAGTTTATCATTGTCATCACAGTGGATAAAGTTAAAAAATGGTTTTCCTAAAAGCTCCTGGGAATTATACCCTAGTATTGTCTTATACGAGGGACTTACATACTTAAATCTACCATTTTGATCTATCAGGGTGATAAGATCCAGCATATTTTCGGTAATTAAGCGAAAAAGATATTCATTTTCCATTAAGGCCTTTTCCGCCATCTTTCTCTCGCTGACATCATGACAAAAAGCCACATATTCATTATCAGAAATCCTAAAGGCGTTTATTTCTACATCTATAAGAGTACCGTCTTTTTTGATTAAGGTACGCTCTATTCTTATTTCACCTGTTTCTTTTAGCAAATCAAAATCCCGAGAACATAATTCCAAAGAATCAGGCGCAATTACCTCCGAAATAGACTTAGATAATAATTCTCCTTTAGTATAGCCCAGCATTTTGCAGCCTGCCTGATTTACATCAATATATTTACCATTACTATCTGCCAAGAAAACCCCATCTATGGATTTTTCAATATATCTGCGATATATGTCTTCTTTTTCTTTTAATAACCGCTCGGATTCTTTACGCCCAGTAATATCCCTTGTTACTGCAAGTACTGCAGGCTCCCCCTTATAGGTAAAAGGTGCGGCACTTGTTTCTACTTCAATAATCCTGCCATCTTTAGCTATTAACTTTTCTTCGGCGAAGGGAACAGTTTTTTTCTCTAATAATACCTCTTTTATTCGGGTCAATGCACTTGCACGAACTTCAGGAAAGACATATTCTATAATGTTTTGACCAATAAGTTCTTCTGAAGAATCATAACCTAAGGCCTTAGCGCCATTTTCATTAATAAATACGATTTTACCTTTTTGATGAATACAAATGCCATCCGGTAGAAGCTCCACCAGATGGCGGTATTTTTCTTCACCTTCCTTAATAATTTTTTCCGCCTTATTTCGCTCCGAGATATCCCTGGCAACTACCAGACAAAGTCTTTTTCCATTTAACTCAAAAACATGGCAGTTGTTTTCAACAGGCAAAAACGTACCATCTTTAGCAACATTGAAACAATCAAAAATAATTTTCACTTGTCCCCCTTGGAACTTCCTTAAAACCTCTGGGTTATGATGCATTTCCAACCCCTCCGGGGGACTAATATCCTCTGGTCCCATTTCCAATAGTTCTTCCCTGCTGTAACCTAATACTTGACAAGCAGCTTCGTTCACCTCCAGAAATCGGCCTGGAAAGCCGTCACTATTTACCTCACATAAAAAAATGGCATCATCGATTGAGTTAAGAAGTTTTTCATACTTTTCCCTATATTCTCCTATTTTGATACAGGCCAACTGTTCCATATGCTCCAACTCCTCAAAAACAGGATATTACGATAATAAAAATTACTTTTTATACTTTTAAAAATATATACGACTTATTTATAGAAATCCCTCTTTTTTTTCCCTATTTATGTAGAAAAATGGAAAAATTGCTTTAAAAAGGTCGGTTATTACAAAACCATGACTACTTTATACTTGCGCAGCCATAAGTCCACTTGAATTAAAAAGGCAAAAAGCTGAGGACCGGTCATCAATTGACCAAACCAGGGTGTGTTGTATACTTTCAAATCAGACTTCAATAATTCTTTAATATATTTAACATTTATAATTTGATTTAAAGGTGATTGACTATTATTTATGATATTTTCTAACTCCTTACGTACTGCTTGTAAATAGCTAGGATTATGGGTTTTTGGATAAGGGCTTTTTTTTCGCCATAATATATCATCTGGCAGCATCCCGCTTAAAGCCTTCCGTAGAATTCCTTTTTCCCGCTTGTCGAAAAATTTCATTTCCCAGGGGATATTCCAGACATATTCTACTATTTTGTGATCACAAAAAGGAACCCGAACCTCCAAGCCTGTTCCCATACTCATTCGATCCTTTCGGTCTAATAAAGTGGCCATAAACCAAGTGAAATTCAAATATGCCATAATCCTTCTTCTTGCTTCTAGAGGACTTTCTCCTGTTAATAATGGCACCTCTTTTAAGGTTTGTTCATATCTGAATTCGGCGTAATCTATGGGATTAATAACTGAAGTCACTTCCGGTGATAAAATCCTCAACCTTTCCTCTATATTCCTAATCCAGGGAAAGCCTTCTGCTTCTAGTTGGTCAGCTTGATAAAACCAGGGGTATCCGCCAAATACCTCATCCGCACACTCACCAGATAAGGCAACAGTGGCATGTTTCTTTATTTCCCGACAAAAAAGGTATAACGATGAGTCAATATCAGCCATCCCAGGTAAATCACGATAATAAACTGCATCTGCTAAATTTTCTACTAGCTGTGGTGTATCAAAATATATATAATGATGCTTGGTAGCAAATGCAGCTACTGCTTTTCCAATCCATTCGCTATCTGCATTTGGCTGAAAATCACTGGCTTGAAAATACCGATCATTATCAATATAATCAAGGGAAAAAGTCATCAGCTTACCTAAACCATTTTGCCGATAATATTTACTGGCTACGGCAGTTATGGCACTGGAGTCTAATCCCCCAGAAAGAAAAGTACAAACGGGCACATCAGAAACCAACTGTCGTTCTATAGCATCCACCACCAATTCTCTAACTCTTTCTGTGGTGGTTGCCAGATTATCTTCATGGGCAAGGCTCTCCAATAACCAATAAATACCTATAGCTAAACCCTTCCTATCAAAGGTCGCATAAGTGCCTGGCCTTAGCTCCTTAATATTTCGAAAAACACCGTGACCGGGAGTCCTAGAAGGACTTAGAGATAGAAGCTCAGCCAAGCCTTCACTATCTACTTCTGCCTTAACTAAAGGATGGGCTAAAAGGGCCTTTATTTCTGAACCAAAAATAAGCTGATTACGGATAAATGTATAGAAAAGAGGCTTAACCCCAAAACGATCTCTGGCTAAAAACAGCTTTTCCTCTCTTTCATCCCAAACAGCAAAGGCAAAAATCCCATTTAGTTTCTTTAGACATCCTGACCCCCATTCAATAAATGCATAAATAAGAACCTCCGTATCTGAATGGCTCTCAAAATAATACCCTTTACTTTTAAGCTCATGTCGTATTTCTTCAGTATTATAAAGCTCCCCATTATACACTATAGTAAAGGTATTGCATTTAGCTTTTCTTGTCATTGGCTGTTTTCCCCGTTCCAAATCGATTATGCTTAAGCGTCGGTGACCTAAAGCTATATGCCTATTTAGATATATTCCCGCCCCATCCGGACCCCGATGGGCCAGGGTCATAGTCATTTTTTCTATCATTGCCCTTTCGTCCTCTAAATCCCTCTCCCAGTTTATCCAACCTGTAATTCCACACATCATATTTCCACCTTCCCTGTAAATATTTGCAAATAAAAAACGCCACCAAACATTAATTAATTAATGTTTCGAGGGCGCCATTGACCTCATATTTATTTACTTATACCTCAAGATATGCGATGGAGGTGATTTTTGACACAGCTTTTTTCCACTAGGATGTTATGTCAAATTAATATTTACAAGATATTTTACATAGTGTTGAACTAAGGCAAAGGCTTCCCGTAAAGTATATTTAAAGCGAAGCCACTTATTTGTGTATAATGGACTCTCTAGAGCGGGAACTCCTTGTGCTTGCAGGCCAAAGACTTCTGCAATTAATAAGGCCCTCTTAAGGTGGAAGGCATCAGTAACCACGATATATGTAGTAAGCCCCAAGCTTTCTCCAATAGCCTTACTAAACATGATATTTTCCTCAGTAGTTGTGGCTTGTGTTTCCATTATTATAATCTCTTGGGGAGCGCCTAACTCCTGAGCCAATCTCCCCATTACTTCAGCCTCAGTCGGGGGAATCCTCCCCAATCCTCCTGTAACAATAATTCTATTCACTAGACCAGCCTCATAAAGCTTGACACCTTCCTTTACTCTAGCATACATAGAGGGACTGGGTCTCCCCCCTTCCCAAACTGCCGCTCCTAATATTATGGCCCCATCAGCTTTGGCTAGAGAAGCTGTAGTACCAGCTTCTTTTATCTGATAATATAAACTACCTAATAATAGGGAAAATACTAAAATTAATAATGCAAATCCCTTCAGGATACTTGAAATTTTAAACTTCGTTGCAAAGAAACCGGTAAAAAAAACTGTTATCACTGTTGCTATCATAGACAGGGCAAATTGCCCCGGCTCTAACAGGTTTACGGAAAAGACTAGTCCCGTTAAAGGAACTAATACCCATACAAAGCCAGCTAGCTTAAACCCTGCCCACTTATCCCCCGTCAAGCCCGAGGCAACAAATGCCGTAACAAATAAAACCAGCCAAAATAGTAATTGAGGCGGATAGAGACCATAGCGAAAAATAACAGCGGCAGATAGCCAGCCGGCTATTGCGGTTATATAACCCCAAAACTTCATAATAACCCCCTTTAAAGAAAGTCGCCCAAAGGGCGACTTTCTTTAAGTCTAATAGTGGGCGAGAATATATTAATGATAAGGCTGAGGGTTGAGGTTGAGGCTAAGGTTAAGTAAATTTCTATTGTATTTTCTCAACCTCAACCTAGCGTAGCGAAATCTCAACCTATTATTCGTTGGGGACATTCCTCGGCCAAAGATCACTCCCAAAATGAGGTGTGTCCCCTTTCCATACGTTGGGGACATTCCTCGGCCAAAGATCACTCCCAAAATGAGGTGTGTCCCCTTTCCTTAAAAGGGCAAATTAACAATATTGCCTTCTGCATCAAATTCTATGGCTTCCGGTTCACCTATGATCTCGAAATCTGGTGAATCTTTCAATGTTTGGGCTAGTGGCTCTGAAACCCATAACTCTTCTAAATAGAGAGTATTAGGAATGTAGACCACTTTATATTTACCTGGATAAACACGTACACAGGAAGTCAAGGCTACCTGAATAGCTTCCTCATCAGTATCTATTGTTATTGGTATCCGACCGCCCGGTAAGGCAGTAGAGGTGTAAATATTGATATAGGTTTTCTTAAGATCAATTTTGTCATACATCCTTTTAGTTATAACATCAGCGGAGCCTATACCAGTTGCATTGCCTTTAGTTTTTTCCGATAAATCCAGAACTACAATTTTTTGTGCCTTAATGTCAGGCTTAATATGGGGATTTAAATACCGGCCAACTACATTAGGATCCATCCCATCACCACTAAACTCTTTGCCTATTTCTTTAATAATTAATACATCAATCTCCGGAAGCATGATCCTGCCCATAAGCTTTCTTGCCTTTACTAAAAGTTCCTGATCAGCTTGCATGAAATCCTCTCGGGGAACAATTCTGATTTCTGCTGTTTCTTCAAAAGCATTTTCGACAATCCCTACTCCAAAATAGATAGGTGCCTTTTTTAGAATTTCTTCCCCTACCGCTGGGATTATTTCTCCAAAAATATCAAAGCCCTGGAGGTGGGCAATAGTTGCTCCTTGATGTTTTCCCAGACCGATAGTCAGCATCTTCATTAAACCGCTTTCCACATCATGTCTAAATAAGGTATGGGGTTTAACTCTATTTATTACTACAATACCATCGGAATTATAGCCAATTTTATCTACATATACGGGAAATTCCTCGGGAACCGAGGGAACACGCACAGTTCCAACCTCAACTACATCAAGGGAAGACTTAATAGATACACCCATAGTATCTTCAGTAATACCGTATTCCGCTAAAACCTTAACTTGACCTTCTTCTGCAGCACCACCATGACTGCCCATAGCCGGGATAATAAAAGGTTCAAAATTGTGATCCTTTAAAATTTCAATAACTTCTTTAGTTATCTTATCTATATCATGGATACCTCTGCTGCCTACTGCAACTGCAATTTTAGCTCCTGGCTTTAGCCTTTCTGAGAGCTTTAATGCACTAAACTGATCTCTCATTTCCTCTCGTATATCTTTGATCTTCGACCCAGCAAATTTCTGCCTGACCCTAACCATTTTAGGCAATTCTGCCTTATTCCATTCTTGGACTAATCCTGAAACCATTTTTTATTCCTCCAATCAATTTAATAATTAAAATTAATGTTGATACTTCCACCTTTTTAATCTCAAGGCATTAGAAACAACAGATACAGAGCTAAAAGCCATAGCAGCACCTGCAATTACAGGTGATAGTAAGCCAAAAGCGGCAACCGGGATACCTAAGCTATTATAAAACAATGCCCAGAATAGGTTTTGCTTTATATTGACCATGGTAGCCTTACTTAGTTTTATAGCCGCAACTATACCATGCAAATCACCGCTAATTAGTGTTATGTCTCCGGCCTCCATGGCTATATCTGTCCCTGTACCAATGGCAATGCCCACATCTGCGGTAACTAAGGCTGGAGCATCATTTATTCCGTCCCCTACCATAGCTACCTTTTTCCCTGCTTTTTTAAGCTTGTCCACTTCTTCTGCCTTATTCTCCGGTAATACTTCTGCTAATACCTTATCAATTCCTACCTGATTTGCGATAGCCAGAGCAGTTTTTTTGTTATCCCCTGTAATCATTATAACTTCTATTCCCATTTCTTTTAACTCTTTTATAGCACTTAGGGAACTTTTCTTTACAGTATCGGCTACAGCAATAACCCCTGCTGCTTTGCCATCAACAGCTACAAGCATAGCGGTTTTGCCTTGCCCTTCATAATTATCAGCAATCATAGCTAATTTTTCAATATTTATTTCTTTATCTTTCATTAATTTCCGATTGCCCAGAAAAATTAACTTGCCATCAACCTTTACTTCTATTCCATGACCGGGTATAGCTTTAAAATCAATTGCCTCCCTCAGCTCTATTCCTTGATTCCGGGCATAACCTACTATAGCCTCGGCTAGGGGATGCTCAGAATTTCTCTCAGCACTGGCCGCTAATCTTAGAAGTTCTTCTTTAGCTATAAAGGTTGCAATTATATCAGTAACCTCTGGCTCACCTTTAGTAATGGTTCCGGTTTTATCTAGAACTACCGTATTAATTTTATGGGCATTTTCTAAATGTTCCCCACCTTTGATAAGAATACCATTCTCCGCACCTTTACCTGTTCCAACCATAATTGAGGTAGGTGTCGCCAAACCTAAAGCACAGGGACAGGCTATAACAAGAACAGCGATAGCAGGTAATAGTGCTTTGGTAAATTCCCCGGGCTCCACGATAAAATACCAGCTCAAAAAGGTAACAACTGAAATAGCAATAACTACAGGAACAAAATAAGCAGATATTATATCAGCCATTCTTTGAATTGGAGCTTTTGAGCCTTGGGCTTCCTCCACTATCCTGACTATTTGAGCCAGAGCAGTCTCTTTTCCTACCTTTGTGGCTTTAAACTTAAAGCTGCCGTGTTTATTTATGGTAGCTCCGATTACCTCACTGCCTTCTTTTTTATCCACGGGCAGGCTTTCACCGGTGAGCATTGATTCATCAACACTAGATGTTCCGCTTACAACAATACCATCTACCGGAAGTTTCTCCCCAGGCTTTACTACGATAATATCACCAACAACAACCTCTTCTATTGGTATATCTACTTCTTGGTCGTTTCTGATTACCCGGGCAGTTTTGGGCTGTAGACCCATCAGCTTTTTAATTGCTTCTGATGTTCTCCCTTTTGCTAGGGCTTCTAAAAGCTTTCCTAAAATAATTAGGGTAATAATTATAGCGGCTGTTTCGTAATAAACATGGCTTGTACCTACTAAATCACTAAAGAAGGTAGCAGCTACACTATAAAAGTACGCAGCTGATGTACCTAAAGCTACCAGCACTGACATATTTGCACTGCCGCCTTTCAAGGCCTTATATGCATCAATATAAAAATAACTTCCCACACCAAACTGAATAGGTGTTGTTAAAACAAACTGGAAAACTGGGTCCATAAGAAAATGGGGGGCAACCTCATGAAGCCCAAACCACTCAATAAACATCATAGATAATAATGGTAAGGATAGTAGGGCTGAAATTATAAATAAATTACGTTGCCTTCTTATCTCCTTCTGCCGCGCTTCCTGTTCTTTATCACCTGTAGCTCCAGCCTCAAAATCCAGAATCTGATAACCAATATCTTCAATTTTCTTTTTAATTTCCTGTACCGATACCAAACCAGGGACATAGGCAATATTAGCCTTTTCTAAAGCCAGATTAACGTTAGCCTCTAAGATACCGTCCATTTTATTTAGGCCCCGCTCAATCCGGGTAGAACAAGCTGCACAGGTCATTCCCTGGATTTTTAGCTCAACCTTATCCTTGGGGACATCATAGCCTGTATCTATTATTTTTGCGACAACATCCTTTAACTGCACAACATCGGCATCATATTTTACTTGGGCCTTTTCAGCTCCAAAATTAACGTTGACATCAATAATTCCTTCTAATTTTGGAACCTTTTTTTCTATTCTAGTAGCACAAACAGCACAGGTCATTCCTAAAACAGGTATATTAATAGTTCTTTCTTTAGCCATAATTTTACCTCCTATTTCTGCTTAAGTTATACCCTCATGATCCATTATAACATATACCCCCCTATAGTATCTATATTAATGTAACTACGTTGCAGAACCTACAGTATGAAAAAGAATCTAGTTTTACCCATAGTTATTCAGCCTTACCAAAGCAAAAAGCGGGGTGGTTCTTGCTTAATTGATCTAAGCAAGAACCACCCCACATTAACTATATTTTAAACTTTAAAAGGATTTGGTCCTAATTCATGCACGATTTCTAAGTAATCATTAATTTTTTTATTAAAGCTATTTAAAGGTAGCTTATCATTCTTTCTTTTAAATTTAAGCCGATTTAGGGCCAGCTTTATCTGTAAAAGAGCCTGCCTATAACCGGCTTCTCTATCCTGATAAAGCCATAAAGATTCTTCTCTAATGGGAGCAAAGACTATTTTTTTCCCACTCTTCTCTAACCTGCTTTTGAATACTTTTTCATCACACCCGCAGATGACCAAATCACCGTAAATTAAGTTTACCTTTTCTACATTTATACATAAATCAGGAAGTTCAATAAACTCCTGATTTGCCTTTTTAAGGTCACACCTAAATCTAGTCAAGTCCAACTGATCTGTTCTGCATCTCTGGTTTTTGCAGAAAATAATTTTGACAGCCATCAATAACCCTCCCCTATAAGCAAATCAATAGCTCCCATTATTTCTTCATCGCAAGCCTCAGGTAGCTTAACAGCACCCGCTGGGCAAGAAGCGGAGCAGGTACCGCAAGAGCGGCAGCCCTGTGGATTTATAAACATTCTATCCTCTTCCGGGGAGTAAGAAATAGCCCTAAAAGGACATACATGCTCACAAATTCCACATTTTGAACAAATCTTATCATCTATTTCTGCTGAGGATGTATAATTTTCGTCAAAAGCCATATAAATAAGCCGTTCCTTCTCCAAAAACATCTCTTCTAAAGTCTCCTGCTGATTAGCAATTCTTTTCTTAGCATAATCATTTCCCCTACGAAGCTGACACTGGCTATGCTCACAGCCTGCAATAATTACACCGTCAATGCCTGTCGCGAGGGCATCGTTTACTAGAGCCATATTTACCGCGCCAGAACAGGGAACGGAAATTACATTTAAGTTAGCTAGTCCAGGGCACCCCTTAGCACTAACAACATCTGCCTCTTCATAAGCATGGGGGCAAAATAAACCAATAAGGTTGGGCTTGCTCTTAGATTTAGCTGCCTCTTCAATCATCCCGTTAATTTCTTCTAAGCGGAAGTTAGGCAGGGAGATAATTCCTAAGGGACATCCCCCCAGACAAACCCCGCACTTAACACATTTATTTCCGTCAACAAAAGGAAACCCATCGACTCCAAGTGAAATAGCCTCATTAGGGCATTCCTCAATACACCTTTTGCACTTATCACATCTTAATGTATTGATATATGCCTTATTAAACTGCCAGTGACCTAGATCTTTGACTTTACTTAGACGTTTCAATGCCATGTTTAACTTTATTTTAGCATTTTCTAGGGCAGGACCTGATTCTTGAATAGCCCATGAACACTGTTCCCTTATGTTTACCTGTTCTAGATGTTGGTTTGGCATACCCATTTTGCGGGCTAAGGCCTGAAACAGACCGCCTTTAACTAGAGGAGAACAAGCCGCTGCAACAAAGCGGTCAATTTTTTGGCTTTCTATAAACTCCACCATATCCTGCTGACTCTGAGGACTACAGGCAATATCTAGAATAAGAGTATCAACTACATCCTTTTTCTTATTTAGAAAATCTGCTATAGCCACCCAATCCAGATTTTCCATCATCCCGTTGCAACGGCAAAGTATTACTCCTACAGTCATTTTTTCCACCTCTAATTAGTCATTTCTCGTCTTAACCACAAATCGTTCAACCTTACCGTTAATATCCACACAGGTCCACATAATTTTATTGGTACCTACTCTGGGTATCAGTTTTGCCGGATAATACCCTAGCTGGTAGGGAAGCCTAGTTTCAATTGCACCTTGAGGACATATTTTGGTGCAAGACATGCAGTCCCAGCAGTCACGGTCACCCCGACAATGGGCTTTTCCATCTTGCAAAGTCATTAAGTTACCAGGGCATATTTGTTCACATAGTGGTTCTTCTTCTGCCCTACAGCCATCACACTTATTAAAGTTAATTTTTGGCGGCACTACTAATTCCCCCTTTGTCCAACATTTATGAATTTAAGGTTGTAACCTCTCACCAGGTAGGATTTGTTCATAAGGGCGCTTATACATTTCTATTTCACCTGTTTCTTGATTTCTACAAGAATTGACAAAACAGTCATACTCCTCATTATTTACCTGCGGATAATCAACCCTGGTTTGCCAGCCTGGCCAGCGGGTTTCTTTACGGAATAAAAGATGATGGATTAATACTTCTGCTACATCCAGCCGATCAATTACTTCATGACAGCTCATCAGGTCATGAAAATCTTTAGCTATTAAATATTCAACCTGCCTCTGAAGTATTTTAATATTCTTTAGGGCATATTTTAGCTGTTCTTCACTCATCCGGAAAAATTGATGAACTCCCCCAGCGTACTCATCCATCAGCCGCTGCATCCTCTCTTCCATTTCCCGCCACTGAACTCCGTCACCTTCCTGCTCCATACGGAACAAAGGAGCATAAACTCTGAGCTTTTCTGCTTCAATTTGCTTTTCATCAACCTCTGGCAGGTTTTCCAATCCTGCAATATATTTAACAGCACCCTGGGCAGCTAATAAGCCTTCTGCTGCACAGCCGCCAACAAATTTATTAGGCACTCCGCCGGAAACATCACCACAGGCAAATAAGCCCGGTAATGTTGTGGACCAATTTGTGTCTACCCAATAGCCGCTTGCTGTATGACCGCCCACAATATAAGGGTCATTACCATAAATTTCTATTGGCTCCTCTTTTAACTCCTGCCCCCTGGCAGCCATAAATAAAACATAAGTTGGTCTTTCATTTAGATAATCGGTCTTCATTTGTTTGATATCCTCATCACTCATATTCCGGGTATCCACAAAGCAAGGACCCCGGCCTTCCAACCATTCCTCCATAGGGGCATTAGCCCGGATATACCTAGGTGCTGCTTCCCCTCCTAGATGGGCATATCTTTTCTCTAGTATTTTTTCTCCCTTAGCATTTATCATAGGGGTTTTATAGCCAACAGAAATGGTGTCGATTGGGCCGTTGAAATCCTTAGTTCTTGTTGCACACCAGCGCATTTCAAAGGTAGTCATTTCCGCTCCTGCACGGATTCCCATGGCATAACCTGTACCTGTATTAAAGGGGCAATACCACAACTGATGATGGCTATCAATACCATCGTTCTGATAGGTCTTATACAAACCGGCAGCCCCACCGGTAGCAATACAGGTTGCTTTGGCTTTAACTACATACATCTTTCCGTTTCTTACTCCAAAGCCGGCAGCTCCTACTACTTTCCCCTTACTGATCAAAACGTTAGTTGCAGTTACTCTGTTTAATATTTCACAGCCGTACTCTCTAACTTTCTCAGCAATAATTGGCTTCATGGACTCGCCTTGAATGGTAATATCCCATTTCCCTCTGGTTTTATACTCTTCTGAATCCTCATCCTTTTTTATAGGCAGTCCCCACTGTTCCCACTCTTCCACCGGCTTATTCAGGTTTTCCGCTACCTTAATAGCTAGGTCCTCCCTAATTAATCCTCCAGCCTGAGAACGGCTCCACTTAATAAACTCTTCTATAGTCCTGCCTTTTTTCAGATAAGTATTGATAGCATCCATACCTGCTGCCAGACAGCCGCTACGGTCAATATAGGCCTTTTCCATGAGGGTAACCTTTAAATTAGGATTTTGCCTTTTAGCTTCAATTGCTGCAAAGCAGCCTGCATTACCGGCACCGATAATCAGAAAATCTGTTTCTAAAACCTCAAGTACTATTTCATCGATTGTTTTCGGTAAAACCTTTTCAGCACACATTTTATCTCCCCCATTTGAAGAAAAATTCTATTGCATCAAGGGATAACCCATTAAAGGTAACCACATGGACATTGTTAAAATTGTATAAATATTACAGATTAAAGATAGTGGAGCACCAAATTTCATTACCTCACCCATTGACATATCTACTGCACCCCAAGCAATAAAGAAAGCAGTGATCGACATGGGGAGAAAGAATGAGTAGCTTAAACAGTTTACAACAATCATAGTAAAAGGCAAAATGTTGAAGCCTAATTCCGGTGCCAGTGTTATACAAAGCGGTATGAACATTGCACCCATGGCTGCAGCACTTACAATACCAGCTCTAGCAATTTGAGTGGCTATAACAACAATAATTAAAATAATAATAGGCGGGAGGGCAATAATTGTATCTCCCATAGGAGCCAGTGCCAAATCAACCATCCATTGAACAGCGCCTGATTTATGAAGTGCGGTTCCCATGGAAATTGCACCACCTAATAAAATCCAGGTATCCCACATAATATGTGGGCCAATTTGACTGTATTTAATTCTGCTGAAGGGCAGGAAGACTAAAAGAACCAGTAAAAGAGCAACCATGCCGGTGCTAAAATTATGGAGAGTTTTTTCTGTTATCCACAGGAATACACAAATAATCAGTGAACCTAAGGCCCATTTTTCCGACCAAGTAGTGGGTCCTAATTCAGCTTTCATCTTGGGAAGTTCATCAGCTGCTCCAGGAATTTCCACGTTCCACAGCTTAAAATACCAAACAGTATAGAAAAAGGCGACGGGCATTAGTCCCCATAAGGGAATATTTAATATTAACCAGTCCATCCAAGTTACTTTAATTTTAATTGCTTCTTCAAGCATCCCTGCCATCAGGATATTAGGGAAGTGAGCAGTAAGAATAATCATACTGGTAAAAAGAGGCATCAAACCGCAAATCAATAAGAATAAGCCTTTATTTATTCTTTGAGTCTCTGGCAAATGTTCCTTGCCGGACATTAGACTTGAAAAACCTTTAGCCAAAGGTAGTAATAAGCCTGTTTCTGCCACAGTAGGAAGGAATCCACTGATGGTAAAATCAGCGGCAGATAACCCGAAAAATATTCTCGTTACCTTAACTGACCGGAATAAGTCGGTAATAGTAATCGCAATTCTTTTCCCCAGTGGTGTTCCCATCATAATTGCAGCAAAAGCAAAAGCGCCGGCGGTTAAAAAGAATGCATCACTTGAAAAGGCTGAAAAAGCATCGGGTATCTTAAATTTCCCCAGCATAACTACAAATCCCGGCGCTAACAGTCCAACAACAAACTTATGCAGGGAATTGCAGATCATTATAATCATAAACCAAAAGAATACACCTAATACTGACTGGGCTTCTGGTTTGAGCCCTGGTAAAGCTGGCCCGAAATGGAACAAGAACATAATTGAAAAACCAGCGATTAGGCCCCAAAATTGTTTAGGTTCTATACCAAAAATCAGATTGGGTTTTTGGGCAGTTGAAATACTGACAGTTGCAGTACTCATAAATTCTCCTCCTCTTTTATTTGCCTAATACTTAATAAAATAAATACATATAAAAGCTATACTTTCCGGATCAACACCCCTTTCATAAATATTATTTATTTTGCCAATAACTCAGCTGCTTATAGACAACATAAATACCTTACCTAATTATAGCTTGTGAAAGGGAGAGCTACCGTCAGGTAATTTACAAATTCAATGCCACTTAGCTTGCATTTTAAATGTCAGCTAGCTGACAAAAATCATTTTTTGGCAAAGTTATACAAGTCCCTAAGTACAAAAAACACCTCATAACGAGGTGTTTTAGGTTAGATTTCGAAGTTTGGCGAAATTCAATATTATTATTTCCCGCTTATGATAATCAATAATACCCCTGTCCTTGAACTGTTGCAGAGAAAGAGTCACACTCTGCCTAGAAGTACCAATCATGCTGGCAATATCTTTATGGGTTAAGACTATGTCTAAGATAATATGATCCTCATATTGGCGTCCGCATTGTTTAGACATACTTAGGAGCAGCCTGGCCAGCCTAGCCTCCACATTATAATAGACAAGATCGTGGATAATTGTTTCGGCATGCCGTAACCTCCTGCTTAAAACTTGAGAAATTTTTAGGTTTAATTGGGGCTCCATAGATAGTATTTGAAAAAAGTCTTCTTTTTTTACAGCCTGCAGACGTGTTGTTTCTAAAGTCATAGCAAAACATTGCCGGGGCATGCTGCATAAAGCCTCAGCCAGGCCGCAAACCTCACCTGCATGTCTGATGGAAATGGTTATATATTCTCCATCCATTGTAATTCTGTAAATTTTTATTCTACCTGCCTCGATAAAATAGATATAATTAGGCACATCCCCGGGCGAAAAAATATTATGTTCTTTTGGAAATACCAGCGGTATGGAATACTCTTTAAATACTTCCTGTTCTTCCGAAGAAAGGTGAATAAAATATTTTTCACTTTTCATATCAAACACCCTCTTCATTGTAAAGTATTTTTATTGAATATATATTCCATAAAAATACTTTATATCCTTTATGGTCTGGGAAATTTTTTTATAATACTTTTATATCCGGAGGTACTTTTGATATTATCCAATTCAGGATCCTTTTTAGCATATTCTATATTGCTTGCATCTAGCCTAATAGAACGTTCTAGTGCCTTTAATGAGTTTTCAAAATCATCAGCCCGAGCGTAGGAACAGGCCAGATTATACCACCCATCAGCATAAAAGGAGTTTAAGGCAAGAGCTTTTTTATGATATAAAATACCCTGCTCATAATTTCCTAAAGCAGTAAACTCAACACCAATATTGGAGTAAACCAAATATGATTCCGGATTTAATTCCAGTGCTTTTTCATAGCTTTCAAGAGCCTCTTTTCTTTTCCCCTGATTTGATAATTCCACACCAATATTAATATATGTATCTACATCCTCCGGGCTTAATTCCAAGGCTTTAGTGAATTCTTGTAATGCCTCTTTTGATTGACCTAATATGGCATATATTTTCCCCAAATTATATTGGGCTTCAAAGAAATTAGGGTCCACCTTTAAGGATTCTCGGTAATAAGCAATTGCCTGCCCATGGTCTCCTTGCTCTCGCGAGACATTTCCCAGGTAATAGTAACTATCTGCAACAATTCCAGGATCTGTTATTAGTGCCCTCTTAAAAGCCATCTCGGCTTCTTCAAACAGCTCCTTTTCCTTATACCACACGCCCATTGGGAAATTAATCCCCGCAGTCAACGGTGCCTCTTTTAATAGCGCCATATATAACTTTCTTGCTTTTTTATAATCATGTTTGTCTACTGCATTTAACCAGCCCTGGTATAGCTTGCTCACCACCAATTGGTACCCAACCTTTCATACTGCTTTTTATTCACAATTGTATTGTTCTTTCATTCACAATATAATAAATGTATAGAAAGGGGTGAGAGGTTTGAACAGAATAAAAATAATACTTGTCTTAATAATATTACCCCTTTTATTCTTCACCTTAACCTCGGTTTTTTATAAAGATGGTGTAATTATTATTTCCTTTTTTGAAGCTCAAGTCAGCGTTATTCAAAATAATATTACTGATGCAAAAACACTGGCTCAAAGCCTAAGCCTAGAAATCCCCAAAAGCCCCTTTTTGATAATAACGTGTCCGGAATTTCTGGCTAAAACACCTCTATTGCAGAAATTTGGCGGTCATTATCTGCCCGTACTAAATACAGCTTTCCTCTACCAACCTTCAGCTAATAATATTTATCATGAGTATTTTCATTTTATCCAGGATAGTTCCTATAAACTCGACTTCAAAGATAGCCATTCTAACTGGGTAATAGAGTCTTCCGCCCGTTGGTTTGAAAATTATACCTTGGAAAACTATCGTGAAGTTTTCGACTGCACTGAACCCCTTTTTGATACTCCTTATGAAACAAGATATGAGCGATGGATGCTTTTTAAAAAACTAGTTGACTGCTGCCCCAATGTAATCTCTTCTATTTTTCAAGATTTAAAAGTAAACCAGGACCCCTGTGAAACTTTAAATAAAATTCCTTTTTTCCAGGAAGCTTTTGTTGAACTAATTACAAAAGATTTTCAGGACAATTATCAGAGACATTATAAGGAGTCTTTAAATTTTAAAAATTCAATTATTATTGAACCTTTTCAATTCAATTTTACTAAAATAGATGCCCCCCTCCATTTAACTCCCCAAAATAAAATCTACTACTTAGTATTCAATAAAGATTTAGAGGTTATAGAACCCTTGACTGGTGAAAATGGGGAAAACATCTATCCACACTGTTACATTTTAGGTATAATCAATGCCTGTGACAGTCAAAAAACTATCGGCATATTTAAAGAAAATCAAAAAGGATATTTTTATACATATTTAAACCCTTAGGCAAGTACCTAAGGGTTTTACTCAATCTTCCATGAAATATTTCATGCTGGTTTTTTTAAGTTCCTTTTCACTAAACAATAGGTTATAGTCTTCAATGTTTATTACCTCTGCCATTTCTTTTGCTAGTTTAAAACATTCTTCTTTCGTCTCGGCATGAATCATAGAAAATACATTGTACTGCAATTTAGGAAGCATTGCCCGATGATAGCAATGGGTAACTCGAGCAAAAGAAGCCAGTTTATTACCAACCTCTTCAATCCTTTCTTCCGGCACCTGCCAAATTATCATGGGATTAGCTTTTAATCCCATTTCCCTATGACGCAGAGCTGCCCCAAAACGCCGAATATATCCTTGTTTCTGAAACTCTTTAATTTTCTCTAATAGTTCTTGTTCCGAAATACCCAGCCGTGAGGCAATTTCCCGGTAAGGTTGAGCAACTAAAGGAAGGTCTCCCTGAATTTCTTTGATAATTGCTTTGTCCAAGTCATTAAACACTAACCCTCTCCTCCTTTTACACCCGGTACATGAAAATTCACCTTGATCTTAAATAATCTTAGGGCAGGAAGGTTATAGACTTTTTGTCCTGTTCTTTTTTCAATGTCCCTAAGTGTTTTCTCCAAATGGCCTTGTGAGGGAGTAATTAATGTAAACCACAGATTATAATCATGATTGCGCAGGTAATTATGAGTTACTCCTATATAGTCGTTAACTACTTTCACAACTTGGGATAAGTTATCAGAAGGAACTTCCATAGCACAAAGGGTACTCTTATAGCCTAGTTTACGGGAATCCATAATTGCACCTAAACGCCGGATTATCCCTTGTTCCTTTAACTCAGAGAGTCGTGCTACGGTTTCATCCTCAGTTATTCCCAGCTTTTCACCTATTTCCTGAAAAGGCCGGGAACAGACAGGAAAATCCTTTTGGATTATACTTAAGAGGTTCTTATCAATATTATCCATATTCATCTCTCCTTGGACAAACCAATTTCTTCATCAGTCAAATAACAGGCAGGATCAGATTCCCAGAAATCACCTGTCACGGCCTCGGCTCTAGCCCTAAAGTTGCCGTTACAGACATCTAACCACTGACATTGGGCACAACGCCCTTTGAGTAAGTTCTTTCGATTTTTCAGTCCATTTAAGATAGGATGTTTAGGGTCAGTCCAGATATCACCAAATTTATTCTCTCGAACATTTCCAAAAGTATGATTTTGTGTGAACTGGTCAGGATGCACATGACCAAACCAATCCACTTCACCAATGGCTATGCCGGTACGATTACCACCATTAAACCTTAGTAATTCCAAGACCTTTTTGGCCCTTTGAGGGTCTTCCTTAAGGAGCCTTAGATAAAGATAAACACCGTCAGCATGGTTATCAACTGTCAAGACCTCTTTATCTAATCCCTTATTTTTAAAATAACGGACCTTATCTATAATCAGATCTAGCGCCTGTCGAGTTTCAGAATGAGAAATATCCTCTTTTATCATTTCACTGCCCCGCCCTGAGTAAACCAGATGATAAAAACAAATCCGAGGAATTTTAACATCTTCTATTAAATTAAAAATACCATCAAGTTCATGATAATTATGCCGGTTAATTGTAAACCTCAAGCCTACCTTTTGGCCCTCAGCTAAACAATTCTCAATACCCCTTAAGGCCAGCTCAAAAGCACCTTTTTGTCCTCGAAATTTATCATTGTTATCTCCCAGACCATCTAGGCTGATACCCACATAACCAACGCCAATTTCCTTTAGTTTTTTTGCAGTTTGGCGGGTTATTAAAGTCCCATTGGTGGAAAATGTACTGCGAATACCCAATTTGGCTGCATATTCAGCCAAATAGAGGATATCTTCCCGCATAAAAGGCTCCCCACCAGAAATTAAAAGAACAGGCACATTAAAACTTTTTAAATCATCTATAAATTTAACCGCTTCTTTAGTAGTCAGTTCACCATCATATTTTTTGCTGTCAGAGCCTGCATAGCAGTGGATGCATTTTAGGTTACAGGTTTTAGTGCAGTTCCAAACTACCACAGGACCTCGATCATGGGTAGCCCCATGACAGGTACCCTGGGACTTGTGACTGTAGCGCAATGTATCACCAAAGTTATTTGTATCGACTAAAAGTTTGCTTATTCCAATCATTAAGGGCTACCCCCATTTTTTTATATTCTTATATAGTTTAACAGATTTCCAGCGTACTGGTCAAAAAATTATTACTAAATTGCTTGCTATAATAAACTCATATATTCAACCTCCAAAAACATTAAGTTTAAAGAGTATAAATATAGTATATTATAAAAATTTTTTATAATATATTGATTTGTGAAAGTAATTATTATAATATTTACTTATATTATAATATAATTTTTTCAAATTTTGATGAAGGGAGGTCTTGATTTGCGAAAGCATTTTTTAATTTCCAGTTTACTAGTTTTGGTTTTGGGGTTAATTCTATCTGGTTGTGCTGGTAATGAAACTAATACCAAAAAAGAAAAGATAGATACTAAAGAGGTACAACAGATGTCGGCATATATAGGTACTGATGCCTGCATAACCTGTCATAGTGAAACAGGTCAAGGATTTGCAATGACCAGCCATGCCGGAATTTTTAAATCACTAGATCAATACAATACAGATTTTAAGCAGATGGTTAATGTCTGGGATGGTGCCACTAAGGAAAATCCGGCTACAAAAGCAATTAATTTAGAAGATACATATGGAGTTATGATGGACAGCTATGTTGTTGGTAATATAGACGGCTTTTCTCAGGAATTATATCGGGTAGCATCTTTAGAAAAATCCGAACAAGGTTACGAACTTGTAGCAGCATCCTTAAAGGATTATAACAGTGATGGAATTCAGGATTGGTCTGCCAAAGCATATTCATGTGCTGAGTGTCATAGCCCAGGTTTAGTAGCTCAAGGATTAGGAATTAAGAACCTTGAACCTGGAATAAGCTGTGAAACCTGCCACGGTCCTGGCAGCATTCATGCTCAGACCAAAAGAAAAGAAGCCATAAGTATTAACCAAAATGCATGCATAACATGTCATACTTTAGGTCAACCTAGCGAAACCGAGGATGGTAGTTCCTTGATTGCCGAAAATCATTATGGAACCCGTAACTGGTTTGCATCTGACCACTATACCAGTGGTTATGTCAATTGTCTAAGCTGCCATACTTCCCATGAAGTAAATAAAGAAGGCTCTATGCTAAAAGGCGATAATTTTACTGAGAATTGTGCAAGCTGTCATAAAGATGAAAACTTTGACATCGAGGAAATAATGTGGAAAAACCCAACTGACCTTCATGATCATGTAACTAGAGACCACAGTTTTGGTGCTATCCCGTATGAAAAAATAGGTGATAATCCCGAAACTAAAGAAGTAGAAATAACAGATCCCAAAATTATAAAAAAACTGAAATCATTGATTAAATAATCCCCTTAACCCCATGTCTCATCATGGGGTTAAGCCCAATTATTGTATTTGCCTAAGGGACTTGTTTTTTGTTATACTTAATTATCATTGATAAATAATTCACAAGGAGGTATCTTATTTTGACCTATACAAGCACCAATCCTTTGTTAGCTAACTTAAATAACCTCTACCTTGAATATATCGGATTAATTGTTTTATTGAGTACAGTTGGAGTTTTGTTAGGTATAGCCGGTCATTTTGTGATTATTGGTCCTAATGCCAAACGCCTGGGGAAACTCAAGCCTGAAATAGTGCGCCTTACTCCCTTCGAAAGGACAGCCCATTTTGTCCGTATGTTAAGCTTTATTATTTTAGCCGTTACCGGTATTGCCTTTGCCCTTTTCCACGTGGGCACCCTAGGCTTAAGTTATGTAGCAGCCTATAAAATCCACCTTGTGTTTGCAGCCTTATTTACCCTTTCATCCTTAAATTCAATTTTCATCTGGTTAAAAGACAGTATCTTCAAAACTTACGACCGAGACTGGTTCAAGGTAATGGGCGGATATTTAACCCGCAAAGAAATTCATCCTCCTTCTGGAAGATTTAATGCAGGACAAAAGGCTTTCTACTGGTTTAGTACATTTTTTAGTATTTTAATTATTTTCTCAGGCCTCATGCTAGCTTATCCAGGAAAATTCGGACTTAATTCATTGCTCTGGGCATCAGTACTTCACGGTATTTCTGCAATTGGTTTAATAGCCGGTGTTATCGCTCATGCTTATTTAGGCAGTTTAGCTAACCCCGGTACAATTGGGACAATTATTCATGGTAAAGTTTCCCGGGAATGGGCTAAAAACCACCACCCCCAATGGTTTGAAGAAATAGAGCAAAAATAACATAACAAAAATAAAAATGGAACAGGGATAACCCCCTGTCCCATTTTTTTACAAAAATTCCTGCCAACGATCCATACTATTGGTAAGCTCTGGCACACCACCGGTATGCCAAAACAATAAATTCCATACCCCTCACCGATAAATTTATCTTCAATCAAAATTTCTGCAACATTTGGCTTCTAAATTTTCCTATCATTTAATAATGTATTCATATATTCAGCTCCTAAAGGTTAATTTCCTGAAACATATTCCTTTATTTCTCTAATTCAGTAGGATTTTTATTTTTTTTGTTGAAGATAACAGATAGATTATTTCTTTTGTAAGGTGGATTTGTATGGCTCGGTCAAAACCTTTTTTAATTATAATAATCTCCCTGACTTTAATAATATTCCCCAACTGCATTAAAAAGCCCCAAGTTTTACAATATACCCTGCCCCACCTGCCTTATCCTATTGCCAAGGAAAGAGTACTAATTACCGTTGCCGGTCAAGGTCCTGAAGGATTAGTGGTTGCTAAAATTTGTGACGATTTGAAAATCAGTAATACCTTTAGCTATAAAGCAACTATTGAGGATTTGAAGGATATAAACAGTTTACTAGTTGCTGTAGGTGTAAGTAAGGTGGGCATGGAGAGCATCTATACAGATTTTGAACAGGAAAAACAGAGAATTATTCGCTTAGTAGCAAAAGCGAATGAACAACGTATTCCTATTATAATGGTCTATTTAGGCGGTTCAAACCGTTGGGATATTTTAAACCAAGAAATGCTCTCGGCAGTTGGCAACTATGCCAATTACATCATAGCTATTAGTTCTCATAAAAGTGAAGATTTTTTTCACGGAATTGCTATGGAAAATACTATTCCCTTTACTTTAGTTAAAGATATGGAACGTTTTTATGTTCCCCTCAATTCTGCTTTTAGATAGGTGACAAATGAATAAAAAACTTTTTTGGTGGGTTTATTTAATTCTTGGTTTTTACTTATCTACCTATTTGCTAAAGAATTTACTTCTACCTTTTTCTGTTCAAATTTTAGAAGATTTAGAAAAAAGCATCATCTCCACTAATAACGGCTTGCTAATCATCGCCGCTATTAAAACAATTATTTATGAGACCCTTTATGATTTACCTGTGTTTATCTTTAGCTATAGTTTTGTTTATTTTTATTTTCGCCGCACAAACCTTGTACCAAAATTTTTTTATCTGCTTGTAATTACACTTTGCTTATATTTTATTACTCTCAATACCTATGGTTCTGTCTTTGAACTAATCACTATAAGTTTAATGTTAATTGGCCAAATCATTTTAATAGCTATCTTTCATAAAAATTATGACAGCTTTTTCTCTAGCCTATTTGTCTTAATTCAGCTAAAATTAGCATTTTCCTGTTTGTTATTAGCGCCCTGGCTAAACCATTACGGAGTAGGCTATAGCGATTTAGTAACTAATATTAAAATTAGCGCGAGCTATTTGAGTAGAAGCAGTATATTAAATTTTATCAGCTTTGCCTTTTTTCTTCCCTTTACAATAGGTGCAGTCTTCTTTATTCTCTTGTCCATTTTATATACAAGGAGACTTGAAAGTGAGAAAAGAGAAAAGCAGAAAGAAAAAGAACTGCTCAAAATGCAGATGTTGGCTGAGGAGGCCCAGGTTTGGCAGGAACTGCATTTTCTCATTCATGACCTAAAGTCGCCTTTAATGACAACTGCAGGTCTAAATTCCTTAATTGAACTTAAAGTCAAGGACCCTCAAGTAAAAGAATATTGTCAAAAAATTGGGGATTCTGTAGAAGCTGTTAATGATATGATTTCGGAGTTCTTGCATAATGAAAAAAGAAAAGTTATTAATGTCGGGGAATTAATTAACTTTGTCCGAGCCAATGTTATTGTCAAAAATGCTAATCCCCAAGTATCAATAAAGATTCCACCTAATTTACCTCAAATAAATATAAATAGAATCCGAATGGCCCGGGCACTTATAAACGTAATTGAAAACGCTATTCAGGCTGTTAGTTCAGAGTCAAAGCCTCTAATTTTTATTAAAATAAACAGCGATAAGGACAATAAAGTTTTTTTAACAATTATTGATAATGGTAGTGGTATTTCCCAGGTAAACTTAGCAAAAATATGGAATGTCGGTTTCTCTACCAAAGATAAATCAAGGGGTTTAGGAATGAGCTTTGTGAAAAAGGTCATTGAAGATCATGGTGGCCTGATAAAAGCTTCTAGTATTCTAGGCAAGGGTACTGTAATTCAAATTGTTTTGCCGGGAGTGAAAGCTAATGACTAAAATACTAATAATCGAAGACAATGCTGATATTCAATATACCCTAAAAGAAATATGCAGCCACGGGGGCTGGCAAACACAATTAGCTGATAATGGCCAAATTGGCTTACAGCTTTTTAAAACAAATAGATTTGATTTAGTTATAGCCGACTACCATATGCCGGTTTTAGATGGACTGATGACCATAAAAGCTATCCGAGAGCTGGATAAAAAAGTACCTATCCTGGTTTTAACAGTAGATGAAAGACAGGAACTAGCCAATGAGCTTCTAAAAGAAGGGGCAACAGATTTTGCTTTAAAGCCCATTAAAGCACCGGATTTAATAGCCAGAATAATGATTAATCTAAAAGTAGCCGAACTAACGCAAAGACAAGAAAACGCCTATGTAATTAAAGGTATTAATAAAAATACCCGAGCAATAATTATCAGCTTTTTAGAAAAACTTGAAAAGCCTATGTTAATTGAAGAAATCGCCCAAGGTACAAACCTGGCCTATCAAACGGTCCATCGCTATTTATCACACTTAGTACAAGAAAAACTAGTAGGAACAGAGTACGACTACGGGAAACTCGGAAGGCCTAAAAATGTATATTGGATTAAGACTAATTAATAAGCTATTTATCACCAAGAAAAATAACTCTTCCCTTGTGGATAGAGTTTTTTTTTACTTAGAGAAAAAAGAGAAAAAGTAAGAAACTGGATAATTGTGTGTTATTCTGTATTGTATCAGTAGTATTAATATTTCTGTTATATTTCAGTTTAGGGGGATGTCACTTGTCTGAACGAGCACTTTTAGAAGTTAGTAATTTAAAAACCTATTTCTATACAGAAGCAGGTACTGTTAAGGCAGTTGATGGAATTGGTTTTTCTTTAAATAAAGGCCAAACATTAGGTATAGTTGGGGAATCAGGCTCAGGAAAATCAATTACTGCATTATCAATAATGGGCCTAATACCTACTCCTCCAGGTAAAATAATAGATGGACAGATAAAATTCAAGAATCTTGATCTAGTTCAAGCCTCAGATAAAGAAATGAGGAAAATTAGGGGTAATGAGATAGCCATGATTTTTCAGGATCCCATGACTTCCTTAAATCCTGTTTTGAAAATAGGTGAGCAAATTGCAGAAGCCATTGTTTTTCATCAGAAACTCACCAAAAAGACCGCTTGGAAAAAAGCAGTTGAAATGCTTGAAAAAGTAGGTATACCCCAGGCATTATCAAGAGCCAATGATTATCCCCATCACTTCAGCGGCGGTATGCGTCAGAGAGCAATGATTGCTATGGCCTTATCATGTAACCCAGAATTATTGATTGCTGATGAGCCAACAACAGCACTTGATGTCACAATTCAAGCTCAAATACTGGACTTAATGAATCAATTAAAAGCAGAATATGAGACAGCTATAATCATGATAACCCATGACTTAGGGGTTGTTGCCGAATTATGTGATAACGTCCTGGTTATGTATGCCGGAAAGCCGGTAGAAATTACAGATGTAGATACTCTGTTTTCTAAACCAAAGCACCCATATACCTGGGGTTTACTTTCATCACTTCCAAAGCTCGATGATGAAGACCAAGCCAGACTAGAACCAATTGAAGGCAGCCCACCCGACTTACGTAATTTGCCCCTAGGATGCAGCTTTTCAGATCGCTGTAAGGAAGCTCATGAAATATGCCTAATTGCTGGACCTTCACTTGTAGAAGTTGAGCAAGGTCATATGGTAGCTTGTCACTTGTATTAGGAAATGAGGGGTTTTATGTCCGGATTTATCTTAGAAGTTAAAAATCTTATTAAATATTTTCCCATTACTAAAGGTATTATTTCTAAACCAGTTGGTGCCGTCAAGGCAGTTGACGATATTTCATTTTCTATAAACAAAGGAGAAACCTTAGGACTAGTAGGTGAAAGCGGCTGTGGAAAATCAACGACTGGCCGCTGTATTTTAAGATTATTAGAACCCACTTCCGGTCAAATCCTTTTTAATGGCCAAGATATTGCCAAGCTTGATAGCCTAAAGATGCGGCTGTTGCGTAAAGATATCCAGATAATATTTCAGGATCCCTACGCCTCACTGAATCCACGGCTTACTGTAGGTGATATGATTGCTGAACCCCTGCGTAATTTTGGAATAGGAACCAGAAAAACTCAAGAAAAAAGGGTTCAGGAGCTATTGGAAATTGTAGGATTAAGCCCCTATCACACTTCCCGGTACCCCCATGAGTTTAGCGGTGGACAGAGACAGCGGATTGGGATTGCTAGAGCCCTTAGTGTTAATCCTAAGTTAATTGTTTGTGATGAACCGGTATCTGCTCTGGATGTTTCTATTCAGGCTCAGGTTATAAATTTATTAAAGGACCTTCAAAAGGAATTTAGTTTAACCTTATTGTTTATTGCCCATGACCTAAGTGTAGTAAAACATATCAGCAACAGGGTTGCCGTAATGTACTTAGGCAGGATTGTAGAATTGGCTGATTATAAAAATCTTTATAGAGAACCCATGCACCCTTATTCCCAAGCCCTGTTTTCGGCAATTCCTATTCCTAATCCCAGATTAAAAAAGAACAGAATTCTTTTAGAGGGTGATGTACCAAGCCCAATTAATCCGCCATCGGGCTGTAACTTCCATACCCGATGTCCTCAAGCTATAGAGATTTGTCGACATCAAAAACCAGTCTTAAAGGAACATAAAACCAAACATCTGGTTTCATGCCATAATCTAAATTTTCAGCAGAGGAGGTGTACAGGAACAGATTAAATAAGTCTGCCAATTTATTACTAATAGATACGAGGGGGTATAAAAATGCAAGGAAAGAAGTGGATTTTAGTATTAATAGCTCTTTTAAGTTTGTCACTGTTTATTGCCGGCTGTGGTGGTACCACTCCCGAGCCCAAACAAGAGGCTGAAGCACCTAAAGAACCAGAAGTAAAGGAAAAAGTACTAGTTTTTGCCCGGGGCGGCGATAGTGTGGGCCTAGACCCGGCCAATGAAACAGATGGTGAATCCTTTTATGTATCTAGAAATATTACTGATACTTTAGTAGATTATGAAGATGATAACACAAATATTATTCCTGGATTGGCAAAAACCTGGGAACCCAAAGATAAAGACGGCTTAATATGGGTCTTTAACTTACGGGAAGGGGTCAAATTCCACGACGGCACACCCCTTAATGCTGAAGCTGTAAAATTCAACTTTGATAGGTGGATGTTTGAAGATAATGCTTACCGCTATGAAGGTGAAGCTTACGAATATTGGGGGTATATGTTTGGCGGATATCCCGGGGTTGTCAAAGAAGTTAGAGCAGTAGATGAACTAACTGTAGAAGTTGAACTCACCCAACCATTTGCTCCATTTATCAATAACCTGGGAATGCCTTGCTTTGGTATTTCTAGTCCGGAAGCTATCAAAAAATACGGAAAAGACTTTTTTAAAAATCCTGTTGGTACAGGTCCCTTCAAATTTGTCGAGTGGCTTAAGGATGATAAAATTGTTCTGGAAAAGAACGAGGACTACTGGGGTGAAGGTCCCAAACTGGATAAGTTGATATTTAGAGCAATCCCTGATAATTCTGCCCGTTTAATGGAACTGCAGGCAGGTACCATTGATATTATGATAGGTTTAAGTCCTGAGGATGCCACCATTGTTGAGCAAGACCCTAATTTGCAGTTACTACTTAGACCAAGTATGAATGTTGGCTACCTGGCACTACACAATGAGAAAGAGCCCTTTGATAATGTCCTAGTTAGAAGAGCTTTAAACCATGCTATAGATAAGCAAGCATTGATAGATGCCTTTTATGCAGGCTTTGCTAAAACTGCTAAAAACCCATTGCCTCCATCTTTATGGGGCTATAATGATGCCATTGTAGACTATGAGTATGACCCAGCCAAAGCCAAGGCATTGCTAGCGGAAGCTGGTTACCCCAACGGCTTTAAAACAGAGCTGTGGGCTATGCCCGTAGCCCGTCCCTATATGCCACAGCCCAAGGAAATTGCTACTGCAATGCAGCAACAGTTTGCCGCCGTTGGTGTAGAGGCTGAGATAGTAACAATGGATTGGGGAACTTATCTGGAAAAAGGTGAATTTGGCGAGCACTCAATGTATCTAATCGGCTGGAACGGTGATAACGGTGACCCGGATAACTTCATGTATGTTCTTTTAGATAAGGATAATGCTAAAGTTGGTTCAGCTGGAAACTTTGCCTTTTACAAAAGCGACAAAGTCCATGACTTGTTAATCGCAGCTCAAAAGGAAACTGACCAGGCTAAAAGAGCTAAATTATATGAGGAAGCTCAGGTTATCATCCATGAAGACGCACCTTGGATACCTTTAGTACATTCAACACCTCCTATAGCAGCTAAAAAATCAGTCAAAAATTTCATACCACACCCAACAGGTGGAGAGTCTACCTTCTGGAAAGTTGATATTGAATAAAATCACAATAGACTAACTTGGGGGGCCTTGACGGCTCCCCATCTAAGGTTTAAGGGAGGCAGTAACTAAATGGTAAATTATATCTTAAAAAGACTCCTGATGCTGATTCCAGTACTTATCGGTGTAAGCCTGCTTGCCTTTTCAATAATTCACATGATTCCAGGGGACCCTGCTCGCATAATTTTAGGCGAAAGAGCAAATGAAGCTTCTATCTTAGCTTTACAGGAAAAATTAGGTTTAAATGAACCTTTATATATCCAGTTTCTTAACTTTCTTAAGAATATTCTCAGTGGAGACTTAGGAACATCAATTATCACCAATGAAAAAGTAACCTATGAACTGTTAATATCCTTTGCTGCCACATTAGAGCTAACAATAGTAGCAATGATTATCGCAGTAGTAGTAGGTATTGCAGCAGGGACAATTGCCGCTGTTAAGCAGTATTCTATCTTCGATAATCTTAGTATGGTTGGAGCATTGGTTGGTGTTTCTATGCCAATTTTCTGGTTAGGTTTATTAATGATTTGGGCCTTTGCCTACAAACTTGGCTGGTTCCCTCCATCGGGCAGATTAGATGTAGCAATTAACGTCCCTCGGATAACCCATTTATTATTATTTGATTCACTTTTAGCGGGTAACTTAAATGCCTTCAAAAATATTCTATGGCACTTATTTATGCCTAGTTTTGCATTAGCCACCATTCCTATGGCAATAATTGCCCGAATGACTCGCTCTAGTATGTTAGAAGTTATGCGTCAGGATTATATTAGAACAGCCCGGGCAAAAGGCTTACCAGAAAACATTGTAGTCTTTAAACATGCCATAAAAAATGCCTTTTTACCGGTAATTACAGTAATAGGCTTACAATTTGGTATATTACTCGGGGGAGCTGTAATGACCGAAACTGTTTTTTCTTACCCGGGATTAGGCCGAAGGTTGTATCTAGCCATAATGGCTAGAGATTATCCTGTTGTCCAGGGTGGCATCTTATTAATTTCATTCTGTTTTGTCTTAGTAAACCTGCTTGTTGATTTAACTTATAATTATATTGATCCCAGAATCAAACTAGAATAGGTTGGGAGGCAAAGCGATGAAAACAATTAAAGATATAAACACTACTATAACTCCTCAACCACTTGTAGATGACAAATTTACAAAATCTGGCGGACTCTGGCAGGATACTTTTAAGAGACTTAAGAAAAATAACATTGCTGTGTTTGGTGCAATTATTATCGGTATTTTATTTTTTTGTGCCATCTTTGCTCCTTTTTTAGCACCCCATGACCCCGAAAATGGAATATTAAAGGACCGACAGCAGCCTCCATCGGAAAAGTATCTCTTGGGTACAGATTCCCAAGGTCGAGATGTCTTAAGCAGAATCATCCATGGGGCAGGTATTTCCGTACAAATAGGTGTTATTTCCGTGGGTATTGCCCTACTATTTGGAACAACACTAGGTGTGCTATCAGGATACTACGGCAGATGGATCGATGTTGGGATTATGCGCCTAGTAGATATAATGCTGGCTTTTCCCACAATTCTATTAGCACTTGCCATAGTTACTATTTTAGGTCCCAGCCTTAAAAATGCCATGATAGCTGTGGGTATAGTCAATATACCTAGATTTGCCCGAATCGTTCGTGCCTCAGTTTTATCAGTAAAAGAGACTGAATACGTAGAAGCTAGTAAAGCCATCGGGTGTACAGATGTGCAAATTATTTTTCGCCATGTACTACCTAACTGCCTCGCTCCCATAATTGTTCAAGCAACGCTGACAATTGGGACAGCAATCTTGGAAGCTGCCGGCTTAAGTTTTTTAGGTCTAGGTGCTCAGCCTCCTATGCCCGAATGGGGTGCAATGTTAGCAGACAGCAGGGGCTATTTGCGTCAAGCGCCCTGGTCAGTTATGTATCCCGGCTTAGCGATCATGCTTACGGTGTTAGGATTCAATTTATTAGGTGATGGATTAAGGGATGCCTTAGACCCCAGATTAAAAGAATAGAGTGGTTGAACCTACTGGAGTTAACACAAAAAAACCTTAGCCTAGATTAAATAGACTAAGGTTTTTTAATGCTTAATACTCTCTTTTATTGCGGACACTAACAACAATACAGCAAATAGTTTAGCTGGTCATTCAAAAGCGCTAGCGAAGAAACTTCCACTTAAGGTTAGATACCTAAATCTTCATTTACTAAGATCACATGGATTCTATCTCTATCATCAGGCATTTGACTGCGAATTACTGAATAAAAACGGCAAATTCGCTGGGGAGATTTACAATCAGAACAGATTTCCGTCTCAACACATGGTGTTTTTCTGCCTAGCTTTTTTGCAAGAACTGGTGCAGCTTTTTTCAGTCTTTGCCACGCCCCCTCTTCATTATCAACAACTTTGTTTTTTCCTACTACTAAAATGACTTTATCAGGACCAAAATTAATAGCCGCAATCCGATTACCCTTGCCATCAATGTTAACTAGCGCACCTTCTTGGGTAAGAGCATTTACACTACTAAAATATACATCAGCCAACAAACCGTTTTTTCGGCGTTGTAAGTTTTCTTCCCGAGATATTCCCTTTTCAAATTGGTTAATAACTTTATACTTCCCGGAAACCAATTCATCGAAAATTCCAGTTTCCCGAAGGGTCAAAGAATTACCCATACCAATAGTAGCTCTTTCCGGGATTAAAGCTAACGCAATTTTCTTGGCCTCCTTGCTATCTTGAGCTAAATAGGCTTGAAAGTTTTTTTCTTTAAGTTTTTGAATTAATTTTTCCATTAAAAGCCTCCACTTAATTATGACATTATCCTTTATTATACCTTATATAGGATCAAAACTAACCGAAAATTTAGTGCCATTTGCAGTACTTCAACAGCTTTAAAGGCAATATAACACTACAAAAAATTGGCTCTTCCCCCTTTTATTACCCCTACCATAAATTGAGCTATGCATTAAATAGCTAATTTGATTAAAATAGAAGTAGCATTACAAAAAACAGGGCTTAGAAAGGAAGGTATATAATGAGGAAGCTGATTTTATTTATATTTCTTGTTTCACTACTTTTTAGCGTAGGTTGTCAAACCAAAGACCAAAGGCAAAATTACCAAAATATAAAACCAGACATTGCCTATGAGCAGTTACAAAAAGAAAAGGATATTATTCTTTTAGATGTAAGAACTATTGAAGAATATAATGAAAAACATATTCCTAGGAGCTTACTGATTCCCGTTGAGGTTCTTAAGGAAGAAGTCGAAGAAAAAATAAAGGATAAAGAAGCTAAAATTTTTGTCTATTGCCGAAGTGGTAATAGAAGCGCAGCTGCAGCAAAGATTTTAGCAGAACTAGGATATACCAATGTTTTTAACCTAGGTGGTATAAATGATTGGAAGTATGATACAGAGTCAAAAATATAATACTTTAAAGTATATTGTTTTATCTTTTTCATACTTTTGTGATAATTGTCATAGGTAGTTCAGCGAATATTTGCTATCATAATATAACAACAGTTAAAGGAGGCTCTTTATGGAATTATCTTTAGTAGACTTGCGGCGAGCTTTTGAGTCAGAAGACTATATTTGTGATGATGAAGTTATCATGAATGTGTACCTAGCCATCAAGTTACAAAAACCCCTTTTGGTAACAGGCGCTCCGGGAGTGGGGAAAACTGAAATTGCCAAAGTCTTAAGTAGAATTTTCCAAACTGATTTAATCAGATTGCAGTGTTATGAGGGTTTGGATGAGAATAAAGCACTTTATGAATGGAATTATCAAAAACAGCTGCTGCATATCCAGATTAATAAAGAAAGAGAGCAGCTTAGCGAGTTGGAAACCGGTATCTTTTCTAAAGACTACTTATTAGAGCGACCGCTCTTAAAGGCTATTCTGACCGAAAAAAGATCTGTGCTCTTAATAGATGAAATTGATAAAACAGATGAAGAATTCGAGGCCTTTTTATTTGAAGTGCTTTCTGATTTTCAGGTTTCCATACCTGAACTAGGCACAATTGCAGCAAAACAAATACCCATAGTGATTTTGACTAGTAACGGAGAAAGAGATCTTTCTGATGGTCTGAAGCGGAGATGTCTCTTTCTATACATTGGTTACCCTACCTTAGAAAAAGAACTACAAATCATCCGCGCCAAGGTCCCGGGAATTGCTGAACGCCTAGCAGGAGATATCGCTAGTGCTGTCTATATAATCAGACAAAAGCTAAATCTGCGGAAAAAGCCAGCTATCTCAGAAACCCTCGACTGGGCAAGAGCATTAGAAGCTTTAATGGCCGTAAACCTTGACCAAGACTTAATTGATAAAACCCTTAACGTAGTTTTGAAAGACAAACAGGATTTGGATACTTTTCGAGAGCTACTGGGGTCCCATGGACTTCAACGGGAAATTGCCAAACTGGGGGGCTAAAAAATGTCCAAAGAGACGGATTTTGCAATTGGCAAAAACCTGATTGATTATATTAACCTTTTACGTCTGTTAGGAGCACGGGTTAGTTTAGCAGAAATGTTAGATGTTTTTCAAGCCTTTGAATATGTTAATTTCAGTGATAGAAACAGCGTTAAAGCAGCCTTAAAATGTTCCTTGATTAAAAGGCAAGAAGATTTAGCCCTTTTTGAACAAACTTTTCAAACATTTTTTGCGTCTCCCGAGCAAAAAAAAGAATGGCAGGTCCAAAAGAGACAGGAAGACAGTGAAGTACAGCAGCAATTAACCCAAGCAGAGTCAGATTTAACCTTTCAAGGCGAAAGCCTAAATTTAACACAAAAAGAGAAACTATCCTATGTTAACTTGGATAATCTTGCCCAGGAAAGATTACAGGATTTTTTAAAGAAAAGCTCCGAAGGTACCCATATGGAGAAGGACTTTAAACCCATGATTGAAAACTTAGTTCGAGGCCAGCTTGCTTATTGGCAAAATAAAGGCGAAATCCCCCAACCTTTTGAAGTACCGGCGACAGGAGACCAGGAAGTAGATTATCTATTAAACCAAGTACAAAAGGGGCTCAAGGAGGAGCAATCCCGGCTTCTAAGAAAGGACATCCAAAATATAAGTGAAGCGGATTCACCTGAGGCTGAGCGGCTGCTCCATCATCTATCCAGGAAATTAGCCACCCGCATTTCGCGACGTTATCAGCAGAGCAGTAAACGCTCTGTGATTGATTTGCGTAGAAGCATCCGTAAAAACATTGGTTTGGGTGGAGCTATGGTTAAGCTTCACTATAAATCCAAGAAGGTAACAAAACCTCAACTCGTTCTTCTCTGTGATGTCTCAGGGTCGATGAGTAAGTACACAAAATTTATTCTACAATTTTCCTTAGGGTTGTCTATGGCGATTAGCAGCATGGAAACATTTCTTTTTGCCGAGCGCCTAGAGAAAACCACTCCATGGTTTCAAAAAGGTGTTTCTTTTGAAGAAATTATGACTATGTTAGGCGAGGGAAGACAGGTATGGGGGCAAGGAACAGACCTTAATCAAAGTTTGCAAAAACTAGAAGACGAGCATCGCTTTCTTTTAAAGAAAAATACAATAGTGATTATTGTCAGTGATACTAAAAGTTTAGCTACTGCTAAAGCAGCGGAAAAACTGCAATCTGTCCAAAAAAGGGTAAAACAGATTCTCTGGTTGAATACCTTACCTCAAAGAACCTGGGATAAGCATCCTTCTGTGGCAGCTTTTCAACCTTTTTGCAGAATGTTCGAATGCAACACGATTATGGATTTAGAACGCATTATTGGCAGGCAGTTATTAGAAGATTAAATTATTTCTTCTAATGAATAGAGTTTAATAATTAATTCCTTAATTATGTAGCATAAGGCAGCCGCATCTTCAATATGTATTTGGTCTGCTATACTACGGTCAAATAGAATCTGGCATGAAGAGGGCATTCCCTCTTCTCCCTCCCAAAACTGAATTTGTACAGGAACTCTTGGAACAAATTCGGCTCTAGCTGCTAGATCAGCTTTAGATTGTATAAAAGCAAACCCTAATTTATTTAAAACATTTCCAACTGTATTCCTATCACAGTTGGAAAAAAACTTACCTAGCCCTTCTAAGATGTGAGTCTTAATATTAGGGTAAAATACATTACCATGGGGCAGATCTCTATAGGAAACTAATTCATTTTTCATTGGCTCATCTTTGGAACTAGATAAATAATTTAGTAAAATTAATTGCCAAGGAAGGGACAAAATATTTTCATCTGAATCCTTTAAACTAACTTTTCCTTCAGGATATGAAATCTCAATTTCATGACCAAAACTATCAACCATAAAACAGTTATTAGCCCAATCATATTTTAGTAATGTTAATTTTGAAATCTTATCTGGTGACAATTGTTGTAACTTCTTCCGGCTTTGCACAAAAGCCACGGAATAAGACCCTTCATTTATTTTTTTTGACATCTAAATCCCTCCCTCAACCAGCTTTCCGACAGCTTCTTTGGCTAATGTACCTACACTTGCCAAGCTAAGCCGGCCTTCTCTAAAAATATACACAGGACTTGTATCCTCCTGTAAGGTTATTAACTCCGGTAATACCCGATAAAAACCTATTTCACCTAAAGCCCAGGCAGCATATCCTCTTAAATCAGAGTCCACCGCAGAAAGAAAAGGGGTAATTTCCTCAATAAACGGTAATACCAATGAATGTTTTATCTTCCCTATACGGCCAACTGCCCAAAGAGTCCCTCGATGGCACATTGGATTATCTAAGGCATTAGTAATCAGCATTGGAGTATAATGTCCAAATAAAAAGGGCTGGTTGGCTATAATACTGCCTATCCCCTCCGGTGAACTCCAAGGTACATTTCCACTCTCATCATTCATAGCCCATAAAAAACGGCGGATCAAATTTCTATATATTTCTGGCTCCCTTGGAGCCAATTCTCTCGTAAGTCTGCCAATTGCCTCGATACCATACCACCTTAAAGGCATATTTATATCCTCAAATAGATGCATTTGAATATATTTTAAAGTTTGATTATGTTTTTTTCGTCCTAACTTAAGCAATTGTTCATATTTTTGTTCGGCGACTAATTCTCGCACCAACTGCTTATTATCCATTAAAATATACCTCCAGAGTAGTCTCATCTGGAATTATCTTACCCTCAATAAATATTTTTAAAACCAGAAGGATTTTGGTAGTTATTTAGCAAATTATTATCTGTTAAATATCTATTTAATTCAATAATATTTATTGGGAGGATTATAGAATGGGGTTTTTTTCATCACTTTTTGGAAAAAAGGAACCAAAAAAAGCTCGTATTATTGATGACCTACAAATTGAAATTGCCCATCGATCACCTTTGGAAAATAAAACAAATCAATTTATGGAACTATCCACCTTTTTTGAAGCATCAAAGTACTTCAATCAGGCAAAAAGAGTACATTTCTTGGGTTGGGAAGATCCACTCGAGCATCCCCAGTTTTTCGAAATGTTTAAAATTGCTAGAGAAAACTCTTCTCAGCTTGAAATAACAACACTAGGCACTAAGCTTAACCCCTCAAATATAAAAGAGCTTACCAATTTATCTCCGGATAAGATTACTATCAACTTTAACTATCCTATTGTTACTCTTAATAATGTCAGCGAAAATATTATGGGTTTAGTAAAACAGCGTAAAAACGATACGAAAATAATTCTTGATTTTGTTATGACTCAAGATAGCATCAGTGATTTACCGTCTTTTGTTGAACAAGCCGGCGATCTGGGAATTGATGAGATTAATGCTAGTAATATAAATTTCATTATTTCCCCGGAAACCAACAGTAAAAAGGCTTTTGAGGGGATAATTTCGGATGAAAACCGGGGTGACTTAATTAAACAAGGAAAAGCCAAAGGTAAGGAGGAATATGAAGCTTTTATCAATCAGGCAAAAAAAATTGCCGACCGTAAAAATGTATATTTCAACCCTAAACCTCTAATCGGTAATGAAGCAATAACCTGTGATTATAACCCCCTAAAAAACGTTTTTGTTACATGGGATGGACTAATAACACCCTGCCCATACTTAGCCCTAAAAAATGTCCGGGCATTTTTTAACGAGAAAGAATTTGAGCAGCCTTCTTTCATTATCGGAAATATTAATGAAACTAATTTTCTTGATTTGTGGAGTGATAAAAGATATTTAGATTTTCGTGGTGTATATGATAGACGGATAAAATTATTCAATACTTATATGGATGAAACCTTTGATAATGAGCCTACTTCCCAGCTCATCCATATTAATTATCAAAAACTTGATCAACAACTGGCTGAAGAAAAAGTACCTGTGGTATGTGCTAATTGCTATAAAGTTTACGGCATCTAAACCGCCACCGGGCGGTTCCGTTTATACGTGGCACGCTAAAAACCCAAGGTGATTTACCTTGGGTTTTATATTTACATATTAAATTCTGGCTAGTGATATTTAAGGCGGTTTTTTGAGGTTTCGTGCCCGGTTCTCAGTGACCAGGGCCCAGTAAAAACATTTGGGATAGACATTCTGTCAATTTTGATTTTATTCTAGCGAAGCGGAATCTAGCGAACGAAGTGAGAGAAATCTTAATCTTAACCTTAACCTCAACCTAGGAGGCAAATATTTAATACTAGTATTAAATATTTGCCTCCTTCACTTGGATATTATTTAACATTTCCTTACTTAGGGTTATCTGACTAGAACCAATCTGAACCAGCCAATCCACTGCCTGCTGCAGAACAATAACAGACATTCCTTTAGCAATACCTAGCTTTTCACTCATAATAGTAGTCTTGCCATTTTCTTTTAATTCTACTATTTCCCCTATTTGCCCTATCTTAAGCTTCGCTAAACTAAACACGTGTGACATTGCTATCCCCTCTTCTTCTAGCAGAGTTATTAAAATTATACCCTTTATTCACAAATCCAAAACACTTCACTTAAATTATAGCATAATTTTATGTAAGTAAATATATTCAATAATGCAAAAAGTGTGCAAAGTAAAATTAATTTTATACCGCCTTTAGTAAATTTTAGTATTATAGTTATCTAGTTACAAAAACTTAGTGAGTTGTGAAGGTTTTTTCTTTCCCAATGTCGTATAACTAATATAATATAAGCCTTAATCAAAGTTATATGCAGACTTGACAATAGGTCTAGCCAAGTATAACCTTTTAATCTTAAAGGAGCGTTGTGTTTATGAATCTTGAATATTTGAAGACATTTTATATCACAGTAAAGTCAAATAGTATCTCAAAGGCAGCCAGATTGTTACATATGTCACAACCTGGGGTAAGTATTCAGCTACAGGCTTTAGAGAAAGAATTAAACGTAAAGCTCCTCCTAAGAAGTAATAAAGGTGTAGAATTAACGGACGCGGGACAAATTGTTTATGATTATGCAGTTTCTATCTTATCGATCCAGGAAAATGTGGAAAGACAGCTTGATGCTTTTAAAAGGCAAAAGACGGAATTGATTGTGAGTTCTTGTACAACTGTCGGGTGCTATGCCCTACCTTGTACGTTGTACTTATTCAAAGAAAATTTCCCTCAGGTTAATGTATTACTCAACATCACTAATTCTAACAATGTTGTCAGTAATATTTTAAACGGAATTTCTAAAATAGGTCTCATTGAAGGAAAAACATCCTGCCCAGAATTATTACAAACTAAAATAACTAGCGATAATTTAAAGTTGGTTGCTTCTCCCGATGTATTTCATATTAACCGAGTCACAGGTGGCGAATTTTTGAAGCTCCCTTTGATTCTTCGGGAAGAGGGCTCTGGTACCCGGGATGTAATCGTATCAACATTAGAAAGACATGATATTAATATCCAACAAGCCAATATAGTTATGGAATTAAGCTCATCGGAAGCAATTAAATCCGCAGTAATTGGCGGTAAGGGCATTTCTATTTTATCTCAACTAGCAATAAAAAAGGAATTAGCTACCGGTGTCTTAAAAGAAATTCAACTAGCTGATCTTTCTTTTGCTGCAGACTACTATATCATCCAAGACAGCAATATTTGTCCTAAAAGTGTGGAAAAGAGCTTTACTGAATTCATTCTATCATCAAAAAGGGGCTTTTGTTAAAAACTTAGGCCTTTTATAGCTACTTGATTATAATAAGTACTTTATTAGAAGCTTACTTCCTACCCAGGCCCCAATGAATGCTGATATTCCCCAAACCCAACCACTCACAGACAACGAAGGTATAGCACTAAAAAAAGCCCCAATATTGCATCCCAATGCAATTCTCGTTCCATAACCCATGATTATTCCGCCAAGTAAAGCTGCAAAAATTTGTTTAGGGGATTTTATCTTTTTCACCTTAAATTGAGAAGCTATTAAAACAGCTAATAATGCCCCAAAAATAACGCCAAAATTCATAAGAGAAAGACTATTTGATAAAAAGGACTGGGACAAACCTTCACTTTTAGAAGCATTATTTGCAAAATAGTGCCAGTTCTCAGGTGCACCTCCCAAAAACTTAAATATCCAGGCTGCCCAATAGGTAATACCCGTAGTAATCTGCCAAGGCGTGTGCAAGGCTGCAAATAAAAGAGTATTAAGAACGGCGAGAAGAATGGCTCCCGTGAGGTAAGACCATGGACCAATTATAATTTTACTTTTCAATTACCCACCTCCTAACGTTCCTTTCTTATGTATATTTCCCATTCTCCATTACTGACCTCAATAATTTCGCAAGGCAGTTTCTGTTTTCCTACCCATTCAGCAATGTTTTTGATAGCACAGGAATGATCTGTTTCAACAATTAGTACATCACCTTGGTTTAGTACCTTTAGGCTCTGCATCGTTTTTAATAAAGGAATGGGACAGGCCTCATATAAGCAATCCAATCGAACCTCTGCCATTATTCAAACCCCACTATAATAAAATATTATTTTGATCGTCATATTTCTTAGCAATGTAGTACAATACTGCAATTAAAACCAGTTGAAATATAACAGCACCTGTCCAACCAAAATATTGAGCTAAATGTAGTGTAGGAGAGTTGCTAATAAAAACTCGCTCCCACCAGGGGTAGTCCCAAGCACCCCATAAGGTTCCAATCAAAAAGCCTATCAATACTATGACTTGCATAAAAAAGCCTTCACCAATTCGCATCAAAGTACCTGTGGCACAACCTCCTGCTATGACCATTCCTATTCCAAAAATAAAACCCCCAGCTATTGTATGTACACCTACGGGAGAAATACGTCCCGGTATGGTTAGAGCCCCTCCTTGGACAGCATTATATTGAATTAGAGTGAAAAAAACAGTCATTATTGCCATAGCTACCAGTACAGCTCTGAATAAGGATGTACTGCCCGCTATAATAGGGTCCCTAAAAGCTGCAGCAAAGCAGAACCGGCTTTTCTGTAAAACAAAGCCAAATAAAATACCAAATAGCCAATAATAACCGAGGTATGGAGAAGTAATTCCGAAAAGAAATATTAAAATAAGTGCCAGAAAAGAGAAAAACCAAAAATATGCTCTTTGGTCTTTTTTTGTTTTAACCTTTTTCATTTTTCTTCTCCTTCTCCTTACTAATAGTAATATACATGTGAATATTATTGCTATTCGCTAAAAAACCATTTTTTCCTGCTTAGCAAATCTTACCTGCAGTGAACAAGAAGGCCAGCTGATGCTGGCCCTATTTTTCTATCTTTTCTATTTGGTCTTCAACATCCCTGGTAGCAGCTAAAACAAACAATTGGTGAAGTTTACCTTTCTCCATAGCCTTTTTAACAATTACATTATTTATTATCTGCCCTGGGAGAATAATAGGATTTCCCCCATCATCATATAGAGGGCTATTTACCGTTTTGTCCTTAATTTCATCCATTAACTGCTCACTAAATTCATCTTGTTTTTTATGTTGAATACTAGCTAACTTATCCTGCCACTTTTCTTTAACCTGATTAATTTTTTCTAGCTGCTTATGAGTGGCAGCCTGGGCATCTGACCACAACTCCTTAGCTTCACCTCCTACCCTATCAGCCTGTTGCTTAATTACTTCTGTCCACTCTTCAGTAATTTTTTTAACCTTCTGCAATGTTTGCTGCCAACCTCTTTCAGCAGCACTCTTCCCAGCCTCAATATTTTGTTCTATACTTTCTTGGGTATCTTTAATCTCTTCTTTGAATTCCCGTAAAGTATCTTCAGTCTCTACGTTTAGCCGAACTACTTCTGGTCCTAAATCATCCTCAGAATCTATATAATCCATTTCAACCTGTTCGAGGTTTGAAGCATCAACTTCTTTAGCCACAATAATGACATCCTTACCTATGCGGGAAACACTCTCACCCCGTAAAAGCCCTTTTCCCTTTAAAGTATCTCGAACTAATCCTTCTGTTAAGATGTATTCTGTAATTGCACCATTACTTTTATCAAAAGCAAAACTATCCACTTTTCCGAGCATTGTGCCATTAATTGTTATTACAGGCATTTCTAATATTTCCTTTTCTTCCATACCCTTCGCAGTATTTTCCGTATCAAAGTCTTCTTTTAGGGTTATACCATGATCTCCGAAGGCCTGAATCCCTGAGAAAGGTACAAAAATTTTCCCACTCAAGATACCTTTTAGCTTTATAAATACCCCGATCACCTTCTTTTCTCCTGGGTCAATGCCTATTGATTGTACTTTGCCAAGATATGAACCATCCTTTAATGCTACTACTTCTTTTCCTAAAAGTCCCTGAGCATTTATTAAATTGTTTCCCATAAACTTATCCCCTCCTTTATTGTATCTATATTTTTATTACCCCATTTCTATACATAGTAAACATTAAAAGACCCAGCCAAGCTGGGTCTTTTAGGTTTATTAGTCAATGAACAATAGTCTATTGTCTATTTTAAACTTTAAATTGAATTTTACATTTTAAATTCTACATTCTACATTCTTATGTTCCTTGGTCTATCGTCTATAAAAATTATATTTCTTCCTTTTCCTTTTGTTTTTGTATTCTTCTATATAATACCGATGAGATAATTATGCTAAGTTCATAGAGTATCACCATAGGCAGAGCTAAAAATAATTGAGCAACTATATCAGGTCCTGGTGAAAGAACTGCGGCCAATACAAACATTAAAAATATTACATAGCGCCGATTCTTTCTTAAATATTTGGGAGTGACTATACCCATTCTGGTTAGAAAAAAGGTTATTAAAGGAATTTCAAAGACTAGCCCAAAAGGAAGTAAAAAGGAAATAACAAAAGAAACATATTTACTAACTGAAATCATTGGAGTTAATCCGCCGCTAAAGTTTATAAGTAAAATCCTTAAGCCCAATTCCAATACAAATATATAGCCAAATACAATTCCTGCACTAAAAAGAATAACCCCAAAAAATAGCAACGGAAAGAACAGCCTTTTCTCATGGCTATACATGGCAGGCAATACAAATCTCAATATCTGCCAGATTATTATCGGACTAGCAAAAATCACTCCGGCAAAAAAAGCTACCTTTAGTTGAGTAAAAAAACCTTCTGTTACAGCTAAAAAAACTAATTCATGACCCAATCTGTGCACAGGACCAACAACTATTTCCATAATCCAATCCAGCATCAGACCATAGCTTATAGCCGTTCCGACAATAATCGCAATAAATGATCTAATCAGTACTTTCCTGAGGTCTTCTAGATGAGTCGTTAGAGGAGCTGCTTTTTCGTTCATCTTATCCACCTTAATTGTATATATTCTGAATATCATTATATCACAAATTTTACACCAAATTATTAAATAATAAAATATCATATAATTAATAATTCATTGGATTAATTTGTAGAAACTACGTAAATATTACTAATAGATGCAGGAATTTAAGGATATTTTGGAGTATTAAAACAATATTTTATTAAATAAATATAGTTCGGAGGTTTTTGATTTGGAGAAAATTGCCTTAATTACAGACAGTTCCTGTGATTTGCCAAAAGAACTAATTGATAAATATCACATCCATGTTATCCCTTTAAGGATAATTTTTCAAAATGGTGATTATCGTGACCGTGTTGACATCACATCGGAAGAGTTCTATGAACGGCTAAAAACAGAAATACCTTCTACATCTATGCCCTCTGTTGGTGAAACTTGGGAACTATTTGAAAAACTTAAAAGTGAAGGCTATACCCATGTTTTGGCCATTCTTTTATCCAGCGGTTTAAGTGGTACCCATGGCATGGTAGAAAGTTTAAAGGAGAAGGTTGAGGACCTCGGTATAAATTTGAAAATTATTGATTCAAAAGCCTTGTCTTTAGGCCTTGGTTTTTTGACAATGCATGCGGGGAAATTATTAAAAAACAATACTCCTTTTCATGATACTATAACTAAGGTTGAAGAATTGATCAAAGAAACAAAGGTTTTCTTTGTTTTGAAAACACTAGAATATTTAAGAAAAGGCGGCCGAATAGGCTTAGTTGAAGGTACCATTGGTGATATTCTTGATATTAAACCTATCATTTCTATTAATGATGATGGCATTTATTATTCAGTAACTAAAGTGCGGGGTCGGGCCCGTTCTTTAAATAAAATTATCGAGATTGTGAAAGAATCAATAGGCAGTCAAAAAGTTCTCCTGGGCGTTTTGCATGGGAATGCACCGGAAGATGCCCAATATGTAATGGAAAAATTAAAGGAATCAAACTTGCAAATTGAGCAAAGCTTTATTGAACAAACAACTGCCTCAATGGCCGTACATACCGGGCCCGGATTAATTGGTATAACTTTCTGCCCGGCGTTGTAATGCTTTAGCATTACAAGGTTAAGGTTTCGCTTCGCTAGGTTGAGGTTAAGTAGCAATGCTAACGCATTACTAAGGTTTAGGTTTCGCTCACTACGTTTCGCTAGGTTAAGGTTGAGAAAGACCTTAAAAACCTGCTTAACCTCAACCTTAGCCTTAGCCTTAACCTTGATCTTAACCTCAGCCTTAACCTTGAACGATAAAAAAAGAGCCGCTATGGCTCTTTTTTATCGTTCACCCAGAACATATCCGGCGATGTTTACAGAATGGTCCCCTATTCTTTCTAAATTACTTAATATATCCAAATAAACTGCTCCTGCACTACCATTACAGGTACCCTCATTCAATCTTGTTATATGGGCCTTACGCAGGTCTATTTCCATCTGGTCAACTATATCATCATTTGCTACTACTCTTATAGCCAAGTCCCTGTTTGACGTTTTTAACGCCTCTAAAGACATGATAAATATTTCCTTAACCTGATTTATCATCTGTTTTAAATCTTCTAGCGCAGTATCTGAAAAGCGAACATTATTTTCGGTAGCATAATCAGCTAATTCCAGTAAATTATCAGCATGGTCTCCTACCCGCTCAATATCACCAACAGCCTGCAAAATAATATAACTGCGTTCTGCTAATTCACTAGTTAGTTTTTTACCGGCTGATGCTTTTACTACATATCCTGTAATATCCTTTTCTAGCTGATCAACTAAATCCTCTAACTGCTGCGACTTCTTTTTATCATCTGTGTGGTGCTCAAAAAAGTATTTAACAGCATACTCAAAAGATTCACTTGCAACTCTCCCCATTCGCAAAAGCTCCCTGCTTGCATTTGCTAAGGCTAACGGTGCATTTCCTAATAAACGAGGTTCTAGATACTGAGGTTTTCTATCAATTTCCTGCTCGGTGCTGGGTATAATCTTACTTACTAAAACTGCTAAAATTGCAACAAACGGCAATTGGATGACAGTATTAGTTATGTTAAACACCCCATGGGTCTGAGCAATCTGCATTTTAATATTTAAGGTATTCCAGGAACCCTCAAAGCCCGGAAGCAAAATATAAATATAATCAGTAAAGGCAATTACAATTTTGGTAAAGATGCCCGACAGAAACAATGGTAAAAAGATAATGGTACCTATCATATTGAAGAGAAAATGGGCAAGGGCAGCTCTTCTCGCGGTAACAGTAGCCCCGATGCCTGCCAAGAGGGCTGTAATAGTTGTCCCAATATTATCACCAAATAAAATAGGGATAGCCTGTCTATAGGTAACAATGCCTTGATGGGCTAATTCCTGCAGAACACCAATGGTAGCACTACTGCTTTGAACAATTCCAGTGAAAATAACTCCAATTAACACACCCAAAAGTGAATTGTTTTCAACATTGCTCATTAGCCCTATAAAGAAAGGAGCATCTCTTAGTGGCTTCATGCCGTCCCCCATCACATCCATACCATAAAACAATAAACCAAAGCCTAAGAAAACTTGTCCTAGGTAATTAATCCTTTTATTTTTAAAGAAAAACAAGAGGAATACCCCGACCGCAATAATCGGTAATGCATAGTTGCTCAATTTAAAACCAATAAGGTAAGCAGTTACTGTTGTACCAATATTAGCTCCCATAATGATACCTATAGCTTGCCGTAATGGCAAAAGTCCGGCATTTACAAGCCCTACAGCCAATACAGTAGTACCACTACTGCTCTGAATTAAGGCAGTTACAATAGTTCCTGTTAATACGCCTCTTAAAGGGGTCTTCGTACCCTTTTCTAGGATTACTCTTAGCTTGTCCCCCGCTACTGCCTGTAGACCTTCAGACATAGATTTAATACCAAATAGGAATAAACCTAATCCGCCTAAAAAAGTAAAGAGCATTTCAGTAAAAGACATTTTTTACCTCCAGACTACCTGTTATCTTCGGATTTATTTAAAATAATAATATAATCGCACAATCTTAATAATAACATATTCATTATGTGTAATTAAATAAAAAAAATTTACAATATAAAAAAAATAGTCTTCACACAGTTTTTAATGTTACATAGCACAAGAAAACAGGCTAAGCAACTTCTATAGATTCATGTTTAATTAGCTTTAAGATTAACCCTTTAACTAATTCGTCAAAGAAAATATTTGGCGCAAGTCCATATCTAAGCATACTCTTATAGAGAACCAGTTGAACCAACTGATTATGTTTTAGCCCCGCTTTATTAGCCATAAAATTTAGCGATCCGGTAAAGCTCAAGGCAGGTGTACCATTAACATCTATGACATAAATATTTCCCAATTCATCTTCCTTCAAGTCAATGCGCAGAACATCATTAGCTAGAACGGCTTCGAATGAATCAACACCTAATTCCAAAAGGTTGTTAAATCGTTTATCACTTTCTGTAATAAACTCAAATTTATCCCTTAGTGTATGTTCAGTTATTTTTGTCCCCGCATCCCTTACTCCTAAGTTCTTTGGAAAACCAATAACAGGAAGAACATATTTTTCTTTATTGCCAAGTATACCAATAGTATATTCTTGACCAGCCAAATATTTTTCGATTATTAAGGTAGTATGTCCTAATTGCTTTTGGACAGTTTTTACCTGTTCCATTAAATCTTTAAAATTATACACAACTGATTTGGAGGAAATACCTATACTATTACCGCCTCCGGCAGGTTTAATTATAACAGGATAACCAATCTCTGAAACTTGTGCCTCAATACATTTAATGTTATTAATAAAATGGGTTTCAAATACTAAATATTGAGGAATGGGAATCCCCCTTTCTCTAAGTCTAGCATAAGTGAGGTCTTTATTCCTGCATACTTCCATGCTTTCAAAACTAGAATGGGTACAGGGAATATTATACTTTGCCAGATACCTGCGAACTAGTGCTGCACCATGACCGTTATAGAGAGTATGGGGATTAGCCTTAAAGCCTTCAGCAATAACAAAGGCTAAATCTATAGAATGATTAGCTAAAATAAATTCCTCCAACTGTAAGGGTGAATGGAGATCTAGGGATAAAATATGATTATTGCTTTCCTTTAAAGCTTCTCTTATAGCATCAACATCTTTCACTAAGGCACATTCACCAAAACAAGCCTTCCGTTCCTCTGCTACCACCTGATTATAAATAAACAAAATTTTTTTCGGCATAACTTTACCCCCTATTTCTCTAAATATGACGTCTAGATGCGTTATTTTATTGTTTACTCCTATTATATTTACCTAGCTACCTATAGTTTCATTATACTCGTATTTTAAACAATTTGGAAGTATCTAGCTTAATGTAATTTCCTTTTGTTTACAATTACTTCAGCTATTTGATCAGGACTTATTAAAAATCCGAACTCACCTCTCGTAACAGTAATGTCAACCTTTTCCCGGTAATTGCTACCAGTTCCCAGCTCATACCACTCAATTTCAGCGGAATAAATATTGTCCGCTCCTTCTCGAGTCAAGGAATGAATTTTCAATCCAGATATTTTTTCCATATAGTTTAAAAGATATGTAATATTTTTGTTTAACACATAGGTTAAAATAACCAACTGCGGGTCATTTTGATTAAGGGCAGTTAACGCTATCTCCACCATTTCTTTATCTGTCTTTCCTTCTAAATAATCCTCAATAAGTCCCGCTGCCTTCCAAACCATCAATTGATGGGCTACATCTATGTTTTTCGAATGGGTTTGAGAGTTTAAAAAATGCAGGCAAAAGTGACCAGGAAAATTATTGCCTTGGATAGCCCCCTGTCCATGGGGCATTCCATTCATTGAAGCAGCTATTTTATGACCATCAATTTCCAAAACTACTGCTCTTCTTTTCCAGCTCCACCGCCCCTGATAGATTGCTTTAAAGACCTCTGTATCTTCTCTAGTTAGAGGCTGCACATCTGCGTGAAGACTTCCAGCCCTTCTTTGAACTCTGAAGGATAGTCCAGTTTCCAGATCAACGATTTTAGCCTTGGCCATCCGAGGAAATAGTTTATTTACCTCATCCCAATTTTTTATCTGCCCAAAGGGACTATCCTTGTGAATTTTCTCAAGATACTTATTAAGAACACTAGTGGAATCCGGTGTTAGTTCAACACTTTTATTATTTTGGATATTTGTTAATTTAGATGGTTGGGCAAAAAAATAATACAAACTTTCTTTCTCACTTATTGCTTTTAATAAGTACCAAGGTGTGGGAAATGTACTATCACTTCTATAATTTAATTCTGCCCTGTCCCTTAATTCCTCAAAAATAATTTGCCCATCTTTTTCTTGTAACTCTAATCGTCCCGGGTATTTTAAAGCGGTAATTTCCATTGCTATCAACCTATTATTGCCAAAAATAGATGTCCATATTACAAAAAACAAGCCTATTAGAATTAACATAATTAATAAAACTCTCTTCATAAAAGAACCCCCCCTCAATACCAAATACGAAGGAAGGTAATCAAATAGAACAACATTTTTAAACAAAAAAATCAGGCCATAATGGAGGCCACTGAAAAATTCTAACAATAAGACAAATACTCAAAATTGTCATTCTGAGCGATAGCGAAGGATCTAGTATTTAAGCGATTTTCAAGATTCTTCATTCCACTTCGTTTCATTCAGAATGACACGAAATGGGACTTTTTCAGTGCCCTGGCTATAAAGCCCAATTTTCATTTTGCATTTTTCCAATGTCTTTGATTTCTCTTTTCAACAACAGCCTGAAACATCTATCTCTCGTGCTTTATTCTGCTCCATACCCTGATAAGCTTCAGAATTAAATTGGACTAAGCCTTCGCAGTCATTTGTTAAAAATTGAGTACAGTTCTTGCATTTTTTATCCACCATTAAAATGAGCACCCCTTTTATCCTAGATTGCTAGAACCTGCATCAGCCAATCAAAAGCTGGACCTATAATGCACGTCTCGCCTTATCCCTTTTAGTATAACTGGGAGTATCATTTTTTATTCCAAATAAATAAGCTTTTGCTGTTTTTGAAAAAATCTTATTAGGATAAAGCCACCCAAGAACCCGCCAATATGGGCCCACCACGCTACAGAATTACCTACAGCAGTTAAGCTAAACACTCCATTGAATACCTGTAATACAAACCAAAAAACAATAAATAGTGATGCTCTTACCTCCATAAGGGTAAAGAAGAAGAAAATAGGAATCAGGGCTAACACCTTTGCCCTTGGAAAACTAATATAATAAGCACCTAATACTCCGGCCACCGCCCCGCTAGCTCCAATAATAGGTACTGCTGAGCCAGGGCTAGCCATTATTTGAGCTATATTAGCAACCACCCCAACCGTTAAGTAGAAGAATATATATCTAAAATGACCTACTTTATCCTCTACATTATCACCGAAAACCCAGAGGAAGAGCATATTGCTGATTATATGCAGCCAGCCTCCATGTAAAAAAATAGAGGTAATCATGGGAATAACGGCTTCTACATACCCTCCCATTTCAACAGTATATAAAAACCAGCTAGGAATTAAGCCAAAGCGGTAAAATAATTCAGATAATTCCATATCAGTAAGTGATGATTCACCAAAAAAAATTAAGATATTTAAAATAATTATTGTAGTATTTACAATAGGAAAACTACGGGATTTTACTGTATCACGCAAAGGAATCATAAGCCGCCTCCAAGCTTTTTATCCCATTTTATTTTCATCCATCCTTTATTGTTCCTCTTACCCGATTTCTAATACTTTGGAAACATAAGGGAGGAATTCAGGTTGAGGTTGAAGAATTTTGTAGAGGCGGGTTTCCATGGAGGCCACTGAAAAAGTCCAGATTCGTGTCATTCTGAATGAAACGAAGTGAAACGAAGAATCTTTAAAGCCGCTTAAATAGTCAGATTCTTCGCTACGCTCAGAATGACACGCTGCACTTATAGCAGTACAACAATCGTTGCACACTCTGTGAATTTAGTGCAATAGCAGGAGATTAAGTTCTAAAATGAAAAGTAGATAGTAAATTGAATTCTAGTACTTGTTATATTATGTCCAAATATGATTAAATTTGCTATAAAATGTTAAGCTTTTAAAATATTTATTGTTTAATTTATAGAAACATTATACCCGTCTATGATACTAGCCTAACACAGAGGGATACATATTTGGATAAAATAGGACTAAAGTACTATTTTATTCAAACTATTCAAAAATATACTAGACAAAATTCATCTAGTATGTTATTTTAATCTTAGAAAAGGCAAACCTAGTGAAAACTAGGGACGCAAAACTACGGGCCTAAAGCACAAGCTATGGTAGCCGGGTTGCCGAAAGAATATCATATTTAAAAGTGACATAACCTATCTTTCGGTTTACTCGAAAGGTAGGTTTTATTTTATCTGATGGAGTTGATTAAAATGAACTTTACCGAAAATCGGATAGATAAGCTAACGCAAGTCATTCCTAAGGAATATTTAGATTTGATAAAGAAATTTTCTGATGAAGAAAAGTATGGGACAGTAAGTTTAGTTTTTCAAAAAGGTAAATTAGTCGGCTGCGATATCATTGAAAAAAGAAGAAGTATTAGCTGACCGAGAAAAGGAGGCTAAATTTAAAATTAAATTGCTTAAAGCCGTCATTAAATAAACTCTAACCAATAAAAAACAAATGTTTCTTGAGGCGAAAAGTATGATTATTTTCCATTTTTTCCTAACTTGTTTATTAATTATAGCATGGATATTAGATAACGAAAAATTTAACAAGAAAAGTAAAACTACTTATTTAGTTATATTTATTTCTCTTTTACTTTTAGCATATTTTTTCTTTTTATTTTATTTTCACTCTTAATAAGTAGTTAATTCATAAAAATGAAAGATATTGGCTGACCGAAAAACGGAGGCTAAAATGTTACGAATTTAGTAGCATTTTAACCTCCGTTTTTTTAAAACCCCAAAAATCGAGGTGGCTTTAATGTAAATCATAGAAAGCAACATTTTTTTGACTTTAAAGAATATATGACTTAATTACAGATTTCCGTAAAAAAATTAATAAAAAATAAGCTTAAATAATTAAATATTTTTAAGATTCATTGGCCTTTATAATTTGTAAAATTTAAAGGGGGAGGTGATTCCAGTGGAAAAAAATGAGCCCCCAAAGCAATAACTTAAGGGACTAAATTAATACACTTAATATTTGTTTATGTTTTAGGATTTAGAATTATTACAATTTTCGAATATAAGGAGAGAAAATTATGAAGAAAATTTTGGTTGTTTGTTTATTTACTACGTTATTAATGTTAAGTTGTTTAAGTAATGCGGTATTAGCTGCGCCACGTGCTGATCTTTCTGTTTTTCCGCCTTATGCCCTTGCAACTCCCCAGAATGATTATTGGGTAACCCATGATCTAACTTTTGTGGGAGATAGCGGCTCCTGGTATCTAATTGAAGAGTTTCATGATTATGCACCAGTAAGTACTTTCTATAATGTAGACGGAGATTTTTGGTTTTGGGAAAATCAAAGATATTTCGGAGACTTTGAAGAAGGAGTTATTGATGTACATTACAAAGTATATTTACAGGATGGTTATAATAGTTTTTCTAAAGCCAGTGATTTACTAAATACAGTACATGTAGAAGTCGAGAAAATTAACTAATAAAAAATTATTTTCAAATTGACCCCTAATGAGGGGTCAATTTATTTATAATAAATTTATTAAAACAAACAAATAATAATATAAAAAACTAAAAAGAGAGGTTAAGTTTAATGAAAATTTTAGTATTATTTTTAATGCTTTTTATATGGCCAAACTCTTTGACAATATATAACGATTTAGATATTAATACTATATTCGAACCAGAAAATACTAAGATATATTCATTCGAAGAAATTCCAATAGAGATTAAATTACCAAATACAGTATCCATATTAAAAGATGAAATAAATGATAAAAGCGAAGTTTTATTTAGTCTTTTATTTTTAGATAAAAATAAATATTGGGGATATATCCAAGTATGGAATATTAATGATTTGCATAAATTTCTTAGCAAAAGCAAAGAAACCAGTCAGTATAATTTTTTTCAATACAAAAAACAATTCATTAAAATAGATAAATTCGAAGGTTTTTATATACAATGGGAAGCGGAGGTCAATGGGACAAAAATAATATGGGGAGATGAGTATTTTATGATGAATCCTAACGGAGAAGTTTTAAGAGTTTCATTATTTACCGATAAAGATTTCCTTGCTGAGCAATTACAGGTCATAAATAAGTTATTTTTTTCTAACATTAAATTTGGTAGAATGTATAAGGGGGACAGGTGATTTGTCCCACTTAATTAACCTTGTATAAAATATATAAGTCAGGGAAATGACGATAGATGTTTCGAATATGAACGATTAAGAGAAACTGATAGCTGAAGTTAAGCTACTTGCCTAGATGTTACCAGCTAAAAGCAGGAATGTCCCCATTGTAGTACGTCGGGGCTTAAAATTAACGTAGCTAGACGCTGATTTTCAACAGTCACATTGGTTGGGGACATTTCTCAGCCCAACAAGAACCCAAGATGAGATGTGTCCCCTTTCCTTATGTGTCCCCTTTCCTTAGAGATGTGTCCCCTTTCCTTAGAGATGTGTCCCCTTTCCTTAAAATATAATTTTCTGGCGGCGTACATAGATGTTAAGCAATAACCCCAGTCCAATCATGTTTGTCAGCATGGAACTGCCACCATAACTTACAAATCGCAGCGGAATTCCGGTCACAGGCATAACTCCCAAGAGAAAAGCTCGGGGTGAGGCTTTTATAATTCAGTAACTAACCTTAAGTAATTCCAGATTGATGGGAGTTTTAATCGATAATTAAGAATTGATAAATTGTGTGGGGCAAAAAAGAGGCAGGAAGATTATTATTTACTGCAGGCTATCTATGAACTTATAACCTACTTTTTTAATTGTTATTATATATTCTATTTCTCCACCGTTTTGGTTTTTTTTCGAAGATTACTTACATGAACCATAACAGTTTTAGTATCTCCTATACTTTCAGTTTTCCAAACGGACTCATATATCTCGGAATAGCTTAAGGCTTTATTAGAATTTCTAACCATAAAGAGAAGAATATCAAATTCTATAGGAGATAATATTATTTCTTTATTATTTTTAAAAACAGTATGATTTTCTATATCTATATTTAATTCCTTTACAATAATGTTGTCATTATTTATAGGTATGGGGACAGTCCCTCCTTTTTTTGACCTTAAGATTTTATATAGATATATCTAATCTTGAAAATAGTGTGGAAAAACAAGGAAAAAAGCATTTTAATGAAGAAATAAAAGGTAGACCACGCTATATTATTGAAAACACAGTATCTAATAATGTACTACCCATATGGATGGTGAAAAAGATAATGAGAAACCAAGCTGTCAGATTTATACTGGTAGGTATTTTTAATACTATTTCGGGAATATTTACAATGTTTTGTTTCTATAATTTTCTTCGTTGGGGTTATTGGGGATCTAGTGCCTCTTCGTATACCCTCGGTAGTATTATTTCATTCTTTTTAAATAAAAGCTTTACATTTAAAAATCACGACAGCTATCTTTATACAGGTATAAAATTTGCCGTAAATATTGGAATATGTTATTTTATAGCATATCTCATTGCCAAGCCTCTTGTCCGTTACCTCCTATTGGCAATGGACTATAGTTTTAGTATAAATATAGTTGAACAATTAGCTATGATGGTGGGCATGGTGCTTTTTACAGGGCTAAATTTTTTTGGACAGAAGTTATATGTTTTTGGTCAAAAGGGGGAACATAATTATGGGGAATAATGCTTTAGAGAAGGAAGCTTGGCAGTACCTTCTACCAAATGCCAAGTAACCTATATCACTGACAACCACTCCATGTATCCCGCTGCAACCTGTTATTAACCGATATTTATGTTAAAGAAATCTTAAAGATTAGATGTGACTAAAGTTATTAATAAGTAGGTATAGGTATTTTAGCCCCACCAGGAGTAAGTTTATTAAGATAGTCCGCCAAGTATGGTACTTCTTCTCTAGCCCAGTATAATGCTTCTTTATCTATGGCCCGGATTAATAATTCTTCCCTTTTATCCGATGCTTCCACTAAAATATCACCTAAAGGACTAATCAACTTGCTTTTTCCACAGCTATTATTTCCAACAGTATTTACACCCAAAACATATACAGTATTATCTAAAGCTCTGGCAGGGAGTTGAATATCCCACCTATGGGAAGCAGCTATACTCCAAACTGAGGGACAAACAATAATTTCGGCACCCTCCAAAGCCAATAGACGGCTAGTTTCTGGAAACTCCATTTCGTAACAAATCAAAACACCGATTTTCCCTGCCTTTAAATCAAATATGGGGTATTTGATTTCGCCTCTTTTAAAAATGCTTTGTTCTCTCCCCCAGAGCAAGCTTTTTCTAACTATTCCTCTCAAATCTCCACTAGAATCCATAATAGCTGCTGCTATATAAATTTCGTCATTAATATTTTCTACAAAGGGACATACAATAGCTGCTTTGGCTTGATACGCTTCTTCTTGCATAAGAGAAATAGTTGGACCATTATTGGTTTCAGACAAAGAATAATAAGCGTCTCTAGAGAGATAATATCCTGTTGTCCACAGCTCTGGAAGAACAATTAGATCCACACCTTCTTGAGCAGCCTGTCTGATAAAGTGCTTTCCTCTTTTTAAATTAGCCTCTTTATCATTCATAATAGGAGTTATTTGAACACCGGCAATCTGAAACAATAGGATGCCCCCTTACTATAATCTTACCCATGGTTAAAATGTGCATTATTGAGAAATATATACCCTGGTAGTTTTCAATCTAAAAAAATGTCCAGTAATTACATGTCTTAATTCGAAGAAAATAATAAAAACTAATTATATAAAAATCAAGATATAAAAGCTAAAAGGTTGATTATAAAATTTATAAAATTTGAGATTAATATATAATTTGCATTCTTTAGTCTTTAAAAGAAACTTTGAAAGGAGAGAAGGAATATGGAAAAGATACAACACCAAACTAAAATCAAACCTTCGATAGAGCAAATTAAAGGATATAACTACATCAATTCGAATGACTTCGAAGATTGGCAGTATCAAATGAGAAATCAGGTAGATACTTTAGAAGATTTGAAAAAATATATTAATGTAACAACTGAAGAAGAAGAGGGAATTAATAATACTACGGCTAAATGGGGAACTACACCATATTTTGCATCCTTAATGGACCCCGATAATCCCCAATGCCCTATTAGAAAACAGATTGTTCCCTCAAAGCATGAACAAGAAAACCGTTATGGCATGGAAAACTATCTTGTTTTTAAAGAAAATAGGGCAGAAGATGAAGACAGACCTGATACTATAGCTAGGCAGTATGAGGACCGAATTGCCTTTACTGTTGTTAATAAATGCGGAATTTACTGCCGTCACTGCTTTCGTAAAGAATTGGTAGTGGATGAATCCTTGCAGCTAAGATTTGATGTGGATGAAGGGTTAGAATGGATAAAAAACCACCCTGAGCTCAGAGAAGTATTAGTAACAGGTGGAGATCCTTTACTTCTTCCCGATGAACAGATTGAATATATAATCCGTAGACTTAGAGAAATACCCCATATAGAAATGATAAGATTTGGAAGCAGACTACCTATAGTACTGCCTCACCGCATTACCAGTGGCTTACAAAAGGTTTTAGGAAGATATCATAAGGTTCCTATTTGGCTCAATACTCAATGCAATCACGCCAGTGAGATAACAGAAAGAACTGCTCAGGCAGTGTGGGATTTATTAACCTGTGGTATTAATGTAGGTAATCAGGCTGTGTTAATGAAAGGAATAAATGATGACAAAAAGTCTTTTCAAGAATTACATCAAAAATTGATAAATATAAGAATTAGACCTTACTATGTTTTTTATTTAGAACCGGCGCCAGGTATAGACCATTTTAGAACTCCGGTAGAAAAAGGTGCTGAATTAATAAGAGATACCCTTAGAGGTCATACTTCCGGTTTAGCTCAGCCCATGTATGTTATTGCAACAAATATAGGCAAAATACCATTAATGCCTGATTATTATATTGTAGATAAGGACACAGAAAAATACACTTTACGAAATCACCGAGGTGAAACTACGACACTTCCTAATGTTTCAGAAGATGGTGCAGAAGGTGCAATATTACATTAACCTCAATCTTAGCCTTAGCCTTGCGCAGCTTTGCTGTGCATTCACAAACTATTCATTAAGAAAATTTTAAGGCTAGAGGGATTCCCTCTAGCCTTTTATGTTTTACAGTATGTAAATGATGTGTCTTAATCAAAAAGGAATATACGCAACATAAGTAGAAAATTTAGATTTGAGGAAAGATCACACAGTGCAGAAATAATTGTATCCGATGAATCTTAAAAATATGAATTTGGTTGGAGAAGATTTAGAAGCATTAATGTTGTATCTTGGTGATCTAAAGCTTCGTAAGATTTTACTGGCAGATAGTTCATCATTTAGTGCAAGACCTATTGTAGGAGAGAATTACTCTCTTTTTATAAAAACAAACCCCGATGATTCAGGCAAATATAAGGCACAGACCATGCATTTTAATATGGGTGCTAACGGCAAGCTTTACCTCAGGCTCCATTTAAAAGACTCATATAGAATAGTTAATCGAGTAGCTAGAAAACAGGATAATTAGTCCTGTTTTCTTTGCTCTCACAGAACCGGACTTACGTTTGCCGTATCCGGCTCCTGAAATTTCTCATCAAATTAATAATAATTTGACAACAATCCAACTTGATATTTTTGCATGTCTATAAGACCTAGGCTTTCAAATAGTTTATTTGGGAGTAGCATATGTACAATATGGACATTGGAGTTCTTCCACTTTGTAATCGCCATTTTCTCCCCATTGCCTTTGATGCCCTGCTTTCTCATTTCTTTATGCATAGCCTTATAGGATTTCCATTGTCTTATTTTAATCATTCGCAGCCGTCTTCTTATCCATCCCATTAAGTCTCTTATAAAGGATTTAATATTAGCTACTCGGTAGTAGTTAATCCATCCTCGCAGTACTGGATTAAGGTCTTTGATAATATCTTCCATTTTCCTGCCTGTACCTCTTACAGTCTTTCTGCGAATTTTGTCTTTGAATCTTTTAATTCTTTTTGGATTAA